>JBBRTW010000456.1:0-5761 GCA_038244055.1 Tepidisphaerales bacterium | reverse complement strand
CCCCACCGTGACACGGGCGTCCCGCCCGTGCTGGCGACATGGAGTGGAAAAGGACGCAAATTCGCCGAAGTTTTTAGTTCAATGTTTCCAGCACGGCCGGGACGGCCGTGTCACGGGAAAGCATTGAGACAGAGCCCTCCTGACCCTTTCGTCTAATCCCGGATGATTTCAGCATAACAATGTTTCATGTTTCATATTCCACCGCCTTCACGCCTTCGATTTCCTCTCCGCCAGATGATCGATGAATTCGTCGATTCCAATTCCCGTGCGGGCGCTGACTTCCCACACCGGCAGACCAGGCCGGACTGACTCGATGGCGGCGAGGGCGGCCGGTTTGTTGAATTCAACCGCGGCCGCGAGATCCATCTTGGTGATGATCGCGGCGTCCGATGTATTGAAGATGGTCGGGTATTTGAGGGGCTTGTCTTCCCCTTCGGTCGTGGACATCAGAACCAGGCGCAAGGCTTCCCCCAGATCGTAGGAGGCCGGGCAGACGAGGTTGCCGACGTTTTCGATGAACAGGTAATCGAGTTGGGCAAGGTCCCAGCCCACCATGGCGGTTTCGACCATCTGAGCTTCGAGATGGCAGACCGTGCCGGTGACGATCTGCCGCACAGGCGCGCCGGACTCCGCCAGGCGATTGGCATCATTCTCGGTGGCCAGATCGCCGACCAGCGCGGCCACACGAGAGGTCGCATTGAGTCGCTTGAGAATCTCCCGGAGAAAGGTGGTCTTGCCCGAGCCTGGACTGGAGACGAGGCTGACGACGAACACGCCGGCCGACAGAAAACGCTCGCGAAGGGCGCGGGCGAGAACATCATTCTGTTTGAGAACTTTCTGGCGCACCTGGACGATGCGCGGCTGCGAGGGGGTTAGCGTATCCATGATGGGTGTATGGTATCGCGCGGCCGGCAGATGAGACGCGATCGACTGCGAGCGGCCAAGAAAACTCACCGCGCAGGTGCGGAAGGCGAAAATTTTTCATCGCAAGCAGAATTCCAGTGCCTCCGAACAAGCCGGGACAGAGCGCCGGAGCGCAGCGACAGAGCGCCGTCCCGGATGGCGTCGACGGCCGACAACGCCAAATCGTACACGGTCATTAAAGCGACAAACCATCGCAAGCGGTGATTCCGGTCAAGCGGGTCAGGTTTGGGCTTCATTGCTTGAGCCGGCGTGCGGCAGGTCAACCACTTCAAGGGCCGCCAGTTCAAGTTCCCGGCCAGCGCGAATGTCAGGCGTAGGCTCGCCGCAGATCGGGCACGCGAGAAGTTGAGGGCTGGGAATTTGCCGCTCCGCGTTGCATCTGGCGCACCAGGCGGTCAGAGGCACTGCAACAATTTCGAGACGAGCGCCATCGATGATCGACCCCGGCGCGCAGGCCGTGAACGCGAATTCGAGGGCTTCATTGACAACACCCGCCAATGGACCGATGCGGAGCCGAACGAGCGTGACGCGCACGGAGCCCTGATCGGCGAGTTCATCGGCGATGAGATCGATCAGGCTTTCGACAATGGAGGTTTCGTGCATGAGTTCTTGGGGGCGAGATACGCAGCGGTGGGGGGCAACGGTCGAGGATGGAGGATGGAGAATGGAGGGTTCAGGAGACGGGAATCGCCTCGATGGAGCATGTGATCTTGCTCAGGCGGTGCCAGGTTGCGGCGATTGCGGAAGTTGCGGCGCATTCGCCGCGGCGGCGATCTGGGCGGCAATCACGCCGGCCATGGGATCGACGGCGGCTGCGGGAGCGCCCATCTTTCTGTTGAGATACTGGCTGAGGAAATCGGTGAGTGTGAAGGCGGGGGCCGCGCCAACGACTTCGCGCGTACTGACGGCCTCCTTGCCGAGCAGTTCAACTTCAGCGCGAAGCTCGGCCTGCTTGTTGGAGTATCTAACCGCGGCCTCGCGTTCGGCGCGCATCGGGATGTAGTAGGATTTGGCGGCCGCGATGCATTCCTGGACGATCTCTTCGGGCAGGCGAATTTCCTGTAGCGAAACGTCATCCACGGCAATTCCGTAGCCTTCGAGGCGCTGGGCGATGGTATCGTGGATGGCGCTGGCGAGGCCTTCGGTAGCGCCGCCCCACTCGGTCGAGCTGCGGCGCTGGGCGACAGGAACGGCGATGTCATTGCTCAGCGAATGAAGGTCCGATGAGCTCTTCATGTCCGGAAGTTCCTGCGACAGTCGGTCGGCGATGAGCAGGCCGGACTGGGCGCGGGAGACGACCGTGCGCGTCTGCTCCTCGGCGATGATGCGGAGCCACTCGGCCGCGGAATCCAGTAGAGAAGTCGCGTTGCCAGCGCGCGGGTCATCGGGGCGCTGGGTCAGGGTGACCGCGCCGCGCGTGTCGCTGGTGGAGCGCAGTTCGCGGCTGACCAGAAGGTAGAACTTGCGGATATCGACGATGCGCCATTTCATGGTGCCGCGCACCGATACCGAAAGGTATTCGCGGGTGAGAATGTCCTTGTCGGAAAAACGGAGCGTCTGCACTTCGAGCGGAACCCGCAGCGCCAGTTCTTCACCCAGCACCGGATAGATGAAGCGGACCCCGCCCTGGCCATCCTGAAGATCGTCATCGCTGAAGCTGACGCTCTTGTTTTTCAAAACCAGCACGCCCTGGATGGGGTCCCAGGCGATCAGATGAACGAAGCCCCAGAGGAGCGAAACTTCCTTCTGCTCGAGCACGAGTTGGCGGGCGCGCAGGAGTTTCCATATCTGCTGAACGACCGCGCAGGTGGCGACCAGAAAGAGAAAGAGGCCGACGTATTTCAGGATGTCGGAAAACCACGACAGGATGAAGACGAGCACGGCAATCGTAAGCCATCCGGCCATAAGAAAGGCCACGAGATGGCCGAAAGTGCTCGGGACCTGGAGAAAGCGAGCGGCGACCGATGGGCCGGGTCGCGCGGCATTGGAAGTGTCGGCCGGGGTGGGCGAAGCAACCGCCACCTTGGGAATGGTCACCAGCACGCCGCAGGTCGGGCAGCGGCGGGTTTTTCCGCCCTGATCCCAGCGAGCGCGAAACTGCTGGCCGCAGGAACAGGTGAAATCGATCGTGTTGGTCTGTGCTTCCAAGAAAATTCCCCGGTGAGGCGACGATGCAGAATAACACCGCAGCGGCGTCGGGGCAAACAGAACCATGACCTACGGCATCATTCGGGTGGCCATTGTCACAACTCAGGACCGACACCCCCCTTATGTTTTATGTCTTTATGTTTTCCGCGGGTCGTCTCCACGTTTTTCCGCGACCTTCCCCGTCCTCACCACCTCTCAAACGCCACCCGTCCCTCCGCCTTCCGCGCGAAGAAAATGTCCACCTGCACCGCGCTATTCCACGAGCGGATCAGGTCGGCCGCCTTTTCAAGATCCTCCGCCTGCTGCTGCTCGGTGGTGCGGCCGGGCGTCCATTGGTGTTTGTAGAAACCGCATCCATCGTGGGCGATGAGCACGACCCGCCGGAGTTGGTGGTCGCGGATGAGAAATTCGAGTTGCCGCTCCA
This sequence comes from Tepidisphaerales bacterium, assembly GCA_038244055.1. Classification (GTDB taxonomy): domain Bacteria; phylum Planctomycetota; class Phycisphaerae; order Tepidisphaerales; family Tepidisphaeraceae; genus DASPKW01. Next base: position 2,265 of record JBBRTW010000456.1, on the reverse strand, counting down.
TCGCCGCCTTCTCGAAAGAGGCCATGCAGTGCCCGGCCAGGCAGGCCGCGCCGCCCGGCACCGCGACGCGGTCGTAACGCGGCAGTTTCAAGCCATTGTGCAGGAATTCATCCATTTGCTCGCCAAATCGGCCATCGCTGCAGTAGACGGCCGCCGCGCCGATGCGCTGGGCGTCGAATGGCGTGGGGCTGATGAAGGCGGGTTTAACGATGCGAGGGCGAAGCGGAGCGGTGGTCATTGATCCTCCCGGTTAGCGTGCCCGCGCATCATCGCCCAGGTGGAATCGAACTGCCATTAGAAAAACCGGGCGTGATGGTAGTCGCCGCGGATCATTCCGGCCCGCTTGGCTTGGTGTGGCTGGTCGGCGCGGTCGGGTCGTAGGGGAAGGCGACCCCGGCGAAGAACTCGATGTCCGCTTCGTTGAGTTTTCTGCGCACCGCCTCGAGCTGATCCTGCACTTTCTGGTCCAGTGGCGGCAGTTGATCGATGACCGCGCCGCGCGTGAGGCCGAGAAGTTGCAGGCCCTGGTTGCTGATCGCGAAGGCCGAATGCACCCCATCATCCGGCGGCGACCATGCGCCTTTCAAGGCGCTTCTGATCTTCGCCGACAGGTCCGCGATCTGCCCTTCGCTCAGCGGCTTGGGGGTCGCGACGACCAGCACCAACTTGATGCCGCGCGGGTTGGGAATGCCGTTGGGCGTGTCCCGGCCAATCAGCAACTGATTCGTCGACCGGTATTCATCCATATCCGAGCGCGTGCCGGCGACCATGCCCAGAATCGGGAACGTTTCAATTTTTGAATCGGGACTGATCAGAAGCAGCAGCGGAGACCACCCATGCGGAACGGCCGTGGAAATTCGAACGCGTGCATCCGCATCCAATGGAAGCCATTTGGCCGCCAGCGCTCGGCCATCCGCGAAACTCACCATTTCAACCTGCGGTAGCGAAACCGGCCTGGGTTTGGGCCACAGCGACAACATCACGCCGACCGCCGCCGCAATTACGAAGATCGCCGCCAGCGCCACCCATTCCCTAGGCCAGCGCGGCCGCACCGAGCGCTCCAGCGCCGCCGCCAGTTCATCCGCCGATCCAAATCGCCGCCCCGGCTCCACCGCCGTCGCCCGCTCGATCGCCTGCGCCAAGCGCGGCGGCACATCCGACCGCAATTTAAGCTGCTCCGAAAGCGGATCGCTCCGATCCGCCAGCATGTACTTGAGTACCTGCCCCAGTCCATACACATCGCTGCGCGAATCCACCTGCGCCGAGCGCCCCGCCGCCTGCTCGGGGGACATAAACAACCGCGTCCCCGCGATCAGCCCGAGCGGCTCATGCTTCTCCCCCCAGGCGCTGCGCAGCCGCGCCAGCCCGAAGTCGATCAGGCGCGGCTGCTCATCTTCATCGATGAGAATATTGCGCGGTGTGATATCGCGATGATAAACTCCGATCCGATGCGCCGCCCCGGCCGCCCGGCTCACCTTGGCGATCAGATCGGCCGCCTCCCTGGACGTGAAGACCCGCTCCTTCACCAGTTGAAACAGCGACCGCCCGCGAATGAATTCCATCACCAAAACAGGCCGATGATTGTGGAAATCCAGATCGTAAACCCGCGCCAGGTGCGGATGCTCCAGCGTCCGCAGCAGCCGCGCTTCATTGACGATCCCATCGGCATCCGCTTCATCCGGCGGCACCGGCTCCAGCCCGAGCTTGATCACCACCTCCTGCCGCAGCGCCCGATGAAACGCCCGCAGCACCTGCGCCTGCCCGCCTTCATCGAGAAGCTCGACGATGTCGTACTGCCCGATCTGCCTGGGAATCTCCGCATTGCGCGCCTCGGCCACGATGCCCGGCGATTTCATCGAATCTTCCGCCGCCAGGCGCATCGTCGCCACCCGCGCCTTGAGCTTCTTCAATCGCCCCCGGCACGCATCGCAGCTCTTGAGGTGCTCATCCAGATCCGCCTCGGCCGACTCCCCCGCCACCAGCGGAAACAAGTCAATCTCATCAGGGCAGGTCGTCAGGGGCATCGGCCACCTCCGGGTCATACTCGTAGGCCTCATCGTACGCCTGCCGCACGTCCTCGATGCGATCCATCACCCGCTTGCAGTAAACGTAAACGGTATTGACCTTGTCCATCCCCAGCTCCGCCGCCACATCCTTGGGCGCGCGTCCTTCCAGCATCACCTTCTCAAAACAGGCCAGCGTCGTCTGCCGCTTGCGGAACTCATGCCGCACCTTCTCCAGCACCAGGGCATCGATGTTTTTCTT
>JBBRTW010000455.1:0-5789 GCA_038244055.1 Tepidisphaerales bacterium | reverse complement strand
GGGGCGGCCGATGTGGCGGCCGCGACCGGCGATCCGAAATATCTCGCGCCGCTGGACCGGCTCTGGGAAAACACGGCCGGGCGGAAAATGTACATCACCGGCGGCGTCGGCGCGCGGCATGCCGGCGAGGCCTTCGGCGATGATTATGAGCTCCCCAATGAATCGGCCTACTGCGAAACCTGCGCCGCCATCGGCAATGCCCTGTGGAACAGCCGGATGAATCTTCTGCGTGGGGATGCGAAGTATTTCGATGTGGTGGAGAAGGTGATTTACAACGGAATGCTCTCGGGCGTGTCGATGAGCGGGGACCGGTTTTTCTATGTGAACCCGCTGGCCAGCCGGGGGAAACATCACCGGCAGGAGTGGTTCGGAACGGCCTGCTGCCCGAGCAATGTAGTGAGGTTCTTGCCGTCGATTCCGGGCCTGGCGTATGCAACCGATGATGGCGGGATTTATGTGAACCTGTACGCCACGGGATCGGCGACGATCGATTTCAAGGGAGCCAAAGTGACGATCGCGCAGAAGACGAATTATCCGTGGGAGGGGCGCGTTGATTTAACCGTGACGGCCGACCGGCCGATGGATTTTGACCTTCGGCTGCGCATCCCCGGCTGGTGCGAGGGGGAGAAGGCGGTCGTCACCGTGGGCGCGCCGACCGCGGCAACACCGATCGCAGGCAATGATCGCGGGTATCAGCGCGTTTCCGGGCGCTGGGGCCAGCAGGCTTCGGCGGTGACGTTGGAGATGCCGATGCCGGTTAAGCGCGTGTACGCGGATGGAAATGTGAAGGCCGATGCCGGCCGGGTGGCGCTGCAGCGCGGGCCGGTTGTGTACTGCGCGGAGGCGGTGGATCAGCCGGGCAAGCGTACGTATGACCTCTCGCTGCCAAAATCGGCGGAGGTTAAGAGCGAGTTTCGAAAGGATCTATTGGGCGGGGTGATGGTATTGACGAGCACGGGATTATCTCATGCCCGCAAAGCGCCCAAGGCCGGCGATGGGAATCTGGTGCAGCCGGCGCAGGCTGAAAAAGTTGAAGTGGCCAGCACGGAAGTTCCGGTGATGTTGGTTCCGTATTATGCGTGGGATCATCGGGCGGCCGGGGAAATGCAGGTGTGGCTCGCGGAGGACCCTGCCGTCGCCCTGGCGACGCCCGCGCCGACACTGCCGGGTCTGGCCAAGGCATCTGCCTCGCATTGCTACGATCGCGATACGGTCGAGGCATTGCACGATCAGATCGAGCCGGCCAGTTCGGATGACCATTCGATCCCAAGGATGACGTGGTGGCCGAAGGTCGGCACGAGCGAATGGGCGGCCTACGAATGGGACAAGCCGATGAAGGTGGGATCGGTGGAGGTCTACTGGTTCCAGGATTCGGCCGGGTGCAGGCTGCCCGAGTCGTGGAAACTGGAGTACCGCGATGGGCAGGAGTGGAAGCCGGTGGAGCCGGCCGGGGAATTTGGGGTGAAGGGGAATGGGTTTAATAAGGTTGCGTTCAAGGCGGTGACGACGACGGGGTTGAGGATGGTGGTGAAGTTGAAGGAGAAGTATTCGGGAGGGGTGATGGAGTGGAGGGTGGGGGGGTAGAGTGGCGAAGCGACCCCGCGCATCAGTACAAGCCGGGACACAGCGCCGGGAGCGCAGCGACCAGAGCGCCGTCCCGGATGAATACTTGCAAGCGGCGTCCAACCGCGAAGGAACGCCACAGGGTTAGGAGCCGGCCACCAAAAAGCTCGACCAAGCGGACCAAGCTTCCCTCGGCTCCTGACCCTTTCCGGCCAATCAAACCCGAAAACAATGGAATGTTTGTGGCGGCCTCACGGTAAGATGGGGCAATGGATCGCGCGGAACAGCATTTACTGAACGCGGATTTAATGGAACCGTCGCTCGCCCTAACGCTTCATTTCGCCGCATCGCCAGAATTGAACCGGAAAACAGCTCCGGGAATTTCTACCGCGTTTATCGCCCGCCCCCGTTCCATCCCGGTGGAATCTGGCATCCCACATCGGCGGCACGAAGCGCACGAGGCGAGTCATAACGGATGTCGATCACCACATCAGGCCGCATTGGATTTGCGCGAGTAAACGAGACCGCTCGAACGGCATCCATTGTCCGTCGCCCAAAGGCTACCGCCACGTTATCCGTATCCTCCTTCGCCGCCGCGTCCGACCCCGCCCTGGCGGGGTATTTGCCATCGGCCCCGCGCAGGGAGAATGGCATCTCCTCCGGCGACAACTGCTTGGCCGGCTGGGCATTAGCCGTGTCCGACACCCGCCCCCGCGGGGTGTTTGCCATCGGCGTGCGCATGGAGAAGGGCATCTGCTCCGGCGGCAACTCCTTGCCCGGCTGGGCATTAGATGGCGGCCTTTGGTGGATTGCAGGTAACGGGGTCTTAACAGCTGGAATGCGATTGCTAGGTGCCGATATTGAAGTGCCAAGAGACAACGACACTTCCGCGCTCCGAGTCCCTGCCCTGGAAGAGTCCACCGGTTCGGGCCGCTTCTGTGGCCCTTAGGAGGTACTAGGCCACCGTAGAGAAAATCGAGGCAGGTCTACGCAAGGTTCACTCCGTGCCTCCCCAAAAAACGCGCCGGAGATAATACCCACATTCGCGGTGTTCTCTCCAAGCTGCCTTGCGTACCCCTTTGGTGCAACGTCAAAAAGAAATGCCGCCGCTGTACGTTGATCAACGCGCCAGCCACGAACGAGGAACTGCGACGAAGGACTAACGATGTACGCAGGTGAGGTTTTCAACGACGCAGGGCGGCCAGATACCGCAGAAAGTCCATCAATGGATAACACCACTGCGACGCGCCGGATACCGCGATTGACGAGAAGCAACGAAAACTCTTTACCCGTGATGGCATTCACCCATGCACATTCGAGCTCCGCGTCAGGGCGCTCCGGGAGAATCTCGTCGTCCACCACCACGCAAAGAGAAAAATCACCCCTTCTCATTTTCCAACTCCTTTGAATCCCCGCTCCAAGCATTTGGCGGTGCCCGACCAGGGACGGCCCGTCTTTTTACGCCAACATCCCGGCGATAGCAACGAGCGCATCCCACCTTCGGACGATCTTGCGTTTCCGCCAGAAGTCGACCGCAAATCGGGCAGAACTTGGGGGTGGCTTTGCTCACGAGGAATTCCAGTACGGACTGCTTAAAGAAGTCTGTCGCGTCTTGGCGGGAATGTCAACGCTTTTCTGGCGGTAGCGAGTTCGCAAAATCCAACGCACTCCGACTAGCGCCCACAATCCACCTTACTGCCTTCATTTTCTGGAAGTGGTTCACCTTAATTACATCGTCCCTCGCCATGTACCCATTTCTGGCCCACATCTGACCGCGAATCCCGCCACACGCGGCTCCGTGTGGAAATGGAAGCCGCGTCAGATTGGCGAACTGCAACAAGAGATGCGGCGCGATTGGCATGTAGTAGGTGCGTGCCTTGAGCGTCGCTTTTCCAGGACCGGTGCCTTCCGGAGACCACGACACAACCGGGTGATCGGAGATCAGAAAACTGGCGTTCCGAGCCTGGACGACAGCCCATCTCTTCTGGAACAACTGACGAGCAAGATCAAATGACCAGTTTGCAAGGAAGCTTGACTGCACCTCGACTGGCATCATCTCAGGGTAGTATTTTGAAAACAGTTCTTTCGACTTAGGGATTGGCGTTCCGTTGCCGTCGCGAGCAGTATCGGCGTAGAAATCCTCCAAATGATTCCGTATCAGCGGACTGCGCAAATATTGCAGCATCACGAAGAGGGCGAGCGTCTTCTGTTCGGCAGGCGATAACGAGCAAGGTGAACGCGCGCGCCGGATCTTGGATAGAATAGGCCCAGCCTGGTTCTCAATTCTTGTCAGGAAGGGGTCGAGGCTTGAGCCATTTTCCATGTCATAGAACCCGATGCTGCACATGATGCTTTTGATTGATTTGGGTTGAAGTTTTTCAGTCTTCAAGTCATAGGTCCAGACACGCCTGCCATGCGGAGTATCGACCGCCCACTGACGCAGAAGAAGACGGGGTGTCGTGTGCTGACTTCCAGGCGATGGCGCGAACGATGGATTTTTGAAGGGTTTGGACATTTCAGCGTCTCAAAACAGGTGTGTTCGCCAAATCAATCGTAACGAAGGGACGATAAAGATGCGACGGATTCGACGCGATGGGTCTGACAGAGATTGGTCAATACCGCGCTCAAATCGCTGATTCATTATCGACGACGGACGGACCTGGACAGAACCAGTGCGGTATCGTCCGGGCAGCGAGAAAGGGTCAGGAGCCGGCCAGCGCCTCTCAACTTCGTAACGGCGCTGGGTGGCCGGCTCCTGACCCTGCGCAGCGCTGCCCCTTTTCCTTCGCTCGCCTTCCGGGTAACTCTCTCTTACCCGATGCACAAAACCGTCATCATCAACGCCGTGGGCCTGTCCGCGAATCTCATCGATCCGCGGCACACTCCGCGCCTGCACGCCTTCCGCGCTTCCGGGCGCTGGGCGGCCATCGGCCCGGTCCTCCCCGCCGTCACCACCACCGTCCAATCCACCTATCTCACCGGCCTCTGGCCCGCCGAGCATGGTGCGGTCGCCAATGGCTGGTACTTCCGCGCCACCGCAGAGGTGCGCTTCTGGCTGCAATCCAACAAGCTGGTCACCGGGGAAAAAGTCTGGGAGACCGCCAAACGCCGCGATCCGCGCTTCACCTGCGCGAATCTGTTCTGGTGGTACAACATGTACTCGTCGGCCGATTATTCGGTGACGCCCCGGCCGATGTATCCGGCGGATGGGCGGAAGATTCCGGATGTCCACACCCATCCCGCCGGCCTCCGCGATGAGCTGCAACAAAAACTCGGCAGGTTCCCCCTCTTCAATTTCTGGTGGCCGGCCCCCAGCATCGCGGCAACGCGCTGGATCGCGGAGGCTTCGATCGAGGTGGATAAGAAATACGATGCGACGTTGACTTTGGTTTATCTGCCGCATTTGGATTATGTTCTGCAAAAAGTCGGGCCTTTTGTGAGCGCATCGGCTCGGGGGGCGGAGGGGTTGGAATCGGTGGGGGAATCCGGGGCGGACGGCGCGCTGGCTCGGGATTTGCGCGAGCTCGATGCCGAGTGCGGGAAGCTCATCGATCATTTTCAGTCTCGGGGGGCGCGGGTGGTGATTTTGTCGGAGTACGGGATTTCTCCGGTGAGTCGGCCGGTGCATTTGAACCGGGTTTTGCGGCAGGCGGGGCTGCTGGCGGTGCGCGAGGAGATGGGGCGGGAGATGCTGGATGCGGGGGCGAGCGCGGCCTTCGCGGTGGCGGATCATCAGGTGGCACATGTGTATGTGAAGGATGCGGGGCGGGTCGATGAAGTGAAGAAGTTACTGGAGGGCGCGGCCGGCGTGGGGAGCGTGCTGGATGAATCGGGCAAGCGGCTGGCGCATCTGGATCATGCGCGGAGCGGGGAGTTGATCGCGCTGGCGGAGCGCGATGCGTGGTTCACCTATTACTACTGGCTCGATGATGATCGCGCCCCGGATTTCGCGCGGACGGTGGATATCCACCGCAAGCCGGGATACGACCCGGCCGAGTTGTTTCTCGATCCGAAGATCGCCGCGCCGAAATTGAAGATCGCGTGGGCGCTGGCTCGGCGGAAGCTGGGGATGCGGGCGATGATGAACGTGATCCCGCTGGATGCGGGGCTGGTGAAGGGATCGCACGGCCTGGCCGCGGCGTCGGCCGAGGAGGGAGCGATGGTGATGTCGAGCGAGGGGAGGCTGGTGGAACGGGCGGTTGGGGGAGGGGGCGGGGCTGCGGGCG
>JBBRTW010000454.1:0-5790 GCA_038244055.1 Tepidisphaerales bacterium | reverse complement strand
TTCTGCCTTCTGCCTTCTGCCTTCTGCCTTCTGCCTTCTGCCTTCTGCCTTCTGCCTACTGCCTACTGCCTACTGCCTACTGCCTACTGCCTACTACTATATCGAAATGCTCTTGATCTCCTCGTACGCATCCATCAGCTTCGAGCGGATCGCCAGGAGCGTCTTGAAAGCCAGATCGGATTTCTCCATGGCCGTCATGACGCCGGTGACATCCTCGGTCTTGTTGGTCATGAGGTCTTCGACGGCTTTGCTGGCATCCTGCTGCAAGCGGCTCACCTCATCGATGGAATTTTTCAGGGCATCGGAAAAACTCGCGCCTCCAGACGCCGAGCCGGCGCTTCCAGCGCCTCCAATTGACGCGGGCGAGACTCCGCCGCCCGCGGCTTTTCCAAGGCTCAAGTTATTGCCGACCCCGTCAATCATGGGTTCATCCACTCGGAATCATGAAGCGTTCATTAGTTCAATCGCAATGGCAGAGCTTACGGTGTTCGGAATTACTCGCAACCAAAATCGAGCTGAAGAAAAATAATTCCGACGCGGCTCATGCGAGCAGGCGCAGCGAGGCGTTGATCATCGACTTGGTGACTTCCATCGTCGTGATATTCGCCTCGTAAGCCCGCGAGGCTTCGATGGCGTTGACGAACTCGGTGGCCATGTTGATGTTGGGCAGGCGGACGTAGCCATCCGGGCCGGCATCATCGTTGTCGGGATCGTATTTCATCTCGAAGGGCGATTGATCCAGGCCAATCTTCTGCACATGAACGCCCGGCTTGGTCGCATCAGCGCCGTGCCCCCCCTGCCCGGTCCCGAACACGACAAAACGCCGCCGGTAGGGGTTGAGGTTGCCATCGGCATCACGGGTGGTGTTGAGGTTGGCGATATTCGCCGCAACCGTATCCATGCGAATCCGCTGAGCGGTCAATGCGCTGGCCGAGACGTCTAGGGTTCCGAACATGGGTTCTCCGATTCAATAATGCCAATGCGCTTCGGAAGAAAGTGCTCTGTGAAGGCGATTATGCGATTCAGTGGCCTGGGTCGTTAAAGGTAGATCCTTCGGTCGCCTCAAGCTCCCTCAGGATGACACGCTTTTCACGATGACACGCTTTTCAAGTGACGCGTTTGCGAGCGGGGTTAGCCGACTCGCTCCTTCAGTGCCATTTCCATCTGCCCGTACTGCTTTCGCAGAATTTCAATCGCCATCGTATAGAGCATGCCGTTCTTGGCCTGCTCGGAGACGAGTTGTTCCATCGAGCGGTTGTTCTGGTCGTGGAACAAAATCCCGGCCGTCGGCTTCTCCAACTCACCGCCGATATCCGCGAACCCAACCGACCCGGGTGAAGACTGCTCGCGCTGCTCGGTCCGATCGCTCAGCAGCTTGTAAAACTTGGCCTGCGATAAATCCTGCTGCCGATAGCCGGGGGTATCGACGTTGGCCATGTTCTGGACAATCAGGTTGTGCCGCGCTGAAGCGAACTTGAGCACCTGTTCGACCAGCGGGGCATTGGTCTGATTGATCATCCTGTCGATAAACATCGCAACACCTCATACATCAAATGTCATACCACGCGGACATCGCCTCGGATGCTTCCATACCGGCCTTCGCCGATAGCATTTCCTGCGCCCCCGCGCAAAATCCGCCGGAGATTGAACCACAGAGATTGAGCTACGAAAGGCACGAAGGGCACGAAAATGAATGGAGTGGAAAAGCCTTCGAAGATTGACGCCACGTGTCTCAGCATTCAGCATTCATCATTCCGCATTCGCCCTTCACACTTCTCAAGCCTCGACCAACTCCCCCTCCTCTTTCCATTTCTTGATCTTCATCCCCAGGGTTCGCACGCCGATGCCCAGGGCGTGGGCGGTTTTCATGCGGTGGCCTTTGAACGATTGCAGGGTCGTCAGGATCACTTGCTTCTCGATCTCGGCCAGAGGTTTGCCCGCCAGCGCATCGCCGGCCGTGATCGGCCGCATCTTCAGCCAGGGCTCGATCGTTTCCGCCCGAACCACGCCCGGATCGATCTCCAGCACGCCGGCGCGCTCGATGATGTTCTGCAATTCCCGTACATTGCCCGGCCACGGATACTTCTGCAGCAGCCGCACCGCCTCGGGCTCGATATGCCGGAACGCGGCCTTCTCGCGCTTGGCGATCAGGTGGAGAAAATGCCGGCAAAGCTCGGGGACATCATCCGCGCGATTGCGCAAGGGCGGCAATTCGATCGGCACCACGTTCAGCCGGTAGAACAGATCGGAGCGGAATTTCCCCTCATCCACTTCCTTTTCCAGATCGCGATTGCTGGTGGCGATCACCCGCACATCGACCTGGTGGGTCATGCTGCTGCCGACGCGCTCGAACTGGCTTTCCTGGAGCACGCGCAAAAGCTTGGCTTGCAAACCCGGGGCGATCTCGCTGATTTCATCGAGCAAAAGCGTGCCGCCATCGGCCAGCTCAAACCGCCCGCGACGGAGTTTATCCGCGCCCGTGAACGCCCCCTTCTCGTGCCCGAACAATTCGCTTTCCAGCAGATTTTCCGAGAGGGCGGCGCAGTTGACGGCCAGGAATGGCCGATCGCGCCGCTCGCCGGCCATGTGAATGGCGCGGGCGACGAGTTCCTTGCCCGTGCCGCTTTCGCCGCGAATTAGGACCGTCGCGTTGCTCCGCGCGACGCGCTCGATGGTCTTACGGACTTCATCCATCGCGATCCCCGATCCGATCAGCGGCCGGGGCGCCATCACCGCCTCCGCCATCGTGCGCAGGGCCATATTTTCCTTGACCAGCCGGCTGTGCTCCAATGTCCGATCCACCAGCAGCTTGATCTCGTCTCCATCGAACGGCTTTTGAATGTAATCGTAAGCCCCCAGCTTCATCGCCTCGACGGCCGTCTGCACGCTGGCGAAGGCGGTCATCAGAATCACCGGCATGTCCGGCCGCACCTTTTTCGCCTCGGCCAGCAGCTCGATCCCCGTCATCTTCGGCATCTTGAGATCCGAGATCAGCAGGTCGAACTTCGCACCCGCCAGCCGCTGCACGGCCACCGTGCCATCGGTGGCGGCCACGACCTCATGCCCCTCCCGCGCCAGTGTCGCCACCAGCGAATCACGCATCATTTCCTGATCGTCACACACCAAAATCCGCGCCATGATTCGCTCCTAAGGTAGTTGCGAGTTGTGAGTTACCAGTTGCGAGTTAAATCCAAAAACTCACAACGTGCGACCGCTACCAACAACTGACAACTGACAACTCGCAACTCGCAACTTCTTCTCACAACTAACAACTAAATCCGTATCTCAAACTGCGCCCCGCCGCCGGGCGGATTGCTCGCGATGATCGTTCCTTCGTGCGCCTCGACAATCCGATGCACGATCGCCAGACCCAGGCCGGTCCCCGTGTCTTTGGTCGTGAAAAACGGGTTGAAAATCTTGTCCAGCACATCGCCGGGAATCCCCGGGCCGCTGTCGCGGACGATGATCCGGCATTGCCGGGCTTCCACTTCTTCGCCGCGGTCGTAAACCATTCGAAGCCGCCCACCGCGCTCCTGCATTGCCTCGGCGGCGTTCAACACCAGATTGAGCAGCGCCTGCTCGATCAGGAGCGGATCGAGCTCGGCCGGCATCTCGGCCGGTCCCTCGATCTCCCACAATACACCCAGGCCATCGAGCTTCGACTCGGCCATCTCGATCGCCCGCGCTGCCGCCTGCGCCAGATCGGTCTGCACCGGATTCACGCGAATTTCCCGCGAAAACGCCAGCACCTGACTGACCAATCCCTCCAGCCGCTTGACTCCTCCGCTGATCTTTTTCACCAGTTCCAGCGATGGGGGCATGCCTGATACATCCTTGGCCAGCATCGAGGCGTACAGATGAATCCCTCCCAGCGGATTGCGAATCTCATGGGCCATCCCCGCCGCCATCTCGCCCAGCGCCGCCAGTCGATTCTTCCGCTCCAGCAGCCGATTCTTCTCGCTCAACTCCTCGCGCAGCATCAGCACCGTTTCCTGCAGCTTCTCGTGCGATTGCTGCAGGCGTTCGGTAACCTCGCTGTAAGCCATGATGATCCGCCCCAGCTCCTCAATGCGCTGAGCCGGGCTGACCAGAGAAGAAGATGTCATGGTTGCTGTACTCATCGAGCGTTACTCCAGGGAAGACGAAGGCAAGGATGAAGGATGAAGGATGAGGGATGAAGGCAGAGGGCAGAAGGCAGAAGGCAGAAGGATGAATCAGAATACTCAGCGTAACTTTTTTCATCATTCATCATTCATCCTTCATCCTTCATCCTTCATCCTTCATCCTTCGTACTTCCTACTGCCTAACATCCATCCGGCTAGGCCGCGCGCCGTACGCCGCCGTCGCGTAATTCCGATTCACCTGCCGCGCCGTCTGCGCCTGATTGATCTGCTTGCCAAGGTTCAATTTTCGCTGCTGCAAGATCAGGGCATCATTGCGATCGGCCGTTGTGATTTCTTCCAAAAGCCGCCGCGTTTCCGCCAACAGCCGCTCGGCCGTCGACCGCGATCCTCCATCCAGCCCGCGCAGATACTCGCCCCAGCGTTTCTTGGTCACCGCAATGCACGTTTCCAGCCTCCCCACCTCATCCAGCACCTCCTGCCGCCTCGTCAGCACTTCCAGCAACTGCTCCGTTGCGCTCTGCTGCACATGCTCGTGCTGCTGCTCTGCCAGCTTCGCCAGCCGCTGATAGCAAGTCACCTGCTGGTTGAGCGTATCGATCACGGTGTCGGTCATCTGGGCTCCAGCGAAAATCCATTCGAAAACATCGGGCTACTGCATGGCCTTGGCCAACCATGCAGATCCTTCGGTCGCCTCAAGCTCCCTCAGGATGACGATCGAGGCTTTTGGCATTTCATGTCTTCATGCTTCACTCACGCGCCTGTTCATCCTTCATCCTTCATCCTTCTGCCTTCTGCCTTCGTCTTCTCACCAAATCCCCGCGCTCCCCGTCCACTGCAGCCACTTATCCCAATACTCCTTGGGCATCGTGAATCCGCCTTCTCGAAACGCTTCGGTCGGCATCTTCTTCAGCAGCCACTTGGCCCGCTCGTTGGCCGTCTTCGCTTCGTTGAATTTCCCCAGCGCGCAGTAGGCGTTGACGATCTGCACATAAGCCGCCAGCGCCGATGGATCATCCTGATACCGGAACGCCGCCGCATCGTAGAGCTTGATCGCTTCGTCGTATCCGCCCAGGTCGAACACGCAATCGGCCCGGTAGAAATGGGCCAGCTTCATGTAGAGCTTGTCCCCCTCGCCCGAGGGTGGGTTCCGCCGATAAATGTCGATCGATTTGTCGAACAGCGCCCGCGCCCGGCTGAGGCGGTCCCGCTTGGCGGCCGCCACTTCCACTGGGTCCATCTCCACCGCCGCCAGCGGACGCGTGGTCGCCTTGCCCCCTGGCTCCGTGCGGGCGGCGGCCAGTACAGCGCCGGCCGTCGATGCCGCTACCGGCGCGGTCGGCGTGCGCGTGTCCACCGTCAATAAACCAGCGCTCTTGCGATAGCTGTCCCCCATGAGGAAAACGAGCTGCCCCATCCGCTCATCCTTGGGATAGCGGGCGGTCAATTCATCCAGCCGCCCCACCGCTTCTTCATAGCGATTCGTTCGATAATAGAGCTGCGCCAGCTCAAACAACGCCTGCCGGAATTCCTGGGCATCGGGCGTCACCAGCGGGTTGTTATCCACCACGCCATTCAGCGTCGTTTCGGCCCGCGTGTAGAACTCCGGCCCCTTGGCGATGTAAGCCTGCGCCAGTGGCACGGCCGACTTGCTCGCCGCCAGCGTATT
>JBBRTW010000453.1:0-5806 GCA_038244055.1 Tepidisphaerales bacterium | reverse complement strand
TGCCTGGCCGTTACCAGGTCGTTCTTCCGTGAACGCATGGGCTCCTCCGTGGTTGATGATGTTGTTGCGCAACTTCATCATAGGAGGAGCCTTGCGTTTAAGCGGCGAACTTGGAACTACTGTAGCTCGACATTCCGATGCCGAGTCGGCGCGGGGCGCGGCTTAACATTCCAAAACTGAGCCTCCACGCATCGTCCTCGTCCCCATCCAAATCCAAGCCTCAACATTGGAATGGTGAGCTACGCTTGCCGGTGGCGGCGATTGCGCTAAACTCCTCACGGGAGCGGATGGATTCTCGCCTCCCCCTCCTCCTCCGCCCCCTTTTCTGCGATAATCCTCTCGTGTCCGAACCATTCACACCACCGCCGCCCCCCGATGATGAAGTGATCCCCCTCGACTCAGAGCAGGCCGAGGAGGTGGCAGAAGAGTCCGATGTCGAGCATCTCCAGTTTCGGCTCTCCAAAACCCTCACCCGCCGCATCGATCAATATCTGGTCGATCGCATCAACCACCTTTCGCGCAATGGCGTGCAGAAGCTCATCGAGAGCGGGCTGGTGAAGGTCAATGGGCGGGTCATCAAGGCGAGTTACCGGCCGCGCGAGAACGATGTGATCGACCTGGTCGCGCCGCCCAAGCCGATCAGCGAACTGGTGCCCGAGGATATTCCGCTGGATATCATTTACGAAGATGAGCATTTCCTGGCCCTGAACAAGCAGACCAATCTGATGGTCCACCCCGCCCGCGGCGTTTGGACGGGGACGCTGGTCAATGGGCTGGTGCGCTACGGGCAGAAGTGGTCGAGCCTGAATGGAAACTGGCGGCCGGGGATTCTGCATCGGCTGGATCGCAACACCACCGGCATCATGCTGGTCGCCAAGAGCGATGAAGCGCATTGGCGCATCGCCGGGCAGTTCGAGAACCGGACGATTCAGAAAACCTACGTCGCGGTCTGCCATGGCGTGCCGCAGCTTTTGAGCGATGTGATCGATCTGCCCATCGGCCGGGATCGCTACATCCGCGAGAAGCAGGCGATTCGCAAGGAGGAGAACGGTGGGCGCAATGCGGTGACGAAGTATGAGGTGTTGGAAATTCTGGAGGGTTCAGGGTTCGGGGTTCAGGGTTCAGGGAAAGAAAAAGCGGGCGGCGCGGGAGTGGAATACAAGATTCAGAATTCGGGCGGCGAAGTGCGCAGCGATATTCCGCGCGAGCAGTTTCGCTTTGTCGAGAGTTCATTCGCGCACGATCGGAAAAATCCCGCGCCCCCGGCCGGGCGGTTTTCTTTTATCAAGCTGTCCCCCAAGACCGGGCGCACCCATCAGCTTCGCGTGCATATGGCGGCCATCGGGCATCCGCTGATTGGCGATACGATGTATGGTGGGCGCATCTTCGAGGCCGAGGGTTTTCGTTTCGACCGGCAGGCGCTGCATGCGTTCGAAATCTGCTTCGTTCACCCGGGAACGCACGAGAAAATGACCCTCGCCGCACCCTTGCCGCCGGACATTCAAAAGCTCCTGGAAATTTTACGTGGCGGAAAGATTTAACCTTCCGGGCCATCTGACGTATAATGGGATGGTACGAATGGCCTTGGGCCAGGGTCGCGGGCATTGTTCCCGTGCCATGACGGTTAGGAACGAGAACAAGTTCCCGCGTCGGCGGTCAGATAGATCCTTGAGTCGATCCACGGTAGCCCATTGGTTGTAACTCTCTGTACTGGAGGCTTTTATGCTTCATCCGATCGCACTTGGCATGCCCGGCGGGGCTGAATGGATCATCATTGCGGCCATTGGCCTGCTGCTCTTCGGCAAGCGATTGCCCGAGGTCGGCCGCGGCCTTGGCAAAGGCATCATGGAATTCAAGAAAGGCCTCAAGGGTGTGGAAGAAGAAGATGTGAAGCAGGTGGACCCCACCCCGGCCGCCCCTGCCCAGATCACCGCGCAAACCCCGCAGGCCCCGATGCTTACGGCCCAGGGCACCCAGCCGGCCCCCGCCACGCCGCAATTCAAGTTTGACCCCTACACCGGCAAGCCTGTGGAAAATTCTTCGGCCACGCCGCAAACCTGAACCGGTTTCGCTGTGTCTGAACCTTGGTATGCCAATCGGCAGTCTGATCGGAGATGTCTCTGATTGGATGGCCGATTTCGGCATTTCCTGATCGCGCTGCTTTAACAACGGGCTTGTCCTGTTGGGGCAATTCTGATCGGCTTGCGCAATACCAACCTCCGGGAGGTTCACATGCGTCGACTGGCTTGTGTCGTGGCGGTGGCGGTGCTGGGGATGAGTTCATGGACCTTCGCGGCCGGCTCGGCCCAGACAAGGCGGGCGCTGAGTACGATCATCCCTGAAGTGAAACTCCAGGGGGCGACCCTGGTCGATGCATTCGAATTCCTGCGCGATATCAGCTCCGTGAACCTGCATGTGAATTGGCGGGCTCTTGAAGCGGCGGGAATCGGCAAAGACACCGTCTTAAATATCCGCCTGCGCGACGTGCAGTTGCAGAAGGTGCTGCGCGTGCTGCTCACCGAGGCGAGCCCGAGCGTGCCCCTGACCTATTACGCCGAAGAGGGCGTGATCGAAGTGACGACGGCCGAGATCGCCGATCAGCAGATGATCACACGGGTCTATCCGGTGGATGATCTGCTGATGGAAATTCCGGATTTCGATCAAGCGCCGGATTTCAGCCTGAACTCGAACAGCAGTAGCGGCGGCGGAGGAGGCGGGGGCAGCCGTGGCAGTGGCGGCGGCGGCAGCGGGCGCGGCGGCGGGGGTGGCAGCGGCGGCGGCGGTGGCGGATTGTTCGGCGGTGGTGGCGGCGGCGGCGGTGGCGGATCGGCCAAGGGCTCTGCGAAAACCACGACCAAGGCCGAGCGCGCTGATGCCCTTCTGGCCATGATCCGTGAAACGATTCGCCCGGAGATCTGGCGCGAGAACGGCGGAATGGCCTCGATCCGTTATTACAACGGCAACCTGGTCGTCACCGCCCCACGCACCGTGCATGAAGCCCTGGGCGGGCCGGTGGAGTAAGCCGCATTCGACCAAATTCGCCCAGATTATTCACCACGAAAAACACGAAATGCACGAAGAGGAATGAACCGAAGGACTTACAGTCAAAAAGTCGGCAGACGGTGAATGCATGTTGCGCAAATGACATTTCTACCCTCCTCCGCTCTTCTTCGTGCCCTTCGTGTTTTTCGTGGTTCTCTGAATTATTCGGGTTAAAACTCGAGCGACGGGAGCCCATCGGCTCCCGTCTTTCATTGCGCCTTGCATGTCGCGATGGCCGTCGATTGCGACAAATACAGTTCTTAATTCTTCAATTGGCGATCAAAACTGTGTATTGGTAATTCAGTGTTTTCTCCTCGCCGCTCTTGAGGGGGAGGGTCCAGTTCATTTCGTAGCGGCGATTGATGGAGTAAACGCCCTCTTCGCGCAGGCCGATCTTCGGATCGCCATCGGCTTTGATCAGGTCGCCCGAGAACTGCCGGCGGATGACGAGTTTGACGTCTTCCTTGCGGTGGTTGTTGGCATGCAGTTCACCTTTGACGGTGACCTTGCGGAACTGGTGGCCGCCGATGTAGACCAAATCGCGGTCCTTGCTCTGGTCTTCCTGCTCGATGGCACGGGTGCGCAGAGAAAGCGCCTTGGTGATGCGCAGGGTCGTCTGCTCGCCGCTGTTGACCCAGAAGCTCTGCTGCTGGCCGTTGAAGCGGCCGCCGGTATAGATGGCCGCGGGCGCGGTGGTCATGGCAAAGCCAAGTGGGTTCTTGAAGCGCACGGCGTCCCAGGCGGCATCCTGATACTTGTCCGAGTCCTGGCGCTCGTAACGGCCGTCGACGTTCCGCGTATCGGGGATGATCCATTCGACAATGCGCTCGTACTCGGCCTGGCCCTTGGCGACGCTCAAGCTCAGGGCGTCGCCCTCGCCCAGCGAGCGTTTGCCGATCGACTGGAAATGCAGATCGACGCCTTCGCCGGTGGGCGTTGCGGAAAGGTCGACGCTGGGATCGCTGACGCTGCGATTGAACGCAACCTGCTGGGTCCCGTTGCTCATGAGCGAATTTCCCTGGCCCACGCGCTGATTGAGTTGGCTGAAAAATCCCGCCAAGGTCGTCTCCATCGACATCGGTGAGACGACGTGGCCGAACTGGACGCTGGGGAAGCCGCTGATGAGCTGGATCTCGGCGTCTTTGACATCTTCAAGCTCGTTGCGCACGACGGCCGCCTGCTCCAGCGCGAGCATCTTCGGATCCGTCAGGTCCACCCGATAGCTTGGCGCCCAGGCCATGCCCTTGGTGAGGTAGCTGATGTAGATGGGCGTAGGCTGGTTCTTGTCGCCCTCGACATTGAGGATCAAAACGGGCACGCGTTTCTTCACCGTATCGCCCTGGCCGTCGACGCGGACGGCCGCGATCATCGAAAGATCGACGTAGGTGCGGCCTTTTCCGCTGTCGAGGATCAGGTACTTGCCGCTCGCCACCCGGCTCATGTCGCCGTAATAGCCGTAGGAACGGTAATCGGGCTGTTCGTAGGTGCGGTTCCAGGCTTTGCTGCCTTTGGCGGGCGGTAGATCGACGACACTGCCGGACGCCGGCGGGATCGCGCCTTCGCGAAAGTGGACGGTGACATTCTTCCCGGCCAGTTCATTCTGCAAATCGACGTTCTGCCCAGCGCGATTGGGGACTTCAATCAGCCGGCTGGAAACGGTGATTGAAACCTTTGCGGCGCTTTCGATCCAGAACGTCCCGTGGACCGGGTTGGGCACATCATCGATCCGGTAGATGCCCGGTCCGGGGCAGGCGACCGATCGCTTGATCACAGCCAGGCCGTTCTTGAACAGGCCGACGGTTTCCACTTTGCTCGGCAAGGGTGTTTCATCGGCCCAAAGCAGGCCGGAACTCAGCGACACGACCACGCATGCGATCATCCGATTCCAATTCATGGGAACTCCTTCTTGGTTCATCATCCGCCATGGGCACGCAGGGCAGTGTAACGCGCCCGCGGCGAACCGCGTGTAACGTCATTGTATTCATGGAAGACAAGACGAAATCGCTTTGTGGCCCTTTTCGCGATCAAATCGCAACATGCAAAATGTGCTTGCCGCGAATGCGGATTCCACCCCGCCTCTCCGACCCGCGCAACATGAGCCCCTGGGCCCCGCCCAACGGCATCACCTCGCCCCCGCGCCCATCCAATTTTAGCCGCTCGGGCTTGCCATCGTCGCCGCGCGGTCGACGGCCGTCGCAGCGGGCTCCCCGGCCCGGGCTGCGCCCCGTGCGCTTGTCGATGCACGGCCCGCGGTCGAATTCACCGCATTGACCGCCTGCTTTCCCGCGCGACTCCGCTTGCGAACTCCATGCGCAACTCACAACCCACAACTCGTTCTCGCAACTCCCCCTTTGTAGTGCGGCCGTCCCCGCCACCGTCCGCCGCCTGCATCGGGCCTTTGCTTTTACTGCCTACCGCGTACCGCCGACTGCCTGCTTGCCCCAAACGCGGGATGGTGGGCTGGGCTTTCTCTGGGCCGCCCCGTTCGGCTTCGCTCAGGGCAAGGTTGGGGGGGAGCAGTGAGAGCCAAGGGGGGGGCACCGCATGTACTCATTCCTTCCATTCTTCATTCTTGGGCCGCAACAGCGGAGCGCAAGGTGGGGCGAATCGAATCGACACATGGCCTAATGTCATCAAGATAAGCCGACCCTCCCATAACTCCGCGCCGTAGCTGGACTTACTGCATTTGCGCAAGACGTAGCCTCCTGTCAGAATGGTGGTGTGCTTAAAGTCACCAACCAACAGGAGGCCACGGATGGCCAGT
>JBBRTW010000452.1:0-5861 GCA_038244055.1 Tepidisphaerales bacterium | reverse complement strand
GGCGAGGATGTCGGGGATGAGGGTGACGCCCATGTCGGCCAGGATTTCATCGGCCTCGGGCGTGGTCGGGCCATTGGCGGCTTCGACGATGATCTTGGCCTGAACGTGCGGCGCGATCGAGGCATCGACCGTGTTCTCCATCGCCGCGGGGATCAGCACATCGCAGTCGCAGGTGAGCAATTCTTCGTTGGTGAGCGGTTCGGAATCGGGGAAGTCGACGAGCGTGCCGTTGCCGCGGTAATACTTGCCGGCCTCTTCGATATCGATGCCGGCGGCGCAGTAGATGCCGCCGGCGCGCTCGGTGAGGGCGATGACCTTGGCGCCGCGCTCATCGAGCAGGCGGGCGGCGTGGTAGCCGACATTGCCAAAACCCTGGATGGCCACCCGCATGTTCTCGATGGTCTTGCTCTGCGTGGCGAGGAACTTGCGGAGGACGTTCATCACGCCGCGGCCGGTGGCTTCCTCCCGGCCGACGGAGCCGCCGACCGAGACGGGCTTGCCGGTGACGACGCCCAGGGCCTGGTAGCCGACCATCATGGAATAGGTATCGAGCACCCAGGCCATGACCTGTCCATCGGTGCCCAGGTCGGGGGCGGGGATGTCCTGGTTGGGGCCGATGATGGGCATGAGCTCGGCCGTATAGCGGCGGGTGAGGCGCTCTTTCTCGCCCATGGAGAGCTTCTTGGGATCGCAGACGATGCCGCCCTTGGCCCCGCCGTAGGGGAGATCGACCATGGCGTTTTTCCAGGTCTGGAGCATCGCCAGGGCCATGACCTCATCCATATTGACGCCGATGTCGTAGCGAATGCCTCCCTTGAACGGCCCGCGGGCGTTGTTATGCTGGGCGCGGTAGCCGGTGAAGACCTTGATGGACCCATCGTCCATTCTGATCGGACAAGATACCGTCATCACCCGCTTGGGGGATGAAAGGTAGGGCCGCCAATGCGGGTCCAGCTTCATGGAGGAGTAGACCTTGTCGAAATAGAAGTGGGCATTCTGCCAGAATTTGGAATGCTCGGCGGCGGGATGCAGGTGGTTCATTTCGTGGGTCATGGAGGTATGGTAACGCGGGATGGATGGGATTGAAGCGCGGCGGCACTGTAGCTGGGCATCGGAATTAAACGCGAAGTCCGCGAAGCCCGCGAAGGCGCGAAGAGTTCATGGAAGCACTGAGCGAAGACGCGCTTGTGGGCAAGCCGGGACAAAGCGCCGGGAGCGCAGCGACCAGAGCGCCGTCCCGGATGGCGTGGAGATTGCAGAACGTGTCCGCAAGCGAACCGAGGAGAGACAGAAGTTTCCGTTGCTGAACCTGCACGATTAGTCGAATGGCCTCACCATTGCCCCATTGGGACTCACTCGATGAGTAATTTCATGCCAATGAGTTTCCTGCGGCCGGCGTTGCAATCCATTCCGTCCCTCATGCTGGCGTTTGGGGCGATTGCTCAAACGCGCTCGGCGCTTCGCTACCGAACAACTGGGAGGAGATTGTCGTTTCAACCATCCCTAAGAGTTCTGGTTCTATTGGTGCTGGGGCAGGGACTGTCATTGACCGCATGTGTGGCGGACAGTATATGCCTCACGGTGGTGGCGGCCGGGGTCGCCATGCTGGCGTATTTCTATTCGCGAATTACGCGGCTTTGGATTCTCCGGCGCGGCCTCTACGTGACCTATTGGGGAAGGCCCAGACGAATGCGATTTTCGGCCATAGACGCGGTACGGTTTACGGGAGGGGAGTACGAGCCGACAAGGTTGTTGGCGGTTTCAGGAAATCATGAACTCAACGTGTATGGGTTTGAGCCGTTGGCCGATGTGATTGCGAGTCTCCAGCGCGCAGGCATCACGGTCGAGAGCAGTGCAGGCTCGGCCCTGCGACGACGTCGCCTCATGCTATGGGTACTTGTGGGCGTCATCGTGATTGTCGGCCTCATGGCGATCGTGGTTGCGTTCGATTATCGACGAATCTATTCGAATTGAGCGCGTCGGGGCTGCGTGGAGAACCGGAATGAACAAGATTGTTGCCCTGCTTTGGATTGTCCTTACCTGGGTTTCGCTACCAGCGATTGCCGAAATCCGGGAATCCACACGGCCAGGGCCCGACGTGAAGGTCGCTGACAACGGCGACGGAACGGTGACGATGGGCAACGGCATTGCCTCGATCGTCATTGTGACCAAGACTTCGCGGCTCAATTCGGTCACCTATACCTACAAAAACAGTGATGCGCCGCGGACCACCGAAATGCTGCAAGGGAAGGGGCAGTATTACTACGGTGGATTCAGCCTTGGCAACGGGTCTTACGTGTATTCCCTGGCCACCGATCCAGCAACCAACGGCGGGAACTACGCCGACGTAAAGCTGCTCAGTGTTTCGGAAACCAATGGCGTCATGGAGACGCATTTCTCGATGTTGCGCGGGTCGCCGGGCTACTATTCGACCGGCATCATGACTCATCGCAAGCAGGATGCGGCCTTCGAGGTGGGCGCTTGGGGCGTGGTAACCCGGGTTCCGCCTCAGTTTAACTGGCTCAGCGCCGATTCGCGGCGTAATTTCTGGATCGGCGATCGATCGAGTAAAGGCGTGAAAGTTCCGGATTCGCCGCATGAGATCACCGTGCTGCTCGATGGGACCCGCCAGGGCGAATTCGCGGACAAATTCATCTACGGCCAGGATCACGCGGATCTCAAGGCATGGGGCTGGAGCAGTGTGGGCAAGGGCGGGCTGAACGCGGGCATCTGGATGATGACCACCATGGAGTTCAGCAACGGAGGGCCGTTCAAGCGGGACGTTTCGGTCTATCCTTACAGCGAATTGAATAACTCCATCCTCACCGGTGAACTGGGCATGGGATCGGACGGCTTCATGGCTGCCGGCGAGGAGTGGACGAAAACGTGCGGGCCGTGGTTCATCTACATGAACAACGTGCCGGCCACGGTCACCGGTGCCAGCGAGGCAGCGCAGGCGCTGTTTGAAGATGCGCTCGCGCGCGCGGCGGCGGAGAAGGCGGCATGGCCGTATGAGTGGTTCAAGCACGAGAAGTTTGTGCCGGCGTTGGGACGGGGCACCGTCAAGGGGAAGTTTGTCATCAATGACAGCGGCAACCCCAATGCCTCGGCTTCCGGTCTGTGGGTTGGCATCGAAGAGCAGCCGCATACGATCAAGGGCTTCTTCGATTTCCAGAAGTGGTCCAAACCCTATCAATTCTGGGTTCAGACCGATGCCGACGGCAGTTTCACCATCCCGCACATCCTCCCGGGCGACAACTACACGCTCTGGGCCTTTGGGCCGGGAGCGGCCGGGACTTTCCTCTCCCAGGAGCAAACGGGCGGCAATCCCCCGCTGGAGTACAACCTTCCTTCGAAACCATTTGCAGTAAGCGTGAAGGCGGGAGCGACGACCGAACTGGGAACGGTGATCTGGATTCCCCAGCGTGTCGGGGCGACCGTGTTTGAGATCGGCTATCCAACCCGCAAGGCGGACAAGTTCCGTCACGGTGACGATTACTGGTCTCCCGACAAGTCACCCAAGCTCGGCTATCCCACACCGATCTGGGGCGGGCAAATGCACTATGCGGTGGAGTTTCCCGACGGCGTGAAATACACGGTGGGCAAGAGTCGCTGGGCGACGGACTGGAATTACGTCCTCCCCTCCGAGCCCGATGCGGCCGGCGTGTATCAACCGAGCACGGGCACCATTTCTTTCGATCTGACCGAAGCGCCCGCGAAAGAGGCGGCCGCGTCGATCTACCTCGGCTGCGCGGGCGATGACGGCGGCCACCTCATCATCAGCGTGAACGGCACCGATCTCGCCGCGGCCGCCGGTGTGACCGCCAAACCCAATCCGTTCAACGCCGGCCCGATGAACCCGCGCGATAAAGACGTGGGCGGCTTCAATCCGCCGTACTCCGACGACAGCAGCATTCATTTCGGTGACCACGGCCCGTTCTCCGACGAGCGCATCAACTTTCCCGGCAGTATGCTGCACGCCGGGCGGAACGAAATCACGATCACGATGAACGCCCGAAAGATGACCGCCTATCTCATGGTGGATTATCTTCGGTTGGAATTGACCGGCTACGTGCCGCCAGCGCCGGCGAGCGTCACCGCGTACGCGGGCAACGGCAAGGCGCTGATCTGCTGGCCGGTGGCGCCGGGAGCGACCAGCTACAACCTGCTGCGATCGACCATGCCGGGCAGCGGCTATGTCGCGATCGCATCCGGCCAGAGGGGGCCCGTGGCCGGCAGTGGTGCCAGCGTCATGATGTTAAGTGATACGACCGCCGCCAACGGAACGCCGTATTACTACGCGGTGCAGGCGGTGAATCCCCTCGGCCAGAGCGCTGTGTCGGCGCCCAGCGCCGGTGTAACGCCTTCGGAGAAGCTTCCGACCGTTGCGCCAGCCGCGCCAAGTGCGTTGGAAGTCGCCAGTTCGGGACATCACAAGGTGGCGCTGCGCTGGACCGCTTCGCCGGGGGTGGCGTATTACAGCGTGTACCGCACGACACTCTACGAAAACGGCGTCGGAGGCACCTACCCGCTGCGGACCATTCTGCTGGACGACGCGGTGACCGCTGCGAGCTACTCGGACACCTCGCCGACCGACGGCAGGATCTACAACTATCACGTCGAAGCCACTAGCGCCGCAGGCACCAGCGGGCGATCGGCCGCGGTGACGGCCGTGCCCTTGCCGTCGCCTCCATCATCCGCGCCCGAATCATTAAAGAGCGGCTGGATCAAGACGAGGCAAGGCGATGCGATCACCCTCAAATGGTCTTCCGTGCCGGGCGCAACGGGCTATGTGATCTACCGCTCAGCCCGACCCGATGGGCAGTTCCACTGGCCGGAGGATTTTGTGACCACACTCGTTGAGACGACCTACACCGACAAGAACGAAGACAAAAAGAACGCGAAGAAGACCGACAAGCCGTTGATCCCGGGGGTCGATTATTATTACCAGGTGACGGCCGTGAACTCTGGCGGCATCTCGCCTGGGGCCACTGTCCACGTCGCGGCCAACGCACCGGGTAAATGAGAAGATGAACCTTCGTTCTTGGGAAGCCCAGGCGAATGCGATTTGTCCCGCAGTCCAATCTCAAGTTTGGCTCGTGGGCAACGAAAAACCTCCGTCGGTTTTTATGTTGATTCTTGGCGGTGCCTGTTTATCGCGGCGAGGAGTTTTCCATTTCGGTTTAATAGTTCATCGCCCCATGCGATAAGAGCGCGATGCGGGGCGGCGCTGGGGCGGGCGCGTAAGAGGGTATCCATGCAATATTGTTCCTGGCCGGGTGCGGTCCAGGTGGCGAGGCAGAGCAGCGCGGCCGCCGGTGCGCGGCTGATGCCCGCGGCGCAGTGGCATAGGAGCGTTCCTTTAATGTCTTCGACCGAACTCGCGAAATCGATGATGGCCCGGGCATCATCGAGGGTGGGGGCAATCATCGGACGGCCGATTTCGGCGGCCCATTTTCCATGAACCCATTGGCGGCATGCGCCGAGGGAATCGCTCTTTTCGGGGACTTCCACATCATCGAAATGCAGGTCCAAGCGCCGAGTGATCTGTTGCGCTTCAACGCCGAATTCGTGGCGGCCGAATATTGAGATGATTGCGGCGATGTTGGCGGCGCGGATTCCCTGGAGGGACATTGCCGCTTCGGAGTAGCCGAGTGCGAGGATGGGGGGATGAAGGAGCGGCGGCATAGCGAAATAAACTGAAAGGAAATGGCTCCAGTCCGGCTCTGTCTCAAACCCCACCGTGACACGGGCGTCCCGCCCGTGCTGGCGACATGGAGTGGAAAAGGACGCAAATTCGCCGAAGTTTTTAGTTCAATGTTTCCAGCACGGCCGGGACGGCCGTGTCACGGGAAAGCATT
>JBBRTW010000451.1:0-5905 GCA_038244055.1 Tepidisphaerales bacterium | reverse complement strand
GCCAGGCGGATTGATGAAACGAGGCCGCGGTTGCCGACGTTACGAATCGCCACCCCGGAAGAAGGAGCCTTATGATCGACCGTTTACGCATCGTTGCCGTTTCCGCGCTCGCGGCCATCGGCTTTTCCGCCTCATCCCGCGCGGATACGCCGGCCTACAACCCCGGCAATTCCAGCGAGCTGGTCACGCCCCTGCAACTGGCCACCGCCCCGCGCCAGGTCGGCATTCTCACCAAGCTGGTCGATCCCCAGGATAATTTCTACAAGAGCACCGGCATCGAATTCTACGGGCACGTCGAAGGCGGCTACACCTACAATTTCGACACGCCCTCCACCAAGCAAAACGCCTTCCGCTCCTTCGATTTCGAAGATCAGAAGGTCATCCTCGACCAGCTCGACATCTCCATCGAACGAAAAGTCGATTATCGCAAGAACAAGTTCGACGTCGGCGGGCTGGTCGAATGGATGTGGGGCGCTGATGCCGGGCTGATTCACGCTCACGGCATCTTCGACTACTACGATGGCCCGCGCAACCCCGAGAATCAGTTCGACCCGGTTCAGTTCTACGCGGATATCACCTTGCCGGTGTTTAACGGCGTGCGCCTCCGCGTCGGCAAGTTCGTCAACCTGGTGGGCTACGAATCGATCAACCCGACCGCCGACTTCATCGGCTTCTACTCCCGCTCGTTCGTCTTTGGCGCGGGCTATCCGTTCACCCACCTGGGCGCCCTGGCCACCGTCGATCTCAACTCCGACCGCAGCCTCACCTTTACCGGCGGCGTCACCCGCGGCGACGAGCAGGGTTTTGAAGACAACAACGACGCCTGGTCCTTCCTCGGTTCGCTCAACTGGGTCATCAACAAGAAGATGGCCCTCTACATCGCCAACAGCACCGGCCCGGAGCAGCCCAACAACGACTCCGACTACCGAACCACCTGGGACGTGACCTTCTATTACCAGCCTAACGACAAGTGCAAGCTGCTGGTCAACGGCTACTTCCTCTACGACAACGCCGGCGCGGCTGACGGCGGCTCGGGCTACCTCTATTCCTTCGCCGCCCTGGCCAGCTACGACATCGACAAGATGTGTACGTTCAAGATTCGCGGCGAGTATTTCCGCGATGAAGACGGCGTCCGCACGCTGCCGAAGTTGAATTTGTACGAAGTCACCGTCGGCATGGACATCCGCCCGCTGGTGGGCAATGAATGGGCGTCCAGCCTCATCATCCGCCCCGAAGTTCGCTTCGACTATTCCGACGACAAAGTTTTCGATGGCGAGAATCATCAGATTACCTTCGGGATCGATGCGATTTTCAGGTTCTGATGGGAGAAGTTGGAAGTTGGAAGCGAGAAGCTAGAAGTGAAATGTTGAAGCATCGAGGACCCCGGAGTTCACGCTTCGGGGTCTTTCACTTGGTCGTCAAATACCACGCCCCCGCAACCGACTCCTTCAACTTCTCCAGACTCGGCGCAGGCTCGGAAAACGCGAGCCGAAACCCGACATCCGAGAACCCGCCCGCGCCCTGATCCGCGCCGATCTCAAACGGCTTATCCACCGCCCGCCCCGGCGGCGACAGCGCGCTCGCCCCGATCACATATGTCTTGGCAGCGACGGCCGCGCCAACCGCTCCATCCGCCGCCGCATCGTCCATCACCATCTCGCCCACATTTCCCACCAGGTCCGCGAATTCTTTCGTCCCACCGGCCGGCGCCTGCCGGAACCAGAGCACCCCATCATCCATCTCCGCGCCGCCGGCCGATTTCCACACTTCATCCGATGGCTTCTCCCCCGCCGCCACAAACGCCCCCGCATCCGGCCGACAGCGTCCGCCGAATGCGGCTTTGGCCATATGCTCCAATTCCAGCCGCCAGGTCTTGTCGCGCACGTTCGCGCCGGATGGGATCGACAATGCGCCCGAAGCTCCGCCGCCCGCTGCGCCCGAAGATCCGCCCGCTGCGCCCGAAGATGCGCCGCCCGATGCGCCCGAAGCTGCGCCGCCCGCTGCGGGCGCGGCTTTACTTGCCGCAGCCCATTCCCCCGCCGTCGGCAGCCGGCATCCTGCGGTCGCGGCCGCCAGATTCGCGGCCGCCGGGCTGACGTACTGCATCGGCTGCCTGCGCGTCGGGTTGAGAGTTTCCGAGCGCTCGCCGGTTGAATCGCGAATGACCGAGCGATTGAATTCCGACCCGATCGTTTCCGGATAATGATCCACGCCCGCCGGGATGAAATCGCCGCTCAGCCAGACGAGCGAGCGCGTCATCCCCGGCGTGCGCCCATAGCGCGGCCACTCCCACGTCCTCGGCCCCGGACGCGGATCGCCCCGCGCTGGGTCGTAAGTCGGCAATAGATGATTGCTGCGAACTTCGCCCCAACGTCCCGCCGCCGAAACCAAATCATCGAACAAACCCGTCGAGACTTCGGTTGTGCAGAGATACGTTCCCCGACTCGAACCGGCCGGCTGAACCCGCCGGAAGACCAGCGCGATCTCCTCTTTGCGATCGGCCGAGGCGGCGGCGCGATAAGTGACGATCCCCGGCTCATCGGCCGACACGGTCCACGTCAGCCGATTGGCGGTCGCCTGATGCGCGGCATCCGACATCGGCCCGAGATGCGAGAAATCCGTTCCCGGCGGACGGGTGAGCTGATCGACCTGCGCCGCCAGCGCCGTCCAGCGCGGGTCGGCGGCCGCGCCATCGACATCGGCCGCGATCTTTTTGAGCTTGCCGGCCGCCGCGACAATGCGATCGGCATCCGCCGCCGACGCCTGTGCCGCCAACGCCCGGAAATCGCGCAGGGCCAGGTTGAAGCGCGCCCGCGCCGGCAATTTGTCCTCGACGACGCCGCTCACCTTCTCCTTCGTCTCGATCGCGTAGGCCACATCGCCATCGCTGCGGGCATCGTTGAAGAGCACTTCCCAGCGCCCGCGCAAATCGGCCTCCAGGCGCGTCTTGATCGACTCCACCCGCGGCTTGTCATCGATCGCCGACTGGGCCGCCCCCAGGAGCGATTGGCCGGTCTTGAGGTCTTCCTCAAACGCCGCCCGCGCCGGCTCGGGCTTGATTCGGGACCACGCCGCCAGGCGCAGACCCAGCGGCAATTCCCCCAGCGCCGCCAGACGCCGCAACATGCCTGGATCGCGCTCGGCCTCTACTGAAGCCAGAGGGTTGAGCACGGGATCGAGCGCGGCCCGAACATCCGCTGCCTTGAGCAGATCGCTGCCCGCGATCGATGCCGCCAGCGCCGCCGGGCTTCCGCCATCGGGGCCTTTGTCGGCCGGGCCATATCCCAGCGCCAGCATCTCCTGAACCCGCGCCGCATCCGCAACCAGCCGGCCGGCCGAGGCACGCCACTGCTCATCGGCATCCACCCATTCATTGAGCGAGGCTTCGAATTTCACATCCTCGCCGACCGCCAGGCCGATCAAATCTTCGAGCTTCCGCACGCCGGGCGCGGTCGAGGCGCGCAGGCGATCGAGCAGCGGCCCGCGCCAGGCCGCGCCGGCCGCCGCTTTGGCTTCCAGCGGCGCGGCCGTCGTCCGCGCCACGCCATCGAGCTGCAGCAGCCTGTTGCGCAGCCGCTCGCGCCGCGCCTTGGCCATGGTCAGTGTCTTGTAATCCTTCAAAACGCCCTGCGCCAGTTGCTCGCAGCGATTGCGCCAGGCATCCTTGATCTCGCGATTGCCGACGCTCAGGCCCACTTCGCGGCAATCGATCACGAAGCCCGCGACTTCCGTTTCGATGCGGATCTTCTCCGGATCGGGTGCGGGTGCGGTGCGCGTGGTGGCCGCGGCGATCGGAGCGGTGGTGGGCGCTGCGGCGTTGGTGGAAGCGCCGCCGGCCGAGGCGATGGTCGTTGGAGGCTTGGTCGTATTAGCTGCGACGGAAGTGCCCGCGTTGGCGGGATGGGTGGCCGGGTTTGCGGGGACTGTTGCCGGTGTCAACTTCGCGACAGAGACGTTCGAGGGGGCGGTGGTCGTCGGGCTCGTCGTGGGCGCGATTTGGGTCGGTTTTACATGATCCTGAATCGCGATGGCGACGGCGGTCGGCGAAGTCGCCGGAGTCACGGTGGCCGGGGTGCCGATGGAGTTTGTTCCGGCCACCGTCGCTGCGGCGGTCGTCGGACCGGGGTTGCGCGGTGTCACCACCTGGGTCATCGTCGCATCCGGCCTGAGTGTCGCCGAAGCGAGATTCGGGCCGTGGGCGTCCACTTCGCTCAGCCATAGTCTTAGATCATCCGCAGTCGGCTCCGACTTGCCCATGAACGCATGATGCGCCTGGCTCTTTTGGGCGAAGGCATACACGTCGAAGCTCGCCCACTCCGGCGAGGCCACCTTTTTCGCGGCCGCCGCCCACATCGGATCATCGTTGATCTGATCCAGCCGCTTCGCCAGTGCCGCCACATCAGGTGCATCGCCCGGGCGCTGCAGGGCCACATGCGTGCGATAGGTCAGCAGAATCCGATCCCCGGAGCTCTCCAGCAAGCGCCGGCGGGTTTCGATCTGCGACCAGGTGGTTTCAACCAGTTCCCAATCCTTCTTCGCCTCGGCCAGTTCCTTCCCCAGCGCCGCCATCGCCGTTTCAGGATCGGCTCCCGGCGTGCCCCGCTCGATCAAACCCGCCAGATATCGCGCCGGCCCGCTCCAGCCGCGCACTTCATACGCCCGCTGCCGCCGCGCTGCATCCGCCAGGGGCGCGATCAGCCCATCGAACGCCGCCGCCATTCGGTCCGTCTCTTCCAGTTGCCGGGTCAGCGAATCCACCCCCGCGGCCGACGGCACGATCGCATCCGCATCCCCCGCTGACTTGAGCATCAACGCCACCTGCGCGATCTTCTCCTTGATCAGCGGCGCATTTTCGCCGCGCGCCGCCAGACGCTCGAGCTTCCCGCGAACGGCGCTCCGCACGGCCTCCAGGCGGGCGATCCGGCCATTTCCTTCGACCACCGCGCCCAGCGATCCCACCCAGTCGCCGTGCTTGCCGCTTGCCGCGCCATCGATGATCGACTGCGCATATTCCGCCAGATGGGCCCATTCGCGCTTGCGATATTCGGCCTGCCGCTGCTTCACCTCCGCCAGCGCCTTGAAGCGATCCGGCGTCAGGCTGGCTTCCATTTTCCCCACGGTCCAGCGGGCTTTCTCGGTTTTCCAGACGGCCGAAAAGCTCAGCGGCGCTTGATCCGCCAGCGCCATGAGCGGCTGATTCGATCCGGCGATTTCGCGCGGATCGAGCTGAATTTCCCCGTGCCTGGCCTTGTCCAAGACCGCGAACAGATTTTCCCGCAGATAGGGATCTTCGAGCGCTTCCTTGGGCGCGGTGCCCGCCCGCTCGGCCGCCGGGCCGACCCAGTCGCCATAGGAAACGCACAGCTCGCGCCAGATGCGGTTGTAGCGGAAATATTCGAACGTCGCCCCGCTGGCCACCACCGCCAGCGCCGCCAGCATCACCGCCAGGCGCTTGGATCTGATCGGCTTGCGCCGCCGCGGCTTGAGAACGCGAATCTCCTCCAGCACATCGTCCACCCGCAGCCAGTTCTCCGCCGCCCGCGGCGACAGCAGATGATTCACCAGCGCCCGCCAGTTCTCGGCCGTTTTACCCAGCCGCTTCCACCCTTCCGATGCCGGAACCGGCCAGACATGCTGCCCGGGGAACGGCCGCCGCAGCACCAACTCGTGAATCACCTCGCCGAGGTTGTATAG
Source organism: Tepidisphaerales bacterium (assembly GCA_038244055.1). Classification (GTDB taxonomy): domain Bacteria; phylum Planctomycetota; class Phycisphaerae; order Tepidisphaerales; family Tepidisphaeraceae; genus DASPKW01. Next base: position 211 of record JBBRTW010000451.1, on the reverse strand, counting down.
ATCCTCGACTTCTCCCGCGATCGTTGCATCTTCTTCGGTCGCGGGATCGGTCAGGGCCACATCCTCCGAAGAGAGGTGATGGGTCTTGCGCAGCAGGACGTTGGCCGATTTGATGTTGCCGTGCGGCCGGCCCAGCGCCTTGCGTAGCTCCAGCAGGCCTTCGAGGATTCCAATGACGATCTCAAAAAGCCCCCGCGCATCGACCGGCTTG
>JBBRTW010000450.1:0-5921 GCA_038244055.1 Tepidisphaerales bacterium | reverse complement strand
GAGTGCAACGAGCCACACAACCGCCCGCGCAGCCGACGCGACGCCAGGCGTCCACGTCACCGATTTCACCAACGCCTCCCGCACCATGCTCCTCGACCTCCGCACACTCGACTACTCCCCCGAAATGCTCGCCGTCATGGGCATCCCGCGCGAAACGCTCCCCGCCATCACCTCCTCCAGCTCACCGCAACCCTTCGGCCTGACCACCCCCGCCGGCCCCTTCGCCGGCCAGATCCCCGTCTGCGGAAACCTCGGCGATCAACACGCCGCCCTCGTCGGCCAGGCCTGCTTCTCCCCCGGCGAGTCCAAAAATACCTACGGCACCGGCTGCTTCATGCTCCTCAACACCGGCACCTCGCCCGTGCTCTCCAAAGCAGGCCTGCTCACCACCCTCGCCTACCGTTTCGCCAATCAGCCCGCCGTCTACGCCCTCGAAGGCTCCATCGCCATCACCGGCGCGCTCATCCAGTGGCTCCGCGATAACCTCGGCATCATCCAGTCCTCGGCCGATGTCGAAGCCCTCGCCCGCACCGTGCCCGACAACGGCGGCGTCTATTTCGTCCCCGCCTTTTCCGGCCTATTCGCCCCCTACTGGCGCTCCGATGCCCGCGGCACGCTCGTCGGCCTCACCCGCCAGTCCAACCGCGCCCACATCGCCCGAGCCGCCCTGGAAGCCGCCGCCTACCAGACCCGCGATGTCCTGGCGGCCATGAACGCCGACTCCGGCGTCCCCCTCACCTTGCTCAAAGTCGATGGCGGCATGACCGCCAACGATCTCTTAATGCAGTTCCAGGCCGACATTCTAAACGTCCCCGTCATCCGCCCCACCGTCACCGAAACCACCGCTCTCGGCGCAGCCTACGCCGCCGGCCTGGCCGTAGGCTTCTGGAAAGATCAGGAAGACCTGCGCAAAAACTGGAGAGCCGAAAAAACCTTCGAACCCGCCATGACCTCAACCGACGGCGAAAACCTCTGCGCCCAATGGAAAAAAGCCGTCGACAGGTCCATGGGATGGGTGGAGTGAAGTAGCACGTGGCGTCCCGCCCGTGGTCGTGTACTTACGACGTTGATCGGTACTCCGATCAAGTAAGCCAGAGCGCAGCGCTCTTCATCCCATTTGGCCGGAAGAGTTGCGCGTTGTAACGAAAAATGGTGATGAAAGGGGACGGCACGACGCCACGCGATATTGGTCGTGTTGTCCGTCGCACCGGCCCGCACTAATCACCTTCACCCCCCGCTTGGGACCACCACAACCAACCCATGCCTCCCCATCACCTCCGCCACCCGTCCCGCATCCACCGGCCCACCACCCCCCAATAGCCCCGCCATCTCCCGAAAATACTCGGGCCCAATCGTCGCCGGCGTCAGCATCGCCAAGGTCCGCGTCGGCTCGGCCCCGGTATTGATAAAGTGATGCACCACCCCGCGCGGCACGAAGCACCGCTCCCCCGGGCCAATCGCGTGCGCCCGCCCATCCACCGTGAACGTCAGCACGCCCTCCAGCCCGTACAGCGTCTCATCCACCTGATCGTGGTAGTGCGGCGCGGGCACCCGTGCCCCCGGCGGCACGATGAATTCAAACATCGATATCCGGCCGGCGGTGTCATCCCCATCCAGCAGAAAGCGGACCTCGAACTGCCCGAGCCGGATGATCTCTTTGGGTGGCGTCATGGTTCTCTCAATCGCGGTTGCTCTCAGCATAGCAACTCGCGAATCGAGCGGCCATCAATGATCCCCCTCATAAAAAAACTCCTCCCGCACAATCTTCCCCTGCTCCACCGTATAAACCGCCACTTCCTCCAGCGCCATCCGCCGCCCCGACGCCTTGCGCGTCACACATCCAGCGTGAAGTGAACCGCGAACTGCCTGGCCCCGCAAAAATACGGGCCGCGCAGCTTCTCCCCGTGAAAGATGTTCACCTCCGCCCAGTTCCGCGACTTCTGGATCACCGGCACTTTCCCGGCCGTCTCCTTCCCGTCCCCCTCCACCGAAACGATGTTCGGCGCGTACATCATCTCCATCACGTCAAAATTTTTCCCCTGGCTGCACAACTCCACGAATTGGTGGCCGAGTTCCTCAAGCGTCATCGGAGGCTCCTGTATGCGATCGAGTTCCGGCGGGTATGCCGCCAACAGGAGTCTATCTTTTTCCCGGCCGGCGCGGAACGCGGAATCTTTGCCCTTCTTCATCCGCCGCCCCAACCCCCGCGATGAAATCCCATCGAAAAATCCACCGTCGATCCAAACGAGGATCGAATGAGACCGCCCGTGCGCATCCCGCGCCCTCCGTGCGCCCGCGACTTTCTTCGCGCGCACCCCGCATCGTCCGTGCGCACGCGCAACGCCCCGTGCGCCCGCCGCACGTTTCCCGCGCCACGGGTGATCTCCTTAAAAAAGCAAAAAAATACCCCGCCTTCCCGCCCCAATAGCCCACCCCCGTGCGCCCCCGCGGCGAAAACCGCGCACCATCCCCCGTAACCATAGGAGGCCCTCTTTCTATGCGCTCATCCAGCCGTCACCTGCAATCTGAAATCTCAAATTGCTCTGACGCTGCAACTTGGACGTTATCCCCTCCCCCTCTATCCTCCCCCAAGGATGGATCGTCCCACTGCCTTATCGCGACTGACCTCGAACGAGCTCTTTGACATCGCAGTCATCGGCGGCGGCGCAACCGGCATCGGCATCGCCGTCGATTCCGCCTCGCGGGGCCACTCCGTCGCCCTCCTCGAACGCGGCGATTTCGGCCACGGCACCTCCTCGCGCTCCACCAAACTCGTTCACGGCGGTGTCCGTTACCTCCAGCAGATGGACTTGCCGCTCGTGATCGGCGCGCTCCGCGAGCGCGGGATTCTTCGCCGCAACGCGCCCCATCTGGTGCATGCCCTGCCGTTTGTGATCCCGGCCTATCGCTGGTGGGAACGCCCATACTACGCGGCCGGCCTCACCCTATATGACCTCCTCGCCGGCGCACAATCCTTTGGCCGGTCCCGCCTTCTCTCGCGCCGGGAAACGATCGCCTGCCTTCCGGGTGTCGAGCGGTCAGGACTCTGCGGCGGTGTACTCTACTACGATGGCCAGTTCGACGATGCCCGCCTGCTGATCACCCTGGCGCAGACGGCCGCCGATCATGGGGCCGCGCTGCTCAACTATGCGGAGGTGTCGGAACTGCACAAGAACCCGAATGGCCATATCGATTACCTGACCTTCACCGATGGGCCGACCGGCCAGTCCCATCGCCTTCGCGCCAAGGTCATCATCAACGCCACCGGCGCATTCGCGGATTCCATTCGCCAGATGGATGACCCGGCCGCGCCCAACATGATCGCGCCAAGCCAGGGCGCACATATCGTGCTGGATGGATCGTTCCTGAATTCAGCGCCGCAATCATCCGCCGCATTGATGGTCCCTCGAACGCCGGATGGCAGGGTGATGTTCGCGATTCCATGGCACGGCCATCTGCTCATCGGCACCACCGACACGGCCATCGCCGAGCCGTCCGCCGAGCCGATTCCGCTGGATAAGGAGATCGATTTCCTCCTCGAAACCGCCGGGCAATATCTGGCGCGCCAACCCACCCGAGCCGATATCCTCAGCACGTTCGCCGGCATCCGGCCGCTGATTCGCCCGCGAAACAACACCGCCCGGACCGCATCGATCTCGCGCGATCACACGATCAGCGTATCGGCCTCAGGCCTGCTGACGCTCGCCGGTGGGAAATGGACGACGTATCGCAAAATGGCCGAGGATGCGGTGGATCAGGCGGCAAAACTCGCAGATCTGCGGCCGCGACCCTGTATCACCGCAAAGCTCGGCTTGCATGGACGGGCGGCGGATGATGATCCTCTTGGACCGCCCGTGAGTACGCAAGCGGAAGGAGATGCCCTGTCTGTCTACGGTGCCGATGCGAGTCAGATTCGTTCGATAATTGAAGAGAATCCCGACCTCGGCCGGGCTCTGCATCCCGATCTGCCCATCCTCGCCGCGCAGATTATCTGGGCGGCCCGGCATGAAATGGCCATGACCCTTGAGGATGTCCTGGCCCGGCGGACGCGGGCGTTGTTTCTCGATGCCCGCGCCGCGATGCAAATCGCCCCGCGCGCGGCTGAACTCATGGCCGGAGAGCTTGGCCGGGATACGGTATGGCAAACGTAGCAAATACAGCAGTTTACGGCACTGGCCGTTGCGTATCTGCCTCATGTGTGACGGTTGATGTGGTTTGTTAAGGAGCTATTGGTATTAGCGGCGTATCCAACATGGGCAGGATGCCCATGCTACGATAGGGTGTTGATATGTATCCAACCATCCATGCCTCTCTCCTTCTCTACGCCGCGGCGCTGATTCTCCTGCTGATTGCGCGGCGGCCCATTCTCGCACGTTTTCTTTATACGCTCGGCTTGGTCCTGCTCTTCATCCATGTCGCCCTGGCCTACCACTTCTTCCACCACTGGTCGCAAGCTCATGTCCTCCAGCACACGGCCGATCAGACTTTCGCGATGACTGGCGTGCGCTCATCGGCCGGGGTTTATCTTAACTATCTTTTCATGGGGCTGTGGCTGATCGATGCGATCTGGTGGTGGGGTCGGCCGGCGGGCGCGTATCGGCTTCGCCACAAGTCCATCACGCTCTCGCTTCATGGCTTTCTTCTTTTTATCATCGTCAATGCCGCGATCGTTTTTCCCGCCGGCGTCATCCGCTGGGTGAGCGCTGCCGTTGTCGCGGTCATTATCCTCTTGTGGATCAGCTCACATGCGCGGGAACGTACTGTTTCGCAGGCGGAGGATTCCTCAGCTTATCTTTGACGATCATCTGCCAGACGAGGAAGATCGCCAGCAGGATCACCACCGCGAGCAGCGCCAGGATTCCGCCGAAGGTCGGCGCGGGGCGGGCCGGTCGGGGGCCGATGTGGCACTTGCGGGTTTCGTTGGCTTGCCCGGCCTGGGCCAGGTCGTTCAGGTCATCAAATGACATTGTATTCTCCAATCTTTCCGGCGGTCGAAATATATTTCCCACTCGAGTCGCATGTCCGCCACAGAATTACGACTGCCCTCCAGTTTCTGACAGTCGTTCAACGGAGAGTGGGTTTGAGGCTACGAATTGCGTATCTCAAGGCGCGATGTCTCCGACCTATACCCTAAACCCGATACCTTACGCCCCCATGACTGCCCTCCCCCTTACTTGCGATACCCGGCCGCGCGCGGCTTCGATGCTTCCGTGGATGAATGTCTGCATTGCGGCCATCGCGATGGTCGCGACGCTGCCAGGCCGGACGTTGGGGCTGGGGTTGGTGACCGAGCCGCTGCTGCGCGATCTCAAACTCGACCGGGTCGACTATGGGTGGATCAACCTCTACGCGACCTTGATCGGCTCGGCCTTTTCGCTGGGGTTTGGGCCGATGATCGATCGATTTGGGTCGCGCATCGTGCTGGCGATCAATGCACTGCTGCTGGCGGGGTCGGTGCTGTGGATGGCAAAGGCGACGGGATGGGTGGATCTGGCGATCTCGCTCACTTTGACGCGCGGGTTGGGGCAATCAGCGCTGTCGGTGGTGGCGCTGGCGCTGGTGGGCAAATGGTTCGTCAGGCGGATCAACACGGCGATGGCGGTTTTCTCGGCCATCGTGGCGATCGGATTTATCGCGGCCATCCCGGGGCTGCAATATGCGATCAGCCAGTCGGCCCAGCCGGATGAAGCAGGGGGCTGGCGGCATCCGGAAGCGTGGCGGGTGGTGTGGAGCGGGCTGGGTTGGGCGATCGCCGCGTTCGGGGTGATGGCAGGGTTGATGGTGAGGAGCACGCCGGAGTCGGTTCGGTTGTTGCCGGATGATGAGGAGAGGGTTCAGGGTTCCGGGTTTAGGGTTCAGGGGCCGAATGAAGTTGGGGTGGAAGAGAAGTTGGAAGTTGGAAGCGAGAAGCGAGAAGGTTC
>JBBRTW010000449.1:0-5943 GCA_038244055.1 Tepidisphaerales bacterium | reverse complement strand
GGATGTCCGGCGCTGGCGATGGTCGGGCTGGCGATGGTCGGGTCCTGGCCGCGCAGAAGCTGCTGCCGGAACTCCGCATCGGCTTGTAATGAGCGGGATTCAAGCGCGGTTTGCCCCAACTCGCCCAGTGTCGCGCGGTGATAATCGAGCGTGGGCTGGTCGCCGAGATAGCCGCAATAGAGCGCATCGGGTTTGAGGAGCATCCATTGCGGGCGGCAGGGGGATGGAATCAGTTTTCCAACCAGCGCAAGCTCCGGGGGAAAAGTCGCCAGCAGCGCGGCCGCCGGCAGTTTGTAAGTGCGCGTGGTGATGGTCACGAGCCGGCCGAATACGCCGCCCTGGCCGACCATGAACTTGGTCAGATCATATCCCGCGACGTTTTTGACGGTCCTTCCGCCGGCGGTGATCAGTTCATCGCGCCCATTGGTGAATTGACATCCCAGCAGCAGATCGCGCCAGGCGCCGTAGCCGAGGCGCAGCGGGCCGGTGGAATTGGTTTCCACGAGATGGCCCAGCGGTGATTCCGGATCGCCATCGATGGGAATCCACTGATTGAACTCGGCCAGTTTCTCCTGCGCCGCCGCCAGCGTGACCTCGGCCGAGAAGGTCGCGGTCATGTCGCGCACATGACAATCCATCTGGCCGGGAGGAACCAGGGGCGTGCGATCGGGGCGATAAGGCTCATCGGCGGGGTTCATGCGAGGGGGCATCGTACCGGGAAGGGGCGGTGCGGGAAAACATTCGAATGCGGTTCGCCGTGGGCCTGCCCAGACTCGCCGGTGGGGTGGCGCGGCGGAATGAGTGCTGTTGGCGGCTCGTCAGGGCATGGCACCCGGCAATTTGATTGCAGGTCTTCGATTGCGGCTTGCAAAGGCGACCAGAAGACCCTCACCCTATCCCTCTCCCGAGTACAGGAGAGGGGACCGGAAAGCATTCGCGCGGCCGGGCGCAACGTTACACGCGCTGCTCCTCCATGCGCCCCAATATCTGCTTCAACGTCACCAGCGTCTCCTCCTGCACCGCATCGCGGCGATTCTGCTCAGGGCCATCGAGGGCTTTGGACGTCATGGCCGGGCCGATGGTCATCAGGAAGGTGCCGATGAGTTTTCCAATGGGCGTCTTGGCGAAAATATCCGCGTAGCCTACCGAAAGGCATGTTGAGCAGTAGACCATGGCATCAGTGATATCGTTGACCTTCGGATTCCGCCCGCGCTCGGCCAGGAAAAATAGAACGGCCGACAACCCCACCAGCGCCGTTGTATTCCGCAGCGGCGTCTCCTGGAGCTTTGCCGCCCATCCATTCCAATCGAGACTGAAATTCTCGGGAATGGGGATGCCCAGGGCGATGAGTTCATCTCGAAGGATCATGGCGATACTCAATTCCGGGTGGCATGGGTAAGGCCTCAGGGCCTTACCCGTGGGCGTCATACCAGGCAAGGCAGAATCATCGAAACGGCGCTTCCAAACCACGACACGGGTAAGACCTTAGAGTCTTACCCATGCCACCCAACACGCCTACGTCTTCCGCGTCTTCTTTGCTTCCGCTGCAACATCCGCATTCGCGGGGGATGTGGCCGAATCCACAGGCGTGGGCGGCCCGGCCGGCGCTACGCTCGCCGTCACTGTTGCCGATATCGGCGCTCCCGCCGGCGTATGGCTCGCAGGCACGTGGCCCGAGCCGTTTCCATCCGAGGTCCGGGTGGCCGGCGCGCTGAGCTGCGACATCACCGCCGTGCCGATCCGCTCCAGCATCGCCTTGCCTTCGGCCGGCATCGTGCTCAACAGCCCATCGGCGGCCTGGCCCATGCTTGCGGCCCGCATGAACTGGCTGCTCATCCGGCTCATGGTCTCGGGGTCGCCGAAGATCTGCATGTTGGCCTTGGCGAGCATGTTGCCCAAGGCCTGGGCGGCCGCGATGCGCACTTCCTTATCCGCCTGGATGCGAATCTTTTCCAGTTCGAACTTCAGCGCGGCATCCTCGAACTCCTGCTTGTTCGACAGACTTTGCCGCTCGACCTCGACGCGGGCCTGCTCGACGCCGACGCGCTCGCGCTCGACGTTCACATCCACCATCTTCATCGCACGGTCGCCTTCAGCGCGCTTGGCCGCGCCCTGGGCATCGCCTTCGGCCAGGCGGAGCTTGGCCTGGTACTGTGCTTCGGCGGCCTGCTTTTCGGCATCGGCGTTCTTGATCTTGGTGTACGCCAGCACATCCGCCTCGGTCTGATGGCGAATCTTGTTTTCCGTGATGACCTGCTGGGCCGCGATCAGTTTTTTCGACGCTTCGCGATCGGCATCGGCCGTGACCGTGACCGTGAGCACCGATTGCTTGGCTTTCTCGCGCTCGGCCTCGGCGGTCAGCACCTGGGCCTGCGCCGCCGCCCGCTCCTGCTCCTTCACCGCGACCATCGTTTCCTTGGTGCGCTCGGCCACCTCGATGGCCTGCTTCTTCTGGATCTCGGCCGTCTCCTGCTCGCGCAGGCGGGCGACGATTGCGATGCGCTTGGAGATTTCCGCCTGCTCGACGGCCTGCTTGCGCTCGACTTCGGCCGTCTCGACCGATTTGCTCTTCTCGATATCGCGCTTGGCGACCGCTTCATCCTGCTCCAGCATGAATTCCGCCACCTAGCGCTCGCGGCCAGCGCGGACATTGGCGACTTTGGTGCGCTGATCGGCCTCGAATTCCGCCTGATCGCGCTCCATGTCGAGCACTTTCTTGCGGGTTTCGACGTTCTTCATGACCACCTGCCGCTGGCTCTCCTGCTCGATCTCGTTGCGCTCGACCTTGGCCTTCTGGGTGATCTCGGCAATCTTCCGCAGGCCCTGGGCATCGAACACGTTCCGCTCCTGGAGGGCCGAGGGATCGGTCTGATCCAGCGCTGAGATGGTGACTGATTCGAGGGTTAAACCGTTGCTGGCCAGGTCATGCGTGACGATCTGCTGCACGGCCGATGCGAACTCATCGCGCTTGGCGTGCAGCTCGACCAGCTCCTTGGTGGCCGCGACGGTTCGCAGCGCTGAGACCAGTTTCTCCTGAACCAGTTCGCTCACGGCCTCAGGCTGAACATTCCGGCCGCCCAGCGAACGCGCGGCTTGCAAAATGTCATCCGCGTTGGCCTGCACCTTGATGTAGAACTCGGCCGATAGATCGACGCGGAGATTGTCCTTGGTGATCAGGGCGTGCGGGCCGCGGCGCTCGACGTTGAGCCGCATGGTCTCCATGTTCACGGGGATGATCTGATGGACGACGGGGATCACCAGCGTGCCCCCATCCTGCACGACTTTCACGCCGCCCATGCCGGTGCGGACGAAGGCCATGTTGGCCGAGGTTTTGTGGTAGAGGCGGGTGATGATGGAGATGACCGAGACGATCAGCAGGAGGATCACGCCGATGGCGGTCAGGGTAATTTTGCCGGCCTGGTCGATCCCGGGAATCGAACCCGTCCAGGGAACGATCGAAAGCGCCGCGCCGACGATGAACAATAGCAGGAGAATCATGACAAGCTCCAAAGAAGTATGTTGATGGACCATTGCACTCGCCCGCGACACGGATGCCCGTGGGGGAGGGGGGGCGCGGCCTGAAGATCGCGCCGATGTTTCCACGGGCGAATCCTCGATCACTTCGGCCGGCAATTCCGCATCCGAACGCGCTGCCCGCCGCTGCTCCGCGCCGGCCGGGGGCCGGTGGGTGGGAAGGGGGGGCACGCCGCGCGAATCTCTCGTAGGTCTTGGTTTATTCATGACCCCTTCGCCTCCGTCGCTTTTCGCGCATCGAGCGCTGCGACAAAAAACATCTTATCCGATTCGCTGTACGCAATCAGTTTCACGCGCCGGCCTTTGGCGACCGGCTCGATGCCCGGCCCGACCCGGCAGGGCACCTGCTGCAAGTCGCCGCTCTCCTGGCGGATGGCCACCATGCCGAAGCGCTCATCGATATCGTAAATCGCCTCGCCGACCGCGCCGACCAGATCGCGGCGCTTGCGGGCGTAGGTTTCGTTGAGCGGCATGTACCGCCCCATGGCCGAGACGATGATCCGGGTGATGAGCAGGCTGACGATGGCCGCGATCGGGATGGAAATCCGCGCCGCCTCCCACCCGCGCGCTGTCGGCATCATCGCGTTGACGATAAATCCGGTAGCGCCCCAGGTGAGCATCAGCACGATGAGAAGAAGACTTACCGGCACCCGGCCGACACCGACCCAGCTCAGCGCGGCCGAGAGAGGCGACTGCCCGCCGCCATTGGACTGCGCGGGCGCTTCATGCTCATGGGCCGCGACATCGTGATCGGCATCGGCGTCGGCGTCCACATCCGCATCCGCATCGACATCGGCGTCCGCGTCCACGCCGACTTCCGCGTGGAAATCCGTATCGGCATCCGCATCCACATCGGCATCGGCATCGGCATCGGCATCCCCAGCGCCGATTCCCGTCAGCGTATAAACGCCCAGGTAGAGCAGCGCTATCAGAAACGGTGCGATAAACACCAGGTTCCACCACGCCAGCAATGCTTGAAGTGTCATAATTCACCCGCTCCTTCCAGCAGGGTGACCCAGGCGCGGCGGCGATGATAATCGATCGCCTTGCCGCGTCCGTTGTGCAATTTGTACCCGCCCGCATTGTACCTGTCGCGTATAAGCGGATTCAAAGCCTATAACGCATTCCGATCTTGCAATTGCGCAAAGCATGTATCCGATGGGGTTTAACGCGCGCTAACGTTCCTCCTCTTTTAGCCGCCGGGCTTGCCCGGCGCGTCCATGTGGCATCATCCGCCCGTCAAATCATCGAAAACCCCACCATCCCGTGAACTTTCCCGACTTCCCCGCGTCTACATTGCAACGATCGGCTTAATGCAATCCTCAGGTGCCTCATGAAACCGCAAGATGAATTCCCATGGCTCAAGTGGCTCCCTCTGGGGTTGGCTGCGATCGCGGCATATGCTCTGCTTCTCACGGTCACGACCTGATTGGCTCACGAGCCGGGCATCGACATGAGAGGCATGCTCATGGATGTCCCGGCTTGTCCAGACTGTTTGAGTTCGTTTTACGTTGATTCCATGGCGTGGTCACTTCTTTGTCGGCTGGCGGATGTGGCTGGGGACAAGCCTAAATACGTCGAGAGGGAGGAGCATCAACTGGCGGTATTTCTGGATCGGGGGCGGGTTTATGTGATGGACAATTATTGCCCGCACGCGGGGGGAAGCCTGGCGGGCGGATTCGTGGAGAACGGGTGCGCGGTCTGCCCGTGGCATTACTGGCATTTCAGGTTGGAGACGGGCGTGCTGACGACATCGGCGGCGGTGAGGGTGAAGACTTATCCAGCGCGGATTGTGGCGGGGGAGGGGGGCGAGTGGGTTGAGGCGGAGTTGGGCGGGGAGATGATACCATAGGCAAATGGCGAATGGTGAACGGCGAATCGGTCGCCAATTCTCAATGATCGATGACAACCAATGGGATATTTATTCACTCGCCTTTATTGGTGGCGCCGCCAATTGGTCTTAGAGTTTCAGCGGATAAAAGCCATCGAAGATGGGCATGCCATTCATCTTCATGACCCCAAGATGGCGAAGAATAACGGCATCATCGATGTCATGCGACTCATAGATCTCATCGTCCTCGTCGTAGGGAGATCTCAGCTTGACGGTCATATGAAAGGCTTGCTCTGATGCGTATTTAACCGACAGTTCCGCGATGTTCATTCCCTCGATAATCCTCCAGGCCATGACGAGGATGTCTGGAGTTTCGACGGACCCGATGACCTGCATGAATGCGGTCACCTTGTGAGGATTCTTCTCGTATGTCGCGGCCAGTGCCGCCGGCGTGAGGTTCGGCGCGTTCCCCCCTAGGGGAGTTATTTCCAAAAGCTGTGGACGGCCACGACAACTCAAGCGGCTTTTCTTACACCGTCGACGAACACGATGCCGTCGATCAGTTCCTGTAGCTTTTC
>JBBRTW010000448.1:0-5948 GCA_038244055.1 Tepidisphaerales bacterium | reverse complement strand
TGCCCCTGCTCTTCGACAAAGTTCTCCCCAAGTGGAATTACATCGCCGTGCCCCGGTAGTCCCGACCGCTATTCATGCGCCGATCCTAAGGCGATAATGGCCCTGATATGAGCGTGCAAGAATCCGCGCATGCCAGTTTGCAACGCCGTTCGGCCAGCGGCGGTAGTCCTCAATGACACTTCGCCACACGTCAGGGTCAGGAGCCGGCCACCAGGAATGCCTCATACGCCGATCATCGTCCCCCGGCTCCTGACCCTTTCGGCCAATCAGCGGATGATTTCAGCAGAGCAACTTCGCCTCTCTCACTTCGAGGAAACCCCCCATGAAAAAAACGTCTCGACGGACCCTGTTGGCGACCGCCGCCGCGGGCTGCGCGCTGCGCTCCATCCCCGCGGTCCATGCCCAGGAGACGCACACGGTTGGCCTGGCCCTGATCGGCTGCGGCGGCCGGGGCAGCGGCGCCGCCGTCAATGCCTTCGAGTCGCCCAATGGCCCAGTCAAACTCGTGGCCATGGCCGATCTGTTCGATGTCCGCCTCCAGTCCGCGCGGGCCAACCTGATGAAGCGCTTCGAGAACCAGATCGATGTGCCGGCCGATCGGCAGTTCATCGGCTTCGACGCCTATCGCAAGGCGATCGACTGCCTCAAGCCGGGCGATGTGGCCATGCTGACCGGCTACGCGGCGTGGCGGCCGTTGCAGTTGGAGTACGCCGTGAGCAGGGGGATCAACGTCTTCATGGAAAAGTCGTTCGCCTGCGACCCGCCCGGCATCCGCCGCTTGATCGCCGCCGGTGAGGCCGCGCAGAAAAAGAACCTCAAGATCGGTGCGGGGTTGATGTGCCGGCACTCGAAAAACCGCCAGGAGATGATCGCCCGCATCCGTAGCGGCGACCTCGGCGACATTATCAACGTGCGCGCCTTCCGCATGCAGCCGGTGGGACCCCTTGGCCCAAAACCCCCCGCCGAGAAGGAACTCTCCTGGCAGATTCGAAACTTCACCAAATTCCTCTGGGTTTCCGGCGGCCTGTTCGCGGAGATGGATATTCACCAGATGGATGAGTTGTGCTGGATCAAAGATGCATGGCCGGCCGTGGCGCATGGCACCGGTGGGCGCGCCGCGAACTCCACCGATCTGAGCCAGAACCTCGACAGCTTCCACGCCGAGTTCACATTCCCCGATGGCACGCACGCCAGCGATACCGTGCGCTATTTGTCCAACTGCCACAACGATTTCGCGACCTATGTGCATGGCACCAAAAAAACAGCCCGCTTTTCCGGCAGCGGCCACGCCTCCGACTGTACGATTTACAAGGATCACCGCATCGCCGTCGGCAACGTCGAGTGGAAAGCCAAACCGGAGGAGTTTTCCGTGTGGCACGCCGAATGGAACGCGCTGCTCGATGCGATCCGAAACGACAAGCCCCACAACGAAGCCGTGCGCGCGGCCCACACGAACCTCGCCGACATCATGGCCCGCGCCGCGATTCACACCGGGCAGGAGGTGGTGTGGGAGGAGGCGATGGCATCAAAATTCCAGTTCTGCCCCGGCCTGGATGAATTGAACGAGAATTCCCCGCCCCCCGCGCCGCCGGATGAGCGCGGGCAATATCCGGTGCCCGTGCCCGGAAAATGGAAAGAACTCTGATGCCGCCTCATACCCACGATGCGTTAGTCTGTGTATGATTGCGGCCCTTATGCCCGACTCCAAAGTCTCTAAACGCTGCTGGTTCACCTTCCCCACCCAAAGCCAGGTCGAGCAGCCGATCATCTGGGAAATGTCCCGCAAGTACCCCGATGTCAGCTTCGACATCCGCCAGGCCTCCGTCCGCGCGGACATCGGCATCATGGCCGTCCTGCTCACCGGCAAAGCCGATGAAGTTCAAGCCGCCATCGATTTCATCCGATCCAGAGGGGTAACCGTCGAACCCATCGAGAAATCCGTCGTAGAAGGATAAGCGGGGTCATGTTGGGTGGCATGGGTAAGGCCTCAGGGCCTTACCCGTGAAGCCGAATTGCCGGGGAGTTGACCCAAACCAGAATTTTCCCTGTCAGACTCCCCCGCCCCCTCTCGTTGAGGGCGCATCAACGGGGCCAGCAAATAGGCTCCCCGGACCCATGAGCAGTTCCGAAAAGTGAAAATTACCGAACGAACCCAATCCAAGGGCAGCAATCCAGCCCAGAGTATTCACCACGAAAAACACGAAATGCACGAAGAGGATTGAACCAAAGGACTTACAGTCAAAAAGTCGGTAAATAGTGAACGCACGTTGCGCAAATTAAATTTCTACTCTTCTCCGGTCTTCTTCGTGCCCTTCGTGTTTTTCGTGGTTCATCTGAATTATTCGGGCTAGGCGGGGAACTAACCATGCAGGGGAATTTAACATCTGATATTATCTCCACTTACATGCCAACGGCCGCGAGGCCCGCCTCACTGTGCCACCTCCTTTCAAGGCACGGGAATTCGACCAAAATTCCCCTCATTGATGCCCCAAATGTCCCGGAATGTCCCGGAATGTCCCATTCTCAACATCGCAATTCCACATTAACCCTACAAAGCCAAACAAACCCAACCCCAACATCCACCCCCGCCGCTTGCGGCCATTCCCATCCGCCCCGACACTCACTCCCACACTCAATCAGTCTATTTTCCTTCCCAACCATCCCCTTTCACCCTTTTACAAGTTTCTCCCGCAACCCGGGACACATTAGGATTCTCAAGATACATGTCTGACCTACAGAAAAAGATCATCGAACGGCTCGAAGCCGACAACTATCAACCCCAGCGACCGCGCCATTTGGCGCGCGAACTCGATGTCCACCAGGACGAGCATTACGGCGGGTTCCGCGATGCGCTCCGCGAACTCATGCACCAGGGCCGCGTCGCCCTCGGCTCAGGGGGCACGCTCGTCGTCCCCAGCCAGAAGGCCAAGGCCGATGAATTCGTCGGCACCTACCAGGCCAAGAAGGGGGGTTTCGGGTTCGTCGTCCCCACCGACCCCACCACCCACGAGGACCTCTACGTCCCGCGCGGCCAGAATGCCGGCGCGATCAGCGGCGATATCGTCCGCGCCAAAATCCTCAGCCGCCGGCCGGGTGAAGGCCGAACCCTCTGCGAAGGCCGGATCATCGAAATCATCGAGCGCTCCCAGAAGCGCTTCGTCGGCACGCTTGCCAAAGTCGCCGGCGCATGGGTCGTCCTGCCCGATGGCAATTCGCTCCTCCAGCCGATCCAGGCCCCCGATGCGGCCACGCGCTACATCAAGCCCGGCACCAAAGTCGTCATCGAGCTCACCACCTACCCCGATGATGAGGGCACTCCCGCACAGGGCGTGATCACCGAAGTCCTCGGCGGCGCGGGCGAGAAGGATGTCGATCTCAAGAGCGTGATCGTCCAGTTCAATCTCCCGGCCGAGTTTCCCGAGTCGGTGCGCGACCAGGCCCGGCAATCGGTCGATTCCTTCGATCCGCAAACCGAGATGGGCCAACGCTTCAACCTCACCGAAGAGGTGATTTGCACCATCGACCCCGATGATGCCAAGGACTACGATGATGCCATCAGCCTGCGCCAGGTTGAAAATGGCGAGTGGGAACTGGGCGTGCATATCGCCGATGTCTCCTACTTCGTTCCGCCCGGCTCGCCGCTGGATGAAGAGGCCAAAAAGCGCGGCAACAGCACCTATTTCCCCGGCCACGTCATTCCGATGCTGCCGGAGATTCTGTCCAACGGTGTCTGCTCCCTCCAGGAAGGCGTGCCTCGCCTCTGCAAGAGCGCCTTCATCCGCTACGACGACAAAGCCAACCCCGTCAGCACGCGCTTCGCCAACACGATCATCAAATCCGCCAAGCGACTCCGCTATCGCGAGGCCCAGGCGATCATCGACCGCGCCGAAGTGGTTCCCCACCCCGATGGCGACCGCAAGCTCTCCGATTACGAGCCGCAAGTTGTCAAACTCATCGATGAAATGAATGAACTCGCCAAAAGGCTCCAGAAGCGCCGCAAGGGCCAGGGCCAGATCAATCTCGAATTGCCCGTGGTCGAGCTCAAGCTCAATGAAGAAGGAAAAGTCATCGGCGCGGAGGCCGAGGATACCAGCTTCACCCACACGCTGATCGAGATGTTCATGGTCGAGGCCAACGAGGCGGTTGCCCGCCTGCTCGATGCCATCCAGGTGCCATTCCTCCGCCGGGTTCACCCGGCCCCGGATGTCGATGGCTCGGAGCGCATGCGCCATTTCGTGACCGTCAGCGGTTACAAGCTCCCCAAGGTGCTGGATCGCAATGCCATCCAGCAACTCCTCGCGGCCGTCCAGGGCAAGCCCGAGTCCTACGCCATCAACCTCGCGGTCCTGAAAAGCCTCAACCGCGCTGAATATTCCCCCGAAGTGGTCGGCCACTACGCCCTGGCCAGCGAGCACTATGCCCACTTCACCTCGCCCATCCGCCGCTATGCCGATCTGACCGTGCATCGCCTGCTCGATGCCTATTTCAAGGCCATCGGCGCCTCGGCCGGTTCTTCCCGGCGCGTCAAAGGCGTCCGCCTCGAACAGGAGGGCGCGATGGTCCACTCCTACGATGACCTGCTCAAGATCGGCAAGCACATCAGCTACACCGAGCGCCGCTCGGCCGATGCCGAGCGCGAGCTTAAACAGGTCAAGATCCTCGAACTGCTTAAGAACCATATCGGCGATGTGTTCGATGGCGTCATCACCGGCATCACCAACTTCGGCATCTTCATCCAGATCAGCCGCTATCTGGTGGATGGTCTGATCCGCTACGAAAACCTGATGGATGACTGGTGGGATGTGGACGAGCGCGCCGGCAAAGTCGTCGGCCAGCGCACCGGCACGCGCATCGGCATCGGCGACACCTGCAAAGTCACCGTCGTCGCGGTCGATGAAGCCAGGCGCGAATTGAACCTCGCCATCGCCGAACTCATGGGCCGATCCACCGGCGGCGTGATCAAAGCCAAACCCGGCGAGAAAGTCGGCGGAGCCCGAGTCGGCGGCGGAAAAGCCGGCGGCAGGCCCAGGCCGGGGAATAAAGCAGGCAAGGAAAAGCGCCCCCTGCTAGTCCATCACCGCCGCGGCCCCGCGGGCGGTTCAAAGCGCAACCTGAAGTCAAAGCAGCGCGGAAAAAGGAAGCGTTGAACGACGGCTTTTCGATCCGATGAAAATGCCTGCTGAAAACGCCCCGAATCTCACCTATTTACCCTCGCCTGATTTGTTTAACACATATGGCGAGTTAGAAACGTGTGCAGGTTCGGCAGTGTGCCCAATTTAACATCCTCGGCAACCTCTTGCTGTAACGTTAAACCTGGCCCGCTCAACAAACAGCAAAAAGTAGGGGGAGCCCACAAGTTATTGTATAATAATAGAAGAAGATCCGTGGTTCGCCGGTTCGGCAAACCTATCTGTTTTTGATAGTCGGCAGGCCATTTTTTGGTCAAAATTAGAAAGGATGGGGACTGAATCCTCAATGATCTCCCTGTCAATCTCCTTACCTTGGGCTGACTAAGCACGAATTCGTATGTCTTGGGGGTGGCACATAATTTTTCCAGAGAATCGATTTCACTGGAAAATTTTCTCATGGCTGGGGTATTCTAACTCATGCCAGACCCTCACATCGTTGATTGGGGCTGGCTTGCTATTGAGGAATCGGCTGAACGATGTACGCATTCGTTTGGCCGACTAGCGGAGAGTGACATGCTGAAGTTCTATCGGTGGACGGGTACGGGTTCCGTTTCGGGTGGTCGTCGGCTCAGTGCAAAAAAGTTGCGGGCGGCCAGGCTTCGGGCGCTGTTTGTGGCGCTGATGTCGGTCTCTCTTTTGACATCCACGAACCCGGCGGCGATGGCCGCGCCGGCGAACTGGACCGCCAACAGCAACACCGATTTCCTGTGGAACACGGCTACGAACTGGAGCCTGTTTCCCACCAACACCTCCGATGTG
>JBBRTW010000447.1:0-6020 GCA_038244055.1 Tepidisphaerales bacterium | reverse complement strand
TTCGTCGCGGTCGGCCGACCAGTGCAGCGGATGCGTCCACGCCAGGCCGCTCATCGACGGCGTGTTGCGCAGCCCCTCGGGATTGCGCCAGGTTCGACCGTCGCCATCGCCATCGGGATGACAGCTGGAACAGGAAATCCAGCGCCGGCCGACCATCGGCTGAAGCGCTGAGTAGAAGAGCCGCTTGCCCTGCAGCACTTCTTCGCCGAGCGGGTTGGTGGTGACCTCAACAGTTGCAATCTTGCTCAGGGATTTAACGTCATACGCGACGACATTGAAATCCAGCGCGTTGTAGACGTAGAAAGTCCGCCCATCGGGCGCAACCCGCACGGCCCGCGGGTTATGGCCCAGTTGCAGCGTCGAGCGCCAGGCGAGTTCGCGGTAGTCATCATCGACGACATCGCACGCATAGAGATCATCGGTTCCGCTGAATACGGAGAAGAACCGCCGGCCATCGGGCGAGATGGCGACTTCCCATGGGTTGGCGGTGACATGGGTGCCGATGAACGAATCCATCGGAATGCGCGTGCGCCGCTTGGCGGGTTTCTTATCGCCAACGGGGACAACGGCAGGCGCGGTATCGATGACACTGACGTACGGGAAGATCGAGCCCTCGCCCTGGGCGCGCTCGGTGGCCGAGCGGATATGCGAGAGGTAGGCCTTGGGCCGCGTGGGGTGAAGCGTAATCTGGCGCGAAAGATTGTCGCTCGCCGTGGCGGGCCAGCGGTCGGCGATCTGGCCGGTGGTCAGATCGATCGCCAGAACGGTGGCGGTGTAATACTCGGTGACAAAGAGGCGGGAATTGTCGGCCGAGATCGCGATGCCGCGGTTGAACGCGCCGCCGCTGAACGTGCGGGTGATCTTCCGGGTGGCGACATCAATCTCGATCACTTGGCCGGGGTAGCTGAGCGTGGCGTAGATTTTGTCGCCGGCGGAAGAGGCGACGATGCCGTACGGTTCATCGAGAACGTCGGTGTGGCCGGAGGATTGGCCGGTGTCGGCATCCAGAAAGACAATCTGGTCATCGTGATAGACTGCGATGGCAAGCGCATGTGTCTTGCCGATGAAGCAGACCCCTTCCGGCTTATGGCCGACGGGAATTTCGCGCAGCTTCTTATGGCTCTGAAGGTCGACGATGGAAACCGAGCCCGAGTCGCGATTCGAGCAGGCGAGCAACTTGCCATCCGCGGAAATGTCCATCAGCGAGTTGGAACTCGCTCCCCGCGCCAGTGGCGCGAGCAGAAGCAGAACGAAGATGCGCAGTGGTGTGGACATCATTCAAACGCACAAAAGGCCCGCGCCCGATCACGGGCGCGGGCCTCGTTGATTCAGGTCCCAATCCGGGATCAGTTCAGAATCTTCGCGGTGTCGGAAGTGACCGCCTTCACCTGCTCATCGGTGAGCTTGGCGCTGTCGAACGCATGGTTCGACTGCACGCGCATCTTGTTCCACTGCAGAACGGTGACGGCGGCGTCCTTGGCGATCTTGTACGGGGCCGGGCCGGCCGTGCCGTCGAAGATCGTGAGCGGAACGTTGGTGATCTTCTGATCGGCCGCCAGCTTCTCGAGCTGCTTGGCGCCCGCATCGGCATCATCGGTCAGCAGGACCAGAAACGCGCGGTGGTTCTTATCCTTGTTGACGCCGACGGCCGTATCGACTTCCTTGACCAGCGCCGCCAGCTCCGGGGTCACTTCGCGGGTGAAGATCGCGGTGACCGGCTTGGCGCCATACTGGCAGCGATAGCAGAGGCTCTTGCCTTTGTTTGGGCCGGTGATGTCCTTGACGTTAAACGCGGTGGGTGCCTCGCCGGTTTCCAGACCGGACTTGACTTCGGCGGCGATGACGATTCCGGCCGTGGCCAGGGTGGCGATTGCGAGGACGAAGAAGCGATTCATGCGTAACCTCCGGAGGGTTGATTTAGGGAACGCAGCCCAGCGGCGAGCGCCGCTTTTTCGGCCGAGTGACCCCATGGCATCCGCTTCCGCGGTGAGCCAATAGAGATGATCCACACAAATCATAGTCGCCAGGTGCGAAAACGTTCAATGCATGCTCGAAAGAAATGGCCGACCCGCCGCAATTTACTTTGCCGTGCCAACCCCAACCGGGAAGGCGATCCCCTGGCGATTGCCCCTGGCGTCATCGAATACGAGTACCCCATCCACCACCCCTCCGGGAACTTTTTCGGGCTTATAAACCGTCGGTTTGAACCGGATAACCGTTGTATCGCCCGCCTTTTCCACCTTCACATCCTCAATCATCACCGCCGGCGTGGCCAGTGGATACCAGTCAACCTTGGCGGGCATCGAATGCCAGGTCACGGTCACGGCGGGAAGCGGGACCGCAGCCCCGTTGCCCGTGGTGGCGGATGATTGCTCTCTTTTGGCGATTAACTTGCCGGCCATGGCTGAATCGAGCGCCACCGGCAGCAGCGCCCGCCATTGTGCGAAGAGTTCCTGATTCGCCGGCGCGGCCTGCGCTGCCACCGGAATCTTGATCGACAACCGGGCCTCTCCCTCGATGCAGGTATCGTGGCAGGCCAGCCATTTGACATGGGCGGTGAGCGTCGCCTCAGTGCCGATGGCGACGTCTTTCGACACCGTCACGGGAATGAGCAGCAGCACTTCATTTTCGTAAGCGTAAGAGAGTCCCATTTCGGTGTTGAGTTTGGCCGGAATCGGCCACTGAATCGAGCCAAAAGTGAACCCCGCCGGGCCGGTGGCATCGATCTGGGTGGCGGTTCCGGTTTCGCCTGGATTGGCCCAGTAGATGTGCCACTGGGGCTTGATCTGGATTCGCACGCCAATCAGGAAGGAAGTCGAAGGCGCAACCGCCGAGACGTCGGCGAGAAGCTGCGCGCGGACGAGTTCGGAAGGGGAGGCCGCGCCGGCGATGGGCGATAGAGTCAGGGCCACGATCGCCAGCAGCACGATTGCTTTCATGACAGTTGAGAATAGTGCCTTACTTCTTTTTCGCCACCACCTGTTTTTGTTTGGCCGCCACATCCTGGCGTTTCTTCTGGTCGGCGCTATCGCTCTTGGCTTGCTTCTGCGAGGCTTGCTTTTGGACTGACTTGGGGGATCGATCGCCCATGGTGGCTTCTTCTTTCGTGTGGGAGTTTGGCGCTACTCGAAACACGGTAGCCCTTTACCGGCAAAGAAACAATCGGCTGCCCCTGCGTATCAAAGCCGCTTCAGTTCATTGAACGATACCAGCCCTTGTTCCAGTTTCTCTCTTAATGCCCACGATTCGGCGAACCCGTGGACCTTTTCCACTTCCATCAGGTACTGCTCGACTTTCGCTGAGTTTTTGATCGTATTTGCCCTGTTACGGGCTTCCTTTGACCGTTGGCCCGGAGCTGTCTGCGGCACACCGCCGGGCGGTACGATCGCTTCGGGAGGTTGTTCGGTAGGGCGGATGACGGCTCTTTTACTGTTGGAATTCTTCACAATTCTCCAGTCTACATACTTTAGCCTGATAATCATACGCCCGCCGAGTCCGGAAGGTTCAGGATGCAGCGGCCCGCTCCGGGCGGTTTCGAACGGTTGCCTGGTGGTCGGGCTATTGACGGAAGTTCGGTTTCCATGGCGCTGTGGACAGGCCCGCAGCTAGAGACGCGCCCGGCGGGCGATGGTAATCTGTGGCGCACGCGGATTTTCACCCGGCCGACTTTCCCTGAGGATCGCCCTGATCGGCGGCACGAGGAAACCGCGACATCGGAGCTTGCTCATGACTATCCATCGGAAGGGAATTCGCGCTGTGGCGGCATGCGGCCCGTGCGTCCGTTCGACCAGTACGATTGCCGCCCCTGCACCGGCGAGGTCTACGCCGCGAACGTACCTGGCCGGCTCGGCGCTTTGCCTGGCGATCTTCCTGCTCGCATGTGACGCCCGCGGCGAAGACGTCTCACTCTGCTTTGGCGGTGGTGGGACCGTCGAGGCACCAGCGCCGAAACTCCCGGCGGATGGCAAGCCCTTCGGAGTCGAGTTCCGCTTCATCGCCCACGTGGCCCCGACCCAGGCCATTCGCGCGGTTTCGCAGTGGACCGATGACCCCAAGGCCGCCGACTCCTCCGCGTTCCACTTCGATCTGACGCAGGCCAGCCGGATCGCCTTCACGCTTCGCGTCGGCAAGGGACGGAGTATCACGGTAACCAGCAAGCAGCCGTGGGACCTGCACCACTGGCACCATGCCGCCGCCACATGGAACGGCGCGGACCTGGTGGTTTACCTCGACGGCAAAGCGGTTGGTGAGCAACACCTCGCCGGCGTCACGGTAGCGTCATCGCCGTTGCCGCTCATCATTGGGCACGCCGCACCGCCGACTCGTCGCGCGGGGCAGGAGATGCCCGGATTCAAGGGTTTCATCAGCGATGTGGCGGTCTGGTCCGCGGCCGCGCCCGCCCTCGCCGAAACGGTGGCGCGGCATGCCGCCAAGGGAGTGGCCGCGGGCGAAGAGGGCCTGCTTGCGCTCCTTTCGCTCCATCAAGCGGCACCAGGCGCGGTCACGCGTGAATCGGTTTCCGGCCAGGATGCCAAACTATCCGAGGGACTTGCGCACATCGGATGGTGCGCCACGGTCGCATGGGATGCCGCCCCGCCGATCGCTTCCCCTCTGCACCTGTTCTCCTACGACCTGTCGGCCCCGGCCCGGGCGCGCCCGGCGGGAGCGGCGGGCGCGGCAGGCGGTGATGCCTCACCGACAATGTCCGATCCGCGGCGGATGATCCTGATCCAGAACGCCCGCACACAGCAGTTGGGCGTTCTCTGGCAGGAGAAGGAGAAAGCCGGCAGCGGGATCTACATCACCTGGATCGATGCCGACCTCACCGGGCACGAGACGATCCGCCTCGCCGGCATGGACGATGGGATCCTCGCCGCGGGCTGCGCCGACGCCTCGGGCAATCTGTGCTACGTCGAGATTCAGAAGACCCCCTCCGGCCGCAACGCCGCCGTCCCGCTTAAAGCGTTCCTCCACGGCGCGGGTGGCGACGGCAAGGCGATGGGCAAGGTCCCCCTCGATGTCACCGCCGCCGGCAAGGGGCTCAACGTCTGGAACTACGGCGGCCGCTGGGTCGGCAGCATGGCGTATCAGAACGGCGCGTTCGCCCTTATCCTCCCGCGCACGATGTACCAGTCCGGCGACGGCTTGAATCACCAGGGCGCGATCGCCGTCGTCTTCCCCGCAAGTGACCCGGCCAACTACAAGAACTTCGGCCAGATCACCGGCCACTCCTTCGGCAACCTGCTGACGACCAACTCGGCCGGCGCGTTCATCGGACTCGATCTCGGCGACTGCTACCCGCGCGGCGTCCACCTGCACAAGTTCACGCCCGCGGCCAAGGCATCGCGCGTGGTCTTCACCTACAAAACACAGCACTCGACCGGCCCGCGCAACGGGTCGCCGAAGTACGATGAAATCAGCACCGATGGCAAGACGTATTACAAGTGGTCCAACGACAACAACACCTACACTGAACTCGGCGGAGTGATCGAAGGCCGCGGCAGCTACTCGGTCGTCTTCTGCACCGACCGCTCGACCACCGGCAAGGTGCTCGATAACAGCCGGGCGTTCGGCGGCTGCGATGACCCGCGCGACCTGGCGATGGTGCGCATCATCAGGGACTTCGAGCGCGCCCCCGATGGCAACGAGGTGAGCGATGCCATCCTCGCCGGCGGCATTCCCGAGGGCTCGACCAGCGAGAGCGGCGGGTTCTTCAACTTCGCCGGTGCCTGGACCAAGCAGCGCGAGACCGGCGTCATCTGGCTGACCCATCTCAAGTCCCGCGAGGCCGCGCACGCCCCGCATCCGGTCCGCCAGCGCGATGGCAGCCTGCTGATCCTGTGGGAAAAGACTTCTCCCGATGGGCCCTCTCTGCGCGCCGCGGCGGTCAGCGAAGAGGGCAAATTGCTGGGCGAGGCGGCCGTCGCCGGCTCGACCCTGCACCTGAACCGCGAAGACCCCATCGTCGCGATGGGCGGCCGCGATTTCTTCCTGGCAACCGATAAGCCGGGCGGGGCCGC
>JBBRTW010000446.1:0-6036 GCA_038244055.1 Tepidisphaerales bacterium | reverse complement strand
TCGAAACCCGCCAACGGTGATGCCGCCGCCATCCACCGCGACGTTCTGGAATCCACTTCCGGCGGCACCGAAGATGGCTCTGTTGCCATTGAACCAGGTTGCAACGCCTGCATCCCAGTTCGGGGTGGACAAGTCCCAACTGCTGTTTGAGGGAGCCCAAGTTTGATCAGCCGCATGGCTGTTCTGCAAGGGAAGCGCGGCCATCGCCAACAGGGTCAGAACCCGCCCCCATTTGTACCACCGTCCGTATTGCTGCGAAGACCGGGAACGAAGCAAATGCGGATTTCCCGCGCGACGGGCGTTACGTGACTCACTCATCCTGCTCTCCAATGACGAACGACTTGAGGTCGAGGCAACTCGACCTTGCGAAATACAGCAGACCCACTGCGGGCGATTTATATCCGCGAAGGTGCCCGAAAGCCCCGGGGTTTCGCGGGAAACGCGATGCAAACGATAAACTAACCCTTTATACGCTCATTGGCAAGTTTTTTTCAGCCTTAACGGAAATTTAATAGGCCACGAATGAAGCTTTATTGCGACTGTGCGGCCATGAGAGTCCCCGGCCCCGCAAACTTCGAAAACGCCTGACGTTGAGTGGTCATGTGTATGCATTGATCTCGTGGATGCTCCAGGTGGCGGCGGGGGTAGAACTGGTCTGGATAATGCGGATATAGCGGCCGGTGACGGGGACGTTGAGAGAGGTTGTCGTCACGGCGCTGGAGCCGACGCCTGTGACGATTGGGGGGGCGGACCAGTCGAGGAGGTTGTTGCTGACATAGACGGCATAGCCGCGCGGGTAGTCTCCGGGCGAAGCGGTGATGTCCAGGATGAGCTGGCGGATTGTTTGCACCGCACCCATGTCGAGTTGGAACCATTGGCCGGGGGCTTGGGGCAGGCCGGTGTTCCAGCGGGTGGTGCTGTTGCCATCGAGGGCATTGGCGGGGGATAGGCCGGCGGCGGTGGAACTGGCGGAGGCGGTCCAGCCGGTGCGGGGGAGTACGGTCGGCGTCGCGGCCTGCATGGAGAAATTGGTGAAGGTCGCGGTGGCACGATTGGCGACGTTGTGGGAGGTGACAGCCAGGCCGGCGAGAACAGCGGCGGGCATGGTGATGGTCACGGGATTGCCGACGGCTCTCCAGATCGCGCCATCCGTGCTGTAAGCGCCGGTGAAGGTATTGCCGGAGCGGATCATTCGCACCCAGACCGGAGCGACGAGGCCGGATATTCCCGCGAACGAGGTGTACCCGCCGGCCGTGTTGCGATACTGGAAGCTCACGCCATTGCCGGGTGTGGCGACGATCGAAACCTCGGCGGCGTTGGCGGCCGAGCTGGCGCGGATCATCACTCCGGCCTTGGCCCAGCCGTTGGTATTGGTCAGGGAAGTAACGCGGGCGATGAGAGTCTGGTTGCCCGAGACCGCGCGCGAGGCGAAGTTGAATTGATCGGACTGGTTCCAGATGTCAGATCCAGCGCCGATGACGGTCCAGGTGGTTCCATTGAAGGCGGCGGAGCCTTTGAGGGCGGGCGCGGCGATGTCGGCATCGGTCCATCCGCCGGGAAGGGTCGAGGCGGATGTGAGCGCGGCGGAGACTTCGTTGGAGCGGGCGCTTTCACCGGGGAGCGGAGAGGCGTTGGCGTTGATGGCGGTGACTTTGTAGTAGTAGGTCACACCCGCGGCGGCGGAGTTGTCCTGGTATGTGGTGGTGGTCAGGCCGCTGGCAAGGGGAGTCGCACTCTCACCACCGGCGGTGGTGCCGCGATAGACGTTGTAGGTCACCGCGCCGGTTGGGGCGGTCCAGGAAAGGGTGATCGCCGAGGTCGTGGCACTGGCGGTGAGATTGGATGGGGCGGCGGTGAGCGTGTAAGCGCTGACCGCAGCGACGGTGCTGTTGCCGGCAATGTTGTAGGCCTGGATTTGATACCGATAGAAGACGCCGGGGGTGAGGTTCGAGTCGTTCCAGAGATAAGCGCTGGGCGGAGTGCGCGAGGAGGGAGGCAGCGAGGCGATGAGCGTGAATGCGCCGTTGTTGGCCGAGCGGAGAATGCGATAGCCATCGGCCTTTACTCCCGCGTTATCCTGCCAACTGAGGTTGATGGAGGTGGTGGTGACGCTGAGCGCCTGTGGGATGGTCGGCGCGGGCGGCGCTACGGGGAGTGTGGCGGAGGTTTCGTTCGAAGCAGCGCTCTCGCTGGCCAGCGGTGGGGTGTAGATCGTATTGCCGTTGACGGCGGTGACCTTGTAGTAATAGGTCGTGCCGGGAACGGCGGAGGCATCCAGATAGGTTGGCGTGGTCAGGCCGGTCGCCAGAGGAATGGCACTCTCACCCCCCGCGGTGGTGCCGCGATAGATGTTGTAGGTCACCGCGCCGGTTGGGGCGGTCCAGGTGAGTTTGATGGCTGGGAAGGCGATGGTGGGGGTGACACTGGTCGGGGCGGTCGTCAGCGTATTGGCGTTGACGCCCGCGAAGTCATTGTTGCCCGCGACGTTGAAGGCCTGGATGTGATACTCGTAGTAGGCGCCGGGGGTCAGGTTGGCATCGGACCAGAGATAGGTGCTGGGCGGGGTGCGCGATGTCGGTGGGAGCGAGGCGACCAGCACGAACGCGCCGTGATTGACCGCGCGGAGGATGCGGTAGCCATCGGCCAGATGGCCGGCGTTGTCCTGCCAACTGATATCGATCGTGGTGGTGGAGATGCTCAGAACCTGCTGATTCGTCGGCTTGGGCGGCGCGAGGGGAATGGTGACGGCGGCGATGTTGGAATTACCTGAATCGCCCGCGCCGCTGAAACCGCGCAGACGGTAGTAGAAGGTCGCGCCCGGCGCAAGGCCGGTGGCGGTGTCGATGAAGTTGTTCGGGCTGGTCGGCAGGGTCTGCGTGAAAAAGTTCTGCGTGAAATCGGGATCGGTGGCGCGGTCGAGATGGAAGCCGGTCTGGTTGGCGCCGTTGGTGGACCAGTTGAGATAGACGGAGGTGGCCGAGGCGGGCGTCGCGCCGAGGCCGAAGGGAGCATTGGGGGCTGTGGGGGCGCTGGCGGTGTAGGTCCAGGAGAGGATTTCCTGCTTGGCGGATTGGCCGCCAGTGCCGGCGGTGAAGCCGGCGTAGGCGGTAGCGCCGCCGATGGTGGCGGGAATGTCGATGGTGTAGGTCTGGGTGGCGGTGGCACTGGTCACGGTGTCCGTCAGCGTGACGGACAGGGTCGTGCCGTCATAGGTCATGGTGACCAGGAATGGGTTGCCGCTGTGGAGGTTGATGCCAGTGGGGGAGAGATCGATCGAACCGGCCGCCATGGGGGCAGCGCCATTGGTGTACAGGCCGGTGGAATTGGAGCCTTCGCCTTCGTTGTTGTAGAGGTCGAATTTGATGGCGATGCTGTTGGGGATGCCGCCGGTGCCGCCGGTAAAGACCGCGCCATAGCCCATCGCCCCCCCTGCCCATCCCAGGGCATCGGTACCGGCGCGCTGGAGGATGAAGGTCAGCCCATCGGCGATGTCCGGCCCGGAGTTGGCCTGGAAGGTGAACTGCGTCGTGAAGCGCGAGACATCGACGGGGATGACGTAATAGGCGCTGGAGGCCTCGTTGCCGCCATCATCAGTCAGGCGCAGGCGCGAGTTGACGAATGCCGTGTAGCCGTTGATCGCGATCTGCCCGGGGCCATTGGCGAAGCCGCTGGAGAAATCGATGGCGATGACATGCGCGGCGGTGGTGGCCGAGGCGATGTTGGAATAATCCGAGTACCCCGCGCCGTTGAAACTGCGGATGCGGAAGGAGTAAGTGGTGTTGTTGGTCAGCCCGCCGATCGCCAGCGCGATCGCACCGGCCGGCGCGGTGGTGATCTGCGTGAAGTTCACGTTATCCGTGGACTGCTCGATCAGATACGCGCTGGCGGTGTTGGGTGACTGGCTGGAATCGGCCCAAGCGAGGTTGATCGATGACCCTGAGAGCGAGGTGGCCGAGAGAACCGGAATCTGCGGCGCGGCCGTGGCGGCGGGAGTCAGGCCATAGCTCACCAGGCTGTTGGCGGTGCCGACAAACACCTGGCCATTGGCGACCGTGGGCACCGCGAACTTGATCACCGCGCCGACCGCATCCAGCCGGCTGGGCGCCTGGCCGCTGTTCCATAGCTCGGTCGCCAGAGTGTTGGCATCGTAGGCGTGGATCTGGTTGGCATTGCGGTCCATGATCCAGGCGATGCCGTTGGTGGTGCCGTTGGCGGAGATGGCGGGCGAACCTGGGAGATAACCCAGCGAGGTCACGGCCGCCTGCGAGGTTTCGGTGAGGTGGCCATCCGCGCCGAGCGTGAAGGTATAGGCCGCGCCGTTGTAGCCGCCGATGAGGTAGAGTTTGTTATTGAACCAGGCGGGGGTGCTGAGAATGCCGGGAGCGACATTGGGCGGTGTATTGTGGCCGCTGCCATCGGGAACCGAATTGAGCGCGTGATCGTTGACCGCATCAAAGTGTCCGAGATTGTCGCGGTCCAGCACGAAGAGACGGCCATCCTTGCCGCCGACGATCATCAGATGAGGATGCCCAACGATCCCGGCCGAATCCGGCAGCAGCACCGGCGCGCCCGATCCAAAATCCGAATCCGCGCCATCCAGCGCGACCACATCATGCGGGATGAAATAGTCGGTGACCTTCATCCCCCAACCATTCATATTCTGCGCGGTCGGCGTGGAGGTGGGATCGAGGATCGCCTTGACGACGGCTTCGTTGTAATTGCCATCGGCCGGCATGCCATTAGCGCCGAGCACAGGCGCGCCGCCGGTGCCATTGCCGGTGACGAAGTAGAAGGCCGATCCATCGGGCTCGAAGGCGAGCCGGCCGCCACTCTGCCAGATCCCCGATTCACCATCATTGGGCGAGGTATTCAGCACGCCCTTGAGTTGGAAGCCGGAGGTGAGCAGATTGGCGACGCTCCACGCGGCCACCCAGCCGTGATAGGGGCCATTGTCGGCGTGCGAGGCCCAGTCGACGTAGAGCGTATCGTTCACCAGATTGAGCGCGGCCCGTTGATGCTCGCGCTGGGCATTGAACTGAACGACCGGCCGGCCAGTGGCGTTGTACGGAACGGTGACCGAGCCATCGCCGTTGCCGTAGCTGTAAATCGGAGTGAGGTTGGTATTGCCATCGGTGGTCTGCCCGATGAGAAACGGGCTGGCGGCATCGGTGCCATCGGCGAGTTTGATGCAGTGCAGGCGCTGGACGAACCAGTCTTTGCCGCCGATGGTCTCGCGGGTCTTGGCGATGAGAAAGAGCAGGCCGCGAGAGGGGTCGATCACCGGCGTTCCGGTGATGCCGATCGAAGGGGAAATATCGCCCGCGCCGACATCGTTGGGCACCAGCGTGGAGATGGCGGTAGCGCCGAGCGTGTTATCGATATCGCCGCCCGAATTGAAGATGTTGAGAAACGAACGCTTCCATAGGATCGCGCCGTCGGCGGTGTCGATGGCGTAGAGCGAATCGTTCTCGGTGGCCGCGAAGACAGCATCATGCGCCCCGGCCGCCCCGGCGGTGGTGTTGACGCCATCGACAATGCCCACGCCCGTTTGCAGCAGCGGCTGGGCATAAACCTGCCCATCGAGCGCGGTCACGAAGCGTTTGCCGAATGTGCCGATCTTAACGTTTTCGGGGGTGAGGATGACTTCACTGGGGTTGACCCCGGTGCTGGCGATGTCGTTGTGGAAGGTGCTGATGTTCACCGACAGCAGTTGCCGGGGCTCGAGTGCCTCAATCGCCAGCGCCAGACGCCGCGACGAACCGAGAGCGCGCCGAACCTGTCCCGATGGATAAACCGCCATTTCTTCTTCTCCCGCTGACGAGGCAGTTTAGGAGGTGGGGGGGGCGAATTCAACTATAAAGGAGGGGTTATTGGGGGCAGTGGGCCGGTTGTCAATTGTTCATTGTCAATTGTTCATTGTTCATTGTCAGTTGTCCGTTGTCAGTTGTTAGTTTGTTCTGCTTCGACACGTGAGGGCCAGGAGCCGGCCACCAGGAACGCTCCATAGGCTGACCCTCCTTCCTCCGGCTCCTGACT
>JBBRTW010000445.1:0-6053 GCA_038244055.1 Tepidisphaerales bacterium | reverse complement strand
GGGGATTTGAGTGTGGCGGCGACTTCAGAGGGTTCGACCGTGGCCAGCTTGGCGGATGGGGCGGGGAGCGAGACGGCGATGTCGCAGGGAATCTCAATGGGCGGGAGTTCAAAGATGGGAAGCTCGATGTAAGTTTCAGGCGCGATGGATTCAGGCTCATCCGGGGCCTGCGTGACGGAAGAGGCCAGTTCCAGCGCGAGATCATCTTCGGAGAGTGGGGTCATGACAGAGTAAGTGTATGAGGGCTGCGGGGTGATGTCATGGGTAGCGGCGAATGGCGGAGTGGGGTTGGGGAAGGGAATTGTGGCAACGGGTGGGAGCGTGTCGATCGTCGGCTGCTGCGGGGCGAACGAATGGGGCAATTCGTCCATTGGGGCGGCGGTGGGGGCGGGCGCATCAAGTGTTTCAGCGAGGGGAGTGGTGTTGCTGGCTCGGGTGCTCGCGGCATGGGCATCATCTGTAGAGAGGGACAACTCATCCGAAAGGCCGTCGACAATGCAGACGGCGATCTCCGTGGGGGCGACAAAACCGCAGGGAAGCGCATCCGCCGAGCGGGCGATGAGGACATCCATGGCCGGGCGGGCGGGGGAGAGGGGGATCAGCCGGCGATGCACCAGCACCGGGCCATCGGGGTCGTGAGGCGCGGACCAGGGAATGTCGATGGCTTCGGGGCGGCGGATGAGGGGGTCGGCGGGCGCGATTGCGGGTGGGGTGCCGGGGAGTGTCGCCGGACCTGATTGTTGTTGATCGATTGGAAGCGCGAAGGGATTGGGGCCGGCGATGAGTTCTTCGGCCGAGGGGTCGGGATCGGCCATGGGAGGGTCGGCCGGCGCGGTTTCGTGGCCGCGGGGGATGTCGAGCATCAGGGGCAGGCGCGGTCGGCGGCTGGCGGGAGCGCCTCGGCCGGCGCGGCGGGGGTCGGGTGTGGAGACGGAATGGGCGACTAAATCGTTTGCGGTGGATTGAATACCCGCGGAAGAGGGGATGCCAGGGGTGGAGGGAATGGCGGCGAAAAGGGGTGTGCTGAGGCTTTTGTTGCGCCGGCGAAGCAGGGCGCAGGCGGCTCCTGTTGCCAGGCCGGACATCAGTATTCGAAGGAACTCGCGCACCGGGATCATCCTCTCCCATGGAGAAAGCCGGGCCTCATGCCCGGGACAGGCCAGTCTGTCGGGGGCAAGCTTCGCCTGAAACTCTAAATGGGGCAAGGCCCCGCGGCACGAAAGTCAGGTGCGGATTTTTGCGCCCGAAGGCGGGGCCCGATACTCCCCCGCCCTCTCCACCAGCAGCCGAAACGGCGCTAAATGATCCCCATCCCCCTCCGCCAATCTCTCCGGATGCCACTGCACCGCCGCCATCAGCGGAAAACTCGGATCTTCCAGCCCTTCGACAATCCCATCCTCCGACAGCGCCGTCACCCGCAAGCCTTTTCCCACCCGATCCACCGCCTGCTTGTGGTACGAATTGGCGATGATCTCCTTCTTTCCGATCGCCCGCCCGATGGCCGAATCGGGCTCGATCTTCACTGCATGTTTCGCCAGCACGCCTCCCACCTTGCGATGCTCGCGCTTGCCCTTCAAATCCGGAATGAACTGATGCAGACTCCCCCCGCGATAAACATTCAGCGCCTGGCACCCCAGGCAGATCGCCAGCATCGGCGCTCGCCGCCGCTCCACCTCCGCCAAAAGCGCGGCCTCGAACGCCTGCCGATCCGAATCGATTGCCACCGCCTTCGGGTGCCATTTCTGCCCATAAGCGGCCGGGTCCAGATCGTTGCCCCCGGTGAATAGAATTCCATCCAGCGCCGCGAGATACTGCGGGATCAGCCCATGATCCGTCTTATAAGGAATCGCCAGCGGCAACCCCCCGGCCAATTCGACCGCCTTCGCGTAATCGAAATTCAAATGATACGCCCCGCGCTTCTCGTCATCGTGCGAATCCATCGTGATGCCAATGCGCGGGCGGGATGTGGAACTCTTTCGTTTCATTCAAGTCTTTTCGTGAGAACCTGAAAATCGCGGCCAACCAAAGCCTATCGCGCCAATCCAAACTCGCAATCCCAGCGCGCCGCAACGCAAGAGCCATCCAGGCGACTTACTCCCTCTCCCAAGCGGCGCAAGACGAGCCCACTCGCCGCACCGCTCAATCGCCGCGGGTGAGGGGTTTTGAGGCCGTTGGAGAAGACGCTCGAATACACTGGACTGCCCGCCGGCAACGGCAAATGCTCGACCGCACCGCCCGCGCGAGAGTATCCTTCTCCGAATGCCCACACCAGCCAAGCCGAAACTCAGCCCGGCCAAACTTCGCAAGGCGTATACGGTAGACCTCGCTACCGCGTGGGCGGTGGCGCGGCAGAAGTACCCCGATCATACGCCCTACGCCTTTGTCCTGTATGGGGTCGAAGGTGGCGAGCCTCCGGAATTCTATCCGTATGTGCTCACGGAGGAGAGCCTGACGCACGTCGCCCAGCGATATCTTGATGGCGGATACCATGACACGCTGGATGAGGCCCGCGCCAGCCTGCGGTATTCGGTGGCGGCTTCGCCGTTCGTGAAGGATTTGGAGCAGTACACCCCGACAGTCGGTGCGCTGGTCGCTCCATTCGCCTCGGAGCTGGATGATGAAACTGGATACGCGCTACTGGCCAAAGCGGCAATGGCGGCGTTGAAGAAATTGGATGCCGAGGGGCTGTTCGGAACCGGCGCGGAGCGCGAGCGGTTGCTGCTGGTGATCATCACGGAGGATACGCCCAAGAATTGGTCGAAGGATTCGGCCCGCCGCCTCAATCCACTTTCGGTCTTTGAGCGGTTTGAGAAGCAGACGAAGATCGAAGGGACATTCAAGTCCATCGAAAAGCTTGCGATCGCACCTGATGGCCGATCTTTTTTCGCCGCTGGGTCGCGGAGGGTGGAACCGGGTGACGACTTCGTCGGTGAGATCATCGCGTACGATATATACGGTCCTCGCCCGGTGCGCCGCTGGACATTCGAACATCCGCATGTTCTTGACGGCGTTCTCGGGTTGATACCCGAGCCAGAACGGCGTTCCATATTGGTGCTGCGCGTGCAGAATAACACGACGCTTCTGATGCGCTTTGCGGAGGACAGTGGACAACCCATACAGGAAATGCGCTTGCCTGATGATCCGGTACGCATCGCACTTTCGGCTGACAGGTCACTTATTGCTCTTGCGACGAGGGAGGGGATGATTCACATGCTGGATGCCGGCGCTTTGAAAATCTTGAAGTCGCGGGACCTACGGGTTGGGCTGAAAGATGTCCTATATCTTGATAAAGGCGTGTTACTCGTCGCGACTGATGCCGCAGTTCTACAACTGGACCCTTCCGGTATTGCGCCCGCGGTCATTGCGGCCCCGCTTCGCGCTTCCAAGTTTGCCGCAGACGAGGGGAATACATTGTTGGCCGTTTCGCGCAGGTTCGCTCAGCCCGGCCCGGAATATGACGCACCTCCGACGGAGTTCGGCGTCCATCTCCTGCGCCTGCCAACATTCGAGGTACTCCGAACATTCCTAATCCCTAACCACCAGGCGGTGACCCCAGCCCTCTCGCACGATGGTCGTCTGCTTGCATTTGAGGCGCACGAGATCGGCAAGCCGCGCACGTTCATCGTCGTTTTCGAGACCGCAACTGGTCGGGAGATCGCACGCCGTAGATCGGACTTCATTGGTGCGCTCGCGTTTCTCCCTGACGACAAGACGCTCGTAATTGCCAGGAGCACGACCACATTGGGCGAGCCGATCGACCTGTGGAAGGTGCCTGATGCATAGCCGCGGGATCGCTTCAAGCGATCTATGGCTTTCCGTTTCGACGTCGCACGGCTCACGGGCTCAAGAAAACCCCTCACCCCGCCCTCTCCCACGCCCGGAAAAGCGGCGCTGCGGACAAACTGATTTCACCGGGCTTGGGAGAGGGAGTAAGACTTCACCGGACTCGCCAGGGGAGCAGGATTGTCCGCGCGGTGTTATAATCCTCGCATGACATTTCGTCTTGGGTTGATGATCGGCGCAATCGGAGCAACGCTTGTTGCGGCTGCCGCAATGGGCGATCAGGCTTTGACGGCCGAAGTGCACCACCTCCGCCACGGCGCGGCCCCCGAGTGGGATGATGTCCCCAAGGACTCCGAAGGCCACAAGCTCACCCTCAAGTTCACCTCCGCCGCCAACAAGGCCGAGAAAACCCTCCGCATCCGCCACCGCGATCTCCGCCATTCCTGGAAAGTCGCCCTCAACGGCAAGGACATCGGCAAGCTCGGCGAAGAAACCGATGCCATGATCTCTGCCCTCGCGCTCCCGCCCGGTGCGCTCAAGGACGGTGAGAACGAATTGCTCATCACCGCCGGCGCATCGGGCGAAATGGCCAAGTACGCCGATGATGTCTTTATCGGCCCCATCGAATTGATCGACCGCCCGCGCAAGGACCTCCTCACCGAATCATCGCTTGAACTCTCCCTGACCGATTCCGAAACCGCCAAGCCCATCCCTGGCCGCTTCACCATCGTCGATGAGCAGGGGGCCCGCATCCCCCTCGGCACTGTGTCTTCCCCAACCCTCGCCATCCGTAACGGCGTCGTCTACACCGCCACCGGCGTCGCCTCGCTCAAACTCCCCGCCGGCCGCTATACTGTCTATGCCGGCCGCGGATTCGAATGGGGCATCGATAGTAAAACCATCGAAGTCGCCGCCGGCATTTCCACCCCCGGCCAATCTGCCGCCCAATCCGCCCGCGTCGACCTTGCCATCCGCCGCGAAGTCGATACCCGCGGCTGGGTCGCCAGCGACACCCACGTCCATACCTTCACCTACTCGAAGCATGGCGATGCGACATTGGCCGAGCGCATGGTCACACTCGCCGGCGAAGGCATCGAGCTTCCCATCGCCACCGATCACAATCTGCAGATCAGCTACGAAGAGGCCGCCAGCGCCGCCGGCGTGCGCGATTATTTCACTCCCGTCACCGGCAACGAGGTCACCACCCCAAAGCTCGGCCACTTCAATGTCTGGCCGCTCGCCCCTTCCGAAAAAGTCCTCGACTATCGCCTGCCCACCTGGGAGCGCCTTTTCGGGGAGATGAAAACCACCGCCCCGGCCGCCGTCGTCATCCTCAACCACGCCCGCGACATCCACAACGGCTTTCGCCCCTTCGATCCCTCGCGCCACATCTCCATGACCGGTGAGGATCTCCAGGGCTGGCGCCTGCGCGTTCATGGCATGGAAGTCATCAATTCGGGCGCGACCACCAGCGACCCGCGCATCCTCTTCCGCGACTGGATGGGCCTGATCAATCGCGGGATGCGCACCAGCCCCGTCGGCGCTAGCGATTCCCACGATGTCGCCCGCTACATCGTCGGCCAGGGCCGCACCTACATTCAATGCGATGATGGTAACCCGGGGCATATCGACATCAACAAGGCCGCCGAAGCCTTCAAAGCCGGCCGGGTCCGCGTCAGCTACGGCCTGCTCGCCGATCTGAAAATCGACAAGAAATACGGCCCCGGCGACCTCGTCCCCCCCGCCAAACCCGCCAAGGATACCCCCGTTGAATCTTCCCCCAATTCTTCCACCGCCGCCGATTCTTCCCCCACCAATTCGTCGGCCGACTCCAGCGATCTGACCATCGAAGCCACTGTCTCGGGCCCCTCCTGGACCCGCGCCGAGCGCATCGAAATCTACATCAACGGCCAGCTCTGGAAACAGCAGGAAATCCCCGATGAATCCTCCCGCAAACCCGGCCTGAAATTCACCGCCAAGTGGTCCATGCCCCGCCCCGCCTACGATGCCTTCATCACCGCCCTCGCCATCGGCCCGGGCGTGACCCAGCCCTTCTGGCCCGGCGCTAAACCCTACCAGCCCACCAGCCCCCACTGGCAGCCTTACGTTCTCGCCTGCACCGGCGCGATCTATATCGATGCGGATGGCAACAAAAAATTCGACAGCGCCTACGACATCGCCCGAAACCTCGCCGATCAGTCCGCCGGCGACAACGCCCGGCTCCTCCAACTCCTCGAAAACTACGACCCCGCCATCATCGCCCAGGCCGC
>JBBRTW010000444.1:0-6062 GCA_038244055.1 Tepidisphaerales bacterium | reverse complement strand
GCCGAATCCATCGCGCGCTCGGCCGGGCGGGCGGGGAGATCGCCCTCCGCGTTCGCATCGGCATTGGGCTCGGTCGGCGCGCTTTCCATCATGGAAGGATCGCAGAGCACGAAGGGAAGGCCGAAGCTCGTCCTAGGGTATAGGGTATCGGGTATCGGAATGCCCTATACCCTATACCCTCCCGTCCCATCGTCTCATCGTCCCCCCTCCCCCTTCCCCCCTTCCCCCCTCCCCCTCTCCCCCCATTTGACATTTAACATTTACCATTGGATCTGCCCTCCTATAGTATCTCTGGACTTCCACCGGAGAAACCATGCCCCAGTGCCCCGGATGTTCGACGCCCGCTCCTGACACCGCCCATTACTGCGCCGCCTGCGGCCGGCCGCTGCGCGGGGTGGAGGTGCGCGAATCCTACTCGGCGCTGGTGGCGCGGGTGATCGAGATGGCCGAGCGGATTCTGCACGAAGGGTTGATCCACTGGTCCAAGGATTTCAATGCCCGCTTCCCCGGCTCGTCGGTCTCCCTGATCTGCATCAACTCCCTGTCGAACACCCCCGAGCTGGCCATCACCGCCCCCGCGCGGCGTCTGCCCTACGATGAAGCCTTCGAGCGCCGCGAAGGACTGTTCGCCAACGGCTGCTGGACCGAGATCGAGATCCACGTCATGAAGCCCGAGCTGGTCAGCAAAGCCATGCAGATCGCCGCCGAGTACCAGAAGATCGCCCAGCGCAAGGCGACGGTCGTGCGCGCGTGTTGAAGCCGGAATTTAGCCACAGATTTGCACAGATGGACACGGATAAGAGAAGAGAAATAATGATGGTGTTTAGCCATCCTGTGCTCATTCGAAACAAAACTGGGATTTCAATTCCTTCCCATTCTTCTCTTCATCATCTGTGCCCATCTGTGTAAATCTGTGGCTAATTCCGGCTCTGTGGCTAATTCCGGCTCTGTGGCTAACCTAAATTCATCTTCGGCACCGGCGGCAGCACGGGGAAATTCGCGTACAGATCGCAGAAGTCGTGCATCGATCGGCAGACGCTGATAATGACCGCCTTGAGCTGATCATCCAACTCCTGCTGGGTCACCGCGCCCAGATTGACCTTCGCCCGATCCTCGGCCGTGGGGTTCAGACTGGTGCGGGTCCAACGGGCCATTTCCAGGAACTGATCCAGCAGCGCCTTGTAATACGGATTGTCACCATCCAGCGCGGTGATGCGCTTGGCATCATCCAGGCACGCGGTCAGCATCTTGACGATCGAATCCGGATGCAGCAGATCGGCCCGCACATCCCATCCCCCGCCCGAAGCCCCCGGCGCGGGCAGGGCCACCACATACACGTGCAGCGAGTGGCTCATCACCAGCAGATCGCGCGTGGCCGGCATCACCCGCGGCAGAATCTCGGCCACGTTATGCCGCTCCTCCAGCGCCGCCCGCCGCTGCTCGGGAGTCGGGCAGCGCCCGTTGATCACCGAGCACCAGCGCTCCCCCATCAGCTCATCCCACTGGATGAAGAACGGATCATCGCGCGAGAGCTTGCGCATGCAGCGCACCATCCCCAGGTGCGTCGCCAGGTAATCCACGAACTCCGTGATCGATTTCATCACCGGCTTTTCGCTCATGCCCCGGATTAGACCGCGCGGGTGGGGGGATGGTCAAAGGTATTCAGGGTCAGGAGCCGGCCACCCATAACGCCCCATACGCCGATCACCGCTGCCCGGCTCCTGACCCTTTCCCGCCACGCCTCCATCACACCCCTTCCACCCATCGTAAGCACTTACTCGGACACGCCCACATCCCCGCCTCCGCATCCTCGATAAACTCCCGCGGAATCCAAGCCAGCAGCACATCGCCGAACTCCGAGCGCACCAGCATCAGCCAGCTATCGTGCCCCGGGATGTCGAACTCATCGAACAGCCCGCGCGAGTGATACCGTGCCAGCCCATCGTGATCCGATTGATCCAGCCGATATTCCAGGATCTTCCCCCCCGCCAGCAGCAGCGCCTTCCCCGGCGCGATCAGCCCCGCCTTCTCCATCTCGCGCTCGCGCCTTCGCGCCAGTTCGTCGATAAGTGCCGTCCGCTCGAAAGTGCTCGGCCGATACACCTCGTCCCGCCCATCGGCCGCGGTCGTCATCAAAAATAAATGCCCCTCCGGCAAAAGCCCGGCGGACCGCGTATCCCGCGCCGGCTCGCGCGGATCTGGACAAATCGCCCGGTACAGCATCGACGCCGTATTCAGACGCGCCCGAAACAACGGAAGATCCTGCGGACGAATCGGCACGCCCTCTTTTTACCACGAAGGCACTAAGGCACGAAGGAAGAAAGAAAAAATGAAAGCTGGCAATCATCTCCAAAGAAAGCAAAAGATCCCCGGAGGACGCGCGCCCACCAATACGGTCTTCCCATCTTTCTTCTTCGTGCCTTCGTGTCTTCGTGGTTCAATCAACCGCTGCGTTCTCCGTCGATGTCGAATGCGCATGCGCGGGTGAATCGGAGGCCGGGAAAGATTCCATCGACGCCTCATCGATCCCATCCTGCGGCGACTGTTTCGAGGGGGACTTAATATCGTGCTGATGGGTCGGCCCGTGCTCGGTCTGCAGCGCGTGGGAGCAGCCGGACGCGGCGATGCGCTTGATCGGGTTGTCCCCCGTGACACCGTAATACGCCAGCCCCGCCCCTGCCAGCCCCTGGATGATCCCCATGATCCCGCCGCGCCGCAGGCCCATCAGCGCGATCAGGCTCCCCCCGGCGATGCAGAATGAGGAGGTAACGACCCCCACCGGGTCCGCGCGGATGATGCGATAATCGTTTCCGAATCGTTTGACGATATATTTAGGTGTGCTGGCCATGGGTGTCTCCGTAAAGCAGACTGGATCGCCGATCATAAAAAATCTGCCTCTCTGGTTATTCATTTCACGGGGGCAATGGGAACCGCCATCGCCCCCAGCCGATCGATCTCCCCTCCACCCTAGCCGCAAATAGCGGACCGGTCAGCGCACAAAACCCCATCGACCCTCGAAAATCCCGCCGCGATCTTCAATCCACCGCCTATCCTATACCCCATACCCTATACCCTACACCCTATACCCTCCTCCATTTTCCCCCCTCCCCAAGTGGCAATCCCTCCCACTTTGTACTAGAATTTCACGAACCCCTTGCACCCTTGTCCGCCGGGATACGACAACATGGATACGCAGTTACTCCCCGATAATTTCCTGACCACCAATCTCAAGAAGATCGTCAACTGGGCCCGGCGCAGCTCGCTCTGGCCGATGCCTTTCGCCACGGCCTGCTGCGGGATCGAGCTGATGGCCGTCGGCTGCGCCCGTTACGACCTGGCCCGATTCGGCGCGGAGGCGATGCGCTTCTCTCCCCGGCAGAGCGATCTGATGATCGTCGCCGGTCGGGTGACGATCAAAATGCTCCCCGTCCTCCAGCACATTTATCAGCAGATGACCGAGCCCAAATGGGTGATCAGCATGGGCGCCTGCGCCAGCACCGGCGGCGTGTTCGATGCTTACGCCACCATCCAGGGCATCGACCAGTTCGTCCCCGTCGATGTCTACATCCCCGGCTGCCCGCCGCGCCCGGAAACGCTCCTCGAAGGCATCATGGCCATCCAGCGCATCGTCGACCGCGACGGCCTGCCCCCGGCCGGCACAAAGCGCCGCCCGCTCAAGATCGCGGTTGAGCCGACGTATATCCCCACGCCCCAGCCGGTTGGCCTGACGGTGGGCGGCCGGGCGGTTTGAATCGGGCCGCTATTTCCACCAATCCCTGCAAACCGGGGAAGATTTCAGACAAGCCGGGATAGAGCTCGGACAAGCCGGGA
Source organism: Tepidisphaerales bacterium (assembly GCA_038244055.1). GTDB lineage: Bacteria > Planctomycetota > Phycisphaerae > Tepidisphaerales > Tepidisphaeraceae > DASPKW01. Next base: position 2,231 of record JBBRTW010000444.1, on the reverse strand, counting down.
TAGAGCTCGGACAAGCCGGGATAGAGCGTCGGGAGCGACAGCGACCAGAGCGCCATCCCGGATCGCGTGCGCGTAAAGACGTGCGCAGACGGCTGAAGACGTGCGAAAACCCGCCCTCAATCGCCCTCACTTTTCCCTCTCCGACTACGTTTCTGCCCCCGCTGCGCCCCCGGACCTACCGCGGAATAAACACATAATTCCGCTGCACCGGCGCGGGCTCGGCCGGGGCATCGGTGGATGCGGGCGCGGCCGGTTCGGAGGGTGCCGCAACCGCCGTCTCGCGCGCTTCCGGCACGGAATCCGGCCCGCATGTCGCCGTCGCCACCTGCGTGGCAACGTGATCGTAAACCGTCGCCAGAAACCCTAAAAATGGAAACCCCGACTTGGGAAACGGACTGGGCCCGAGCTTCTCGAGCGCTGGTTGCGCCTCGGCCGGCACCAATGGAGCAGGGGGGATCGGTTCCGGGCCGGTCCAAAAGGCATCGGCGGGGAGAATGGGGGGGTCGGTCTGGGTCATGGGTGTGTCGGAGGTCAAGCTAATCTTATACGCCAATTGGCTGGGGAACGCGATTGCGAAAAACTGAGCCCTGCGTCTTACTCCCTCTCCCAAGCGGCGAAGAAAAATCCCACGCGCCGCGCCACTCAATCGCCGCGTGGGAGAGGGCGGGGGTGAGGGGTTTACGCGATTTCCCAGGCACGGGTCAATAGGCACAAGGCCCCAGATGGTTTCAGTCTTCAAGCCGTCAATGGGCTCTCCGCATTCAAAAGAATGTCATCCAAATCCCCATTCGCCCGATCGAACCCGCCGCCCATGTCGATCCAGTCTTTGGAGCCGTCGGTGGCCAGCACCTGGTCGTTGCCGGCGCCGCCGAAGATCGTGTCATTGCCCGGCCCGCCGTTGAGATAATCGCCGCCCTCGCCGCCGGAGAGCGTATCGTTGCCTCGCCCGCCAAAGAGCGTGTCGTTGCCGGCCTGTCCATCGATGGAGTCGTTGGCCGCGCCGCCCAAAACAAAGTCGTTTCCGTCGCCGGCGAGGATGGTGACCGGGACGGTTGCGGCGGAGGCGTCGATGTTGTCGTTGCCGGCGAGGGAGGAGATTTGGATGGAGGAGAATTGGGAGTTGTCAAAGGAGTAGGGGAAGCCGGCGATCTGGGTTCGGCCGGCGGATTGGCGGAGGATGATTTGGTCGGAACCGGCCGAGCCGGTGATGACGAGGGTGCGATTTGCGATTCTGGCGGTGAGAGGGCTGGCGGATTGGCCGAGGTAGCGGGCGAGGATGACGTCTCTTTCGGAGGGGGTGATGAGCACGAGGTTGGCGTCGGAATCGGCGAGGATGTTGATCGGGTGGGGGCTAACGGCGTTGACGGAACTGCCCAAGGGTATCGGAGTGAGGAGGCGGCCGGCGTCGCCGAAGGCGGGATCGAGTTGGCCGGTGGCGAGGATGCGCATCAGTCCAAAGGAGGCGTCGTAATGATAGGAGGTCGGATCGAAGAAAAGTCGGGAACGAGACTCGGCGATGAGAAATTTGCCATCGGGCTGAGGAATAACGGCATAGGGGGACTCATTGTCGCCACTGGCGACGGGGATGAGGTCGATTCCGTTGTGATCTGGGCCAAATGTCAGATCGAAATCGCCGGAGTTATTGAGGATGAGGACGGCGACAGCGGGATCGATCAACCACTCAGGCCCCCATGGATTGAGAGTACCCACGATCATCACGCGGCCATTGGAAAGAAATGCTATTGCGGAAGGATCCATTCGCCCGGCAAAGAAGTCCTTTATCAGAATTCCCGCGTCCGCGAATGATGAATCAAGCGTTCCATTAGGATTGACCCTTACACCGAGCATATCACTCGATCCATAGATCGGATAAGGATTGATTCCGGCGGTTCCCATCCCATAAATACGATTGCTTGGATCGATAAATAAATGGGTCAACACGGCATAGCGCGTAATGTCCCACTGGGGATCGACGACAATATGTGGGGCGACGTCGATCTTTGACACGCCTCCGTCGCCGAATGATGTGTCGAAAGAACCATTGTCATTGAAGCGTGCAAGGATCAACTGGGCTGAGCCATTGGTTACTCCTAAATAGCTGTGCGCGACTGCGCGCCACTGTATTTGCTTAATTTACAATGAAAATACGAGAGCTCCTTTCTAGGATGGGTTTATCAAGAACTCACCAGGAAAGGAGTCTCGTATGGCCAGGATGTTCGTTCGGATACACG
>JBBRTW010000443.1:0-6078 GCA_038244055.1 Tepidisphaerales bacterium | reverse complement strand
GTCTGACCCGCCCGCTGATTCGCGACGAGGGCAAATTTCGCGAGGCGAGCTGGGATGAAGCGCTGCAATTGATCGCGCGGCGGCTGACCGAAATCAAATCGGCGCACGGGCCCGATGCCATCGCGCTGATTTCCTCCTCCAAATGCACGAACGAGGAGAGCTACCTGATGCAGAAGCTGGCCCGGGCGGTGGTCGGCACGAACAACATCGACAACTGCTCGCGCTACTGCCAGGCGCCGGCGACGATGGGCTTGTTTCGCACGGTGGGCTACGGTGGAGATTCCGGCTCGATCGCCGACATCGAGATGGCGGATCTGGTGCTCATCGTGGGAAGCAATACCGCCGAGAGCCATCCGGTACTCGCCACTCGCGTCAAGAGCGCCCATAAGCTGCGCGGGCAGAAGCTCATCGTGGCCGACCTGCGCGAGCATGAGATGGCTCGGCGGGCGGACCTGTTCCTCCGGCCGCGACCGGGGACCGATCTGATCTGGCTGTCGGCGATCAGCCGTTATCTGCTGGAGCAGGGCCTGGCCAAGACCACATTTCTCGATGCGAAGGTCAACGGCCTGGCGGAGTATCGAAGGAGTCTCGAACCATTCACATTGGAGGCCGCCGCGCGAATCTGCGGCATTGAGCCCGAGATACTCAAGCGGGCCGCGCACATGATCGTCGATGCGGAACGCGTCTGCATCCTTTGGGCGATGGGCGTGACGCAGCATTCGATGGGCAGCGATACTTCAACCGCCATCTCCAATCTGCTGCTCATCACCGGAACTTACATGCGGCCGGGGACCGGCGCTTATCCACTGCGCGGTCACAACAACGTTCAGGGGGCGAGCGACAACGGATCGATGCCCAACAATCTTCCCGGCTATCAATCGGTGAATGATCCCGAGGTAAGAGCGCGATTCGAATCATCCTGGGGTGTCATGCTGCCCACGACCAAGGGGCTCGACAACCATGAGATGGTCGATGCGATCGACCAGGGCCGGCTCAAGGCGATGTACATCATCGGCGAAGAGATGAGCATCGTCGATTCGAATGCCAACTTCGTGCAGGCGGCGTTCGGCAAGCTGGATTTCTTCATCGTGCAGGACCTCTTTTTCAGCAAGACATGCGAGTTCGCCGACATCGTTCTGCCGGCCGCGCCGAGCCTGGAAAAAGAGGGCACCTTCACCAGCACCGAGCGGCGCATCCAGAGGCTCTACCAGGTCTTTGAGCCGCTCGAAGGCAGCCGCCCGGACTGGCGCATCATTCAGGATGTGGCGAATCATCTGGGCGCGAATTGGAAATACGAACATCCTTCACAGGTCATGGATGAAATCGCCGCGCTGACGCCGATCTTTGCGGGGGTCCGCTACGACCGGCTCGAGGGATACAAATCGCTGCAATGGCCCGTCGCGGCCGATGGAACCGATCAGCCGCTGCTCTACACGCAGCAGTTCGCCTATCCGGATGGCAAGGCGCGGCTGTATCCCCTGCAATGGTCCGAGCCGGCAGAGCAGCCCGATGGGGAGTTCGATCTGCATTTGAACAATGGCCGGTTGCTCGAGCATTTCCATGAAGGGAATCTCACCTACCGCGTGGATGGGATTCGCCAGAAGGCCCCCGATACGTTTGTGGAAGTGTCGCCGGAACTGGCCGGCGAGCGCGGCATCCAGAGCGGGATGCGCATCGTATTGCGCTCGCGCTACGGGCAGGTGCGCGTGCGGGCGCTGGTCACGGATCGCGTGCGCGGCAAGCAGCTTTACATGCCCATGAATTCAAGCGAGTCGCCCGTGAACCGGTTGACCAGCAGCTTCACCGATCCCGCAACCCACACGCCCGCGTTCAAGGAAGTGGCCGTGAACATGCAGGTTCTGCCGGATGTGGAAGAGAGTCCGTTGCCGCGGATCAACCATCGTTTCGGCCAACCGACGCCGCAAAAGGGCGTGCAGGTCGAGCGGAAGTGGAATCGTTCGGACTATACGTTCCCGGGAAGCGCGCCGGTGCAGATTCGAATTCAACGGAAACAGGAGTAACGCGTGGCCCAACCGATTCCACTGGACCTGCCGCCGCGCGACCCCCGCATCGAGCTTGAGGCCCGGCTGCGCGATGCGCCGGCGGAACATGCCGAAGCGCTGCTTTCGGCGTATGAAGTGCTGCAGGGACTGCACGACCAGGGGGTGTTCGAGCTCCTGCGCGGCGCGCTGGGATCGCGGGATAAGGTGCTCGAGGTGATCGTCAGTTCCGCTCAGTCGCCCGAAGCGATTCGCGGCATCCGAAATCTCCTGCTGCTCATTAATATGCTTTCGGAAATCGATCCGGCGGTGCTGAAGACTTTCACGCAGGCCGTTGCGCCGGCGCTCAAGGGCATGGCGCAGCGCCCGGCGCGGACCGGGCTGTGGACACTGATCCGGGACTTCCTCTGGAACCAGGATTTCCGGCGCGGGATGGCGGCGGTGAATACCATGCTCGAAGTGTTTGGGAGGAGCCTGTCCGGCGGCGATTCCAAGGAAAACGATTCAGCCGAGGCGCGGTGAGTGCTGGATCGCCGCGCGCGATTTAGCCTGGTTAGCAACGGCGCGTCACTGGTAAGATTGCTCCGCTGAAATCACGCCTCAGGGTCAGGAGCCGGCCATCAGGAATGTTCCATACGCGGATAGTTGTCCCCGGCTCCTGACCCTGACGGCTAATTTACTTATCGGTGTCCCCCCCCCCGTAATAATGCGATTGAGAGGCAATCATGTTGATTCTGCGCTGGGATGGTGATGCTGCTTCTGAGCTGCAGGATGAACTGGCCGAGGAAGAGCCGCTGGATATCCGGGTGCGCGGGCGGGCCATCAGCGTCACCATGCGCACGCCAGGCCACGATGCGGAACTCGCGCTGGGATTCCTGCTGACCGAGGGGATCATCCGCGCCGCGGATGATGTCCTGCGGGTTGAGCGGTGCGGGCGCAATGAGGCGGGCAATGTGCTGAATGTCGTGCTCGCGCCGCAGGTGCCGGTCGACTTCGCGCGGCTCACCCGGCATGTCTTCGCCAGTTCCAGTTGCGGATTGTGCGGCAAGGCGACGATCGAGTCGGTGCATGCGCAATTCCCGCCCATTTGTTCCGGCCTGCGGGTTGATGTCGAACTCCTGGCGAGCCTGCCCCAGCAGATGCGGGCGGCGCAGCCCACCTTCGACCGCACCGGCGGCCTGCATGCGGCGGCGCTGTTCGATGCGTCGGGGAATCTCATCGTCGTTCGCGAGGATGTCGGCCGGCACAACGCGGTCGATAAAGTCATCGGCCATTGTCTGCGCAGCGGCCTGTTTCCGATGGACCGTCACATCCTGCTGGTCTCCGGGCGCAGCTCGTTCGAGATCATTCAGAAGGCGCTGGCGGCGCGGGTGCCGCTCGTGGCCGCTGTTTCGGCGCCGTCGAGTCTCGCGGTTGATTTCGCGATCGAGAGCGGACAGACGCTGATCGGTTTCCTGCGCGGCCGGCGCATGAACATCTATGCGAACCCTCAGCGGGTGGCATTTCCCGTAGCCGCCGCTCGCCATGGCCCTCGCGCGGCTGAGCCACTGCCGGCCAGCAATCGCTCGATCTGAGGGTCGCGGGCGCGGTCGGGCGATGGCGATCGCGCCGTAAAGTGAAATGAGACGCAATTTCTTCGGGGCGAGGCCGGCGAAATTCGTGCCCGGCCGGAAAAAGGTTTTCATCATTTGTCACTCCCGCGCGGTATGTAAATCGCGGAGGCTTCCAGTTGGGGGCTGCATCATTGAGGTTGGTGAAGGACTGCTCGCGCTGCAATAGCGCGGGCGGCGGTTCGGAAACGGAGAGAACATGATCAAGCGGAAAATGCGTGGAATCAGCGGGAAATCGTTGTTTCGTGGGTCCAATGCGCGGCTGTTTGCCGTTGCGATGACGTTCCTGGCAACGATGGGCACGCTGCTTGCCCCGGTTGCCCGGGCAGCCAACGACCTCTACTGGGATACCAATGGCACCATTGGAGGGTCAGGCCCGGCGACCGGCGCCTGGGGCACCGACAACTTCTGGAATTCGGATCTGCTGGGCGGGCCGGCCGGCGCGTTCCAGAGCACGACCGGCAATACGAACGACCTGCATTTCTCGGCCGGTATCACGGGTACGGGAGGCACGGTCACGATCGTCGGCGATCAGGCCGCCAACAGCATCATTTTCGAGAACGATGTCGCCCTGACCCTGAGCGGCGGCAATTCGATCGCCCTGGGCGGAGGCGGCGGCGCTAATCCCGGGATCTTTGTCAGTTCCAACGTGACGGCCGCCAATGCCATCAGCACCGCGCTGGTGCTGGGTTCGCCCGCGACGACGATCCAAAACGCCGGCACAGGCGTGCTGACCCTTACAGGCGGCACAACCGGCACAAGCAGCCTTACGCTCAACAACAACTCGAGCAACGCCACGGGAATCACCCTCTCAACCGGCAGTCTCAACCACACCGGCACGATCACCAATGCGGGCTCGGGCACGGGCGGCGTCTTAATCAGTTCCGTCATCGATACCAACGTGACCGGCGTGGTTCAGAACAGCGCGACCTCGACGCTGACTCTCAGCGGCGCGAACACCTACTCCGGCTCCACCACCATCAACGCCGGCACGCTGCAATTGAGCGGGGCCAGCGGGGCGCTGGCGTTTTCCGGCTCGGCCCTCACGTTGAATGGCGGGTTGTTTGTGATCGATAATACCGGCGCAGGCGCGAACAACCTCGACCGCATCAACGATAGCCAGGCGATGGCGCTCAAGGGCGGCAGTTTCATCTACAAAGGCTCCGATCAGGCGGCCACCGATTCCTCTGAAACCATCGGGGCCATCACCGGCACGGGAAATTCCACCGTGACTGTCAACTTCGGCGGCACCAACGGGGCGACTCTCACGGCCACCAGCTTCGGGCATGCCGTGGGCAATGCCACCCATCTCGTCAATGGTTTGAACCTCGGCAGCAACTCCACCGACACCACCCGCTTCGCCCGTTTCCTCGTAAACTCGACCAACCCGACCTTGACCGGTACGACGCTCGCGCAGACGAGCGGCATCAACGCGGCTTCCCGGAACACCCAGATCGTTCCCTTCCTGGTCGGCGAAGCCGCTTCCGGCACGGGCGGATTGGGCACCTCCACCGGCATCGCGAACACCTTTGTCACTTACGTCGGCGGCAGCGGCTTTCGGCCGCTCAATCCCACCGATGAATTCACCAACAACGCCACCACGACCGGAAACAACATTTACATCACCGCAGCCACACCGGCCACCTCAAACGCAGTCAACTCGCTGGTGATCAACGGCGGCGATCTTGCCATCAATACCGGGATCACGCTGACCAATACGAGCGGTGCGATGCTGTTTGCAAGCAGCAATGCCATCTCAGGCGCCGGCACGGGCACGCTGGCCTTCGGCGCCACCGAGCCCCAGATCACCGTGAATTCCGGTGTCACCGGCGTCATTGGCGCGATCATCAGCGGCACCAATGGATTGACCAAGAGCGGCGCGGGCACCCTGGCATTGTCGGGGGCCAACACCTTCACCGGCGCGCTCCGGCTCGACGCCGGCGCGCTGATCGGCAAAACCAGCGCCGCCGCGCTGGGGGCCGGAACGCTCACCCTCAACGGCGGCAACCTGATCCTCCAGGACAACAGCGGCCTGAATTTCGCCCGCGCCACCACCGTCGCCGGGAATGCAACCATCACATCCGACGTCGTCACGAGCGGCATTGCCGGCGCGAATCAGTCGCTGGGAACTTTGAGCATCGGCGCCTTCACCCTCAACACCGCGGCCGGGGGAAATGTCGGCAGCGGGACGGCGGCGGTCACCGTCACCAGCACCACGCTCACCGGCAACGCGGTCTTTAACACCGGGGCCAACACCCTTTTGAATCTCGGCGCGATCAGCGGCGCATTCACCCTCAACAAGAATGGCCCCGGCGCGCTCACCATCGGCTTAGGCGGCGCGCATAAATAACCTGTTCAATTTGTTCAATTTACTTTGTTCGGCAAGATAGAATAGTTCCACTCTCCATGGAAGGCGTCGCGTTTCATTCGCACCGCTTTGAGCTCTTCGTCTGTTACTTTTATGCCGC
>JBBRTW010000442.1:0-6080 GCA_038244055.1 Tepidisphaerales bacterium | reverse complement strand
GGATATCGAGCCGCTGCGGCGCGATGGGTCCGCGCCCAAGGAGGTTTGGGTGCATGACATGATGAAGAACGAAGGCGTCTTCCCGCACAACATGACGGCCTGCTCGACCTTCGTTTACCAGGACTGGGTTTTCATCATCACGGGCAATGGCGTGGATGAGACGCACAAGAATCTGCCCGCCCCGAAAGCGCCCAGCGTGATCTGCTTTGAGAAGAAGACGGGCAAGGTGGCGTGGATGGATGGATCGCCCGGCAACGGGATTCTGCACGGAGAATATTCCAGCCCGGCCTTCGCGGAGGCCAATGGCGTGCCGCTGGCGATCTGCCCGCTCGGGGATGGGTGGATTTACGCGTACGACTGCCGCAATGGGAAGGTCGTGTGGAAGTTCGATTCGAACAATAAGGAGACGACTTATCCGACCACCCGCAATGAACTGATCGCGACGCCGGTGATCGTGGGGAATCTGATGTATATCGCCAACGGGCAGGACCCCGAGCACGGCGAGGGGCCGGGGCATTTGTGGTGCATCGATATCACCAGGACGGGGGATGTGAGTTTGCAGTTGCCGGGGGATGTGGCCGCGCCCGCGCCGGCCGGGAAGGAATTGATCGCGCCGGCCGGGGCCGCGCCGAGCCGCAAGGGCAAGCCCAACCCGAACTCGGCCGTGGTGTGGGATTTCCAGGGAAAGGATTTCAATAACAACGGCAAGATCGAATCGAAGGAGCGGATGAATCGGACGATTTCCTCGGTGACGATCGCCGATGGGCTGGCCTTCGCGCCGGATTTCTCGGGGTATCTGCACTGCTTCGACGCCAAGACCGGCGAGCACTACTGGACGCACGATACGGAATCGGCCATGTGGAGTTCGCCGCTGGTGGCGGATGGGAAGGTCTTCTTGTGCAATGAGAACGGGGATGTGAATATCTACCCGGTGAGCAAGAAGCTGGACCCGAAGACGATCATCACGCATAACATGGGCAGCGCGAGCTACTGCTCGCCGGTGTTCGCGAACGGGACGCTGTATATCATGACGCGGGATAAGCTGTTTGCGATTGGGGAGAAGAAGTGAGGGGGAGAAGTTAGAAGTTAGGAGTTAGAAGCGAGAAGCGAGAAGTTAGAAGTTGGAAGTTGTAAGTTAGAAGCGAGAAGCGGGAAGCGAGAAGAATCGACCGAGGAGCGATGAGTCGGGTCATGCTGAGCTTGCGAAGCATCTGGCTGGTTGTTGCGGGCCATTCAAAAGCGGATGGGCCTTGGGGCATCGTGTAGATCCTTCGGTCGCCTGAAGCTCCCTCAGGATGACCGCGCGTGCCTGTTGTGATTTTCTCTGCGATCTCTGCGCCTCTGCGGTGATTTAGATCTGCGGTGATTTTGAATTGAACTGGAAGGAATATGAGCTCAACGATCGAAACCAAAGCGAAACAGGCCCGCGAGAAGCTGGATGCGCATGTGCGGGAGATGATCGAATGGCATTTCAATCCGGAGACGGGATGTCCGTTCTGGTTGAACTACGCGAAGGAAAAGAGGCTGGATCCGCGCAAGCAGGTGAAGGGATTCGATGATCTGAAAGTCATCGGGCACTTCGAGGATGACTGGTTGCGGGGCGGGCCGGTGCGGCGGTGGCTGCCGCGCGGGTTGGAGGGCAAGCCCATGTTTGTGTTTGAGACGGGAGGATCAACCGGCGTACCCAAGAGCCGGCTGCAGATCGAAGATTTCCGAATCGATTACGAGACGTTCAGCGGGACGCTCTCGGACAAGTGGTTCCCGCGCGGGGCCGATTGGCTGATGCTCGGGCCGAGCGGGCCGCGGCGGCTGCGGCTGGCGATCGAGCATCTGGCGCAGTTTCGGGGGGGGATCGCGTTCAGTGTCGATCTGGATCCGCGCTGGGTGATCAAGTGCATCAAGCGCGGGGCGATCGAGGAGGCCAATCTTTACAAGGGGCATTGCATCGACCAGGCGCTGACGATCCTGCGGGCCAATCCGAACATTAAGTGCATGTTCACCACGCCCAAGCTGCTGGAGGCGCTGTGCGAGAAGATCGACCTGGTGCGCTACGGCATCACGGGCGTGTTCTGCGGCGGAACGGAGATGACCAGCCAGTTCCACCGCTTCGCGCGGGAGGAACTGGTGCCGGGGATCGATTTTGTGCCGACGTACGGCAATACGCTGATGGGCCTGGCGACGCACAAGCCGTTCGACCCGGCCGACAATTACGAGATTATTTATCACCCGCCCATGCCGCGGGCGGTAGTGGAGATCGTCGATCCGAAGAACGCGGAGGAGAAGGTGGCGTATGGGCAGGTCGGGCGGGTGATGTTGACGACACTGACGAAGGAGACGTTCATCCCGAGATTCCTGGAGCGCGATCAGGCGATTCGCCGGCCGCCCTGCGAGCCGTACCCGTGGGATGGGGCGGGGAACGTGCAGCCGTTCCAGGGGATGGGGATGAGCGTGGTGGAGGGGGTTTATTGATTGGGCGAGGGTACAATCAGGTCGGAGAGATGTTTATGCCGATCATCAACACCGCAAAAATGTCCGCCCGGCAGTTCTTTCTATTGGGAGAGGACCCCCCGGGCATTCGATTGGAGCTTGTCAATGGAGAGGTCGCCGTGAGTCCAAGTCCGCGCCCAAGACACTCGCGCGTTGATCGCCAATTGACCGCGGTACTCGTCGCCCACATCAATGAACATGGGCTGGGCGAACTCCTCGGAGATACCGACACGATCTTCGGCGAATTTGATGTGCGCCGGCCGGATATTATCTTTTTCACGAAGGCTCGCGAGCACCTGATTCTCGAAGATGAGGCCATCGACGGCCCGCCGGATTTATGCATCGAGATCATCAGCCCAAAGAGCCGCAAGATCGATCGGCAGGATAAATTCAAGCAGTATGCGAAGGGCGGAGTGTCCTATTATTGGATAGTCGACCCTCTCGCGAAAACGATTGAAGCATTCAAACTTTCGGGAAAGACTTATCGCCTGGTTGGCAAAGGCAGCGGAAACGAAATCCTCCGGCTGGCGCCCTTTCCCAACCTGGATATTCCCCTTGGGCAAATCTGGTTTCCAAATCGACGACGGAACTAAGGACCTATAATCGCCATGCTCCACATCCCCATCCTCCGCAACGGCAAACCGTACGAATCCATCGACAAGATCGAGCTGGTTCACCATGCCACGGGCGAGCCGGTGGCGACTGTTTCCATGGCCAACGCCGGGCTGATCGCGCGGGATATTCGCCGCATGGATGATTCGATTCTCGAGCAGTTCACCATCAAGGAACTGATGGCCCTGGCGAAGAAGGCCGGCAAATTGTTCATGGAGGGCGCGCTGCCGCTGGGGAATTCCACGCAGACGTTCGATGATTACGTCAAGCAACTCTCGGCCACGACCGGGATGCCGCAATCGCTCTGCCGCAATAACGCGGGGAAGATTTTCCGCATTTTCGATGAGATCGGCGTCGTCATCGCGGGGCTGACGCGGGGGTTTGATCTGTCGATCCTGGATCAAGGCTACGGCGATGATGAGGGGCGGACGCTTTCGTATTACCGCGAGGGGCGGATTTTCGGGGCGGTGCTGCCGAGCAACTCGCCGGGGGTGCATTCGCTGTGGATACCGGCCGTGGCGCTCAAAGCGCCGGTGGTAGTCAAGCCGGGGCGGGAGGAGCCTTGGTCGCCGTATCGGATCATCCAGGCGTTTATCGCGGCGGGTTTTCCTGCCGGGGCGTTTGGGTTTTACCCAACCGATCATGGCGGCGCCGGCGAGCTTCTGCGCGGGGTGGATCGGGCGATGCTGTTTGGGGATGCATCGACGACGAAAATGTACCGGCGCGATCCGCGCGTGGAGCTGCATGGGCCGGGATATTCGAAGGTCATTCTCGGCCCGGATGCGGCCGAGAATTGGGAGCAGTATCTGGATGTGATCACGCAATCGGTGTCGGCCAACGGGGGGCGGTCGTGCATCAATGCCAGCGGCATCTGGACGCCTAAGAATGCGGACAAAATCGCCCAGGCGGTAGCTGAAAGATTGGCGACATGGAAAGCGCTGCCGGCGGATGATCCAGAGGCGAAGCTGGCGTTGTTCGCCAACCCGGCCATGCCCGAGCGGATCAACGCGATGATCGACGGCAACTTGCCGGGGGCTCGGGACCTGACCCAGGAAATCCGCGGCACGCCCAGGCTGGTCAAGCAGGGCCGGTGTGCGTGGCTCTTGCCGACGATCCTGCGCTGCGAGCGCGATCATACTCTGGCGAACAAGGAATTTTTGTTCCCGTTTGCGAGCGTGATCGAATGCCCGATGGAAGAACTTCCCGACGAAATCGGCGATACGCTGGTGGCGACGGTCATCACGAATGACAAGGCGCTGCAGCGGAAGTTCATGTCATGCCGGCATATCGACCGGCTGAACCTCGGGCCGGTGCCGACGTTCAAGTTGTCGTGGGATCAGCCGCACGAGGGGAATCTTTTCGAGCATTTGTATCGGCAGAGGGCGTTTCAGGTGGAGCAGGTTTAGTAGCCACAGATCAGCACAGATGAACACAGATTAGAATAAGAGGGAGTGGGAAATGTGTCCGAGTTAGGCTATTTCTTTCCCATCTGTGCTTATCTGTGTTCATCTGTGGCTGATTTGTCTTCGAGATTACCTGGATCGTGATGATGCAACCCTCCATGTCGATTCAATCCATTCCCGGCTCGCGCATCCGCGTTGTCTTTCATGCCGGCGCGCTGGCCCAGGTCGGCGCGATCGCCAAGGCCGAGGGCGCCAATCGCGTTCTGCTGGTTTCCGATCCCGGCATCGTCGAGGCCGGCCATGTCGAGCGGGCGATGCGGTCGCTTTACTCGGCCGGGGTTTTGGCGCGGCTTTTTGACGGCGTGGCGGAGAACCCCACCACCGATCACGTCCATCGCGGGCTGGCGATCGCTAAAAAGTTCAACATCGATTTCATCATCGGGCTGGGGGGCGGGTCATCGATGGACTGCGCCAAGGGGATCAATTTTCTCATCAGCAACGGCGGGAAGATGGCGGACTACTGGGGGGTGAACAAGGCGGAAAAAGCGATGCTGCCGCTGATCGCCATCCCGACGACGGCGGGGACAGGCTCCGAAGCGCAGTCGGCCGCGCTGATCACGGACCCGATCGCGCATGCGAAGATGGCCTGCTGGGATGAGAAGGCGGCGGCGCGGATCGCGATACTCGATCCGGAATTGTCGGCCACGCAGCCCCGGCGCGTGGCGGCGGCGACGGGGATCGATGCGATCGCGCACGCGGTGGAGACGGCGGGGACTTCGAAGCGGAATGAGGTGTCGCGCGGGTTTTCGAAGCGGGCATGGGAGTTGTTGACGGGAGCGTTTATTGCGTCACAAGAGAAGTTAGAAGCGAGAAGCGAGAAGCGAGAAGCGGAAAAAGGGACGGGAGCCTTTTTTCTCCATCATTCATCCTTGACCGACATGCTTCTGGGGGCGCATCTGGCAGGGTGCGCGATTGAGAATTCGATGCTGGGGGCGGCGCATGCGTGCGCCAATCCGCTGACGGCGAAATTCGGGGTGGTACATGGGCTGGCGGTGGGGGCGATGCTGCCCCATGTGGTACGGTTTAACTCCGCCAACGGCGAGCGCCCGTATTCCGATCTGGAGGCGGACCCCGAGGCGCTGGCGGCGCGGATCGAGGCGCTTCTGGCGGCGGCCGATCTGCCGCGGCGATTGAGGGATTTTAACGTGCCCGAATCGGCCATCGCTGAATTGGCGGAAATGGCGGCCGGGCAGTGGACGGCGACGTTCAATCCGCGGAAAGTCGGGGCGGCGGAGTTGGCGGAGATTTATCGGATGGCGATGTAGGAGGGTGGGGATTGGGGGAGTTGGGATTGGATGCGGTCGCGGCAATGCGATGATGGGGTCCGATACTCGTGCGAGGCTATTGCAAAACGGTCTCGATATTCGCCTGGACGAAAAAAAGGGACGGGAGCTAATGTCATCAACTTAAGCCACTTTCCGCTTGTTTTTCAGTAGTTGTCGTAGGGCCTTCCTCGGTTTGTTCATCAGATCGAATTGCTTGGGCCGCCGTTTCTTGCAACGTGGTTCAACGCGGTCC
>JBBRTW010000441.1:0-6112 GCA_038244055.1 Tepidisphaerales bacterium | reverse complement strand
ATGGGGGAAGGTGTTGAGCATGATCTCGGAGATTCCAGCGCGGACCCGAATACACGTAGGACTAGCGGAGGGCTCGACCTTGTGCGTGGGGGTCATAACCACGGGTCGGCCGGAGGGAGGAGCGGTTCGGAGAGTGCGGTAAGAGTCGGATAATAATGGAGTTGAGGGGGGAGGGGGTGGGGTGGAGGGAGGCGGGGGATTAATGACAAAGGAGGTTTTGGGGCCAGGGGGGACTGCCAGTGTGACAGGAAATCAGAAGGGCATGGATTTGCCAAGCAGGTGATAACGGAGCATGGTGAGGGCCATCTTGGCGCTGCGGTCGCGGATCATCTCACGGTCGCCGGCGAAGAGGAAGGTTCGGGTGGAGATAGAGTGCTGAGTGCTGAGGGCTGGGTGCTGAGGGGAATCGGAGTTCGAAGTGCCGGGCGCTGAGTCCTGAGTTGGCGAACGGGAGGCGAGGGCGATGCAGACGGTGCCTACGGGCTTGTTGGGGGTGCCGCCGGTGGGGCCGGCGATTCCGGAGATGGCCAGGGCGTAGTCAGCGGCGGCGAGTTTGAGGGCGCTGCGGGCCATCTCGGCGGCGACTTGCTCGGAGACCGCGCCGTGTTCTTCGAGGGTTTGCGGTGGGACATCGAGGAGGGAGATTTTCGCTTCGTTGGAGTAGGTGACCCAGCCGTACTTAAACCAGGCGGAGGAGCCGGGGAGGTCGGTGAGCATTTTGGCGAGCAGGCCGCCGGTGCAGGATTCGGCCGTCGTGAGTTGCGTGTTGGAAGAGGGTTCAGGGTTCGGGGTTCGGGGTTCAGGGTTCGGGGTTCGAGGTTCGGGGTTCAGGAGCAGTTGGGCGACAATTTGCGGGAGCGTTTCATTGTCTTCGCCGTAGATCAGATCGCCCAATGCCGCGCGGCATTTTTGCTCGGTCTCGGCGAGCTTTTTCCTGGATTTTTCGGGGGAATCAAAATAGGCATTGAGGCGCAGGGAGACCACGCCGCCGGCGACTGTCGTGCCGACGCTGGGGTTGCGGGCGCGGTTCATGAGGTCGGCGGGCTTGAGGAGTTCGGCGATCGCGGATTCGCCCAGGCCGAAGGTGTGGAGGGTTTTGGAAAGGATGACCGGGCCGGGGCCCCCCTGCTGCTTCTGGATTTCGCGGAGGGCGGGGAGGACCGAGCGCTCGAACATGGCCTTCATTTCCTTCGGCACGCCGGGCATGATGAAAATCTCGCACTCGCTCTCGACGAAGGCTTCATCGTCTCCACCGGGGTCGGCGATTTCCGTGCGCAGGGTGGCGCGCAGGCCGGGGGCGGTGCCGTTGGTGTTTTCGATCATGCGTGCGCCGCGGGGGATCATGGCCTGGACTTTGTTGCGCTCGGGCATGGGGCGGTTGAGGGCTTTGAAAAAGCGCTCGACATTCTCGAGGGCCGCGGGGTTGAGCGCGAGCGGGACATCGAGCACGGCGGCCAGGGCGTCGCGGGTGACATCATCCTCAGTCGGGCCCAGGCCGCCGGAGATGAGGAGGACATCGGCGATCTGCGCGGCCTCGACGATGGCCATCTCGATGTCCTCCTGGGCATCGGAGACGGTGGCGTGGCGGACCGGCCGGATGCCGATGGCGGCGCACTGCTGGGCGAGCCAGGCGGAATTGGTGTCGACGGTCTGGCCGAGGATGAGTTCGTCGCCGATGGAGAGGATGATGGAATTCACTTGGGCAATTTCAATTTCAAATGGCAAATGTCAACTGGCAACAGTCAAATGGCAATCGGCAAATGTCAACTGGCAAATGTGGGAGAGAGTGGGCGCAGGGTCATCCTGAGGGAGTATAGACGACCGAAGGATCTGCGTGATGGTTCGAGGCCCGATCGTCTAATCGAATGGCCCTCCAATATCGCGGCCAGATGCTTCGCAAGCTCAGCATGACAGAAGATAAGCCTGACCAAATTCGCATCAGCGCACGGTCAGCGGCGTGGTAAACAGCGGTTCGAGTTCATCGACTGTGTTGTCGAGTTCTTTTTGCTCTTCGGGGGAGAGTTCCTGGCGGCCGAAGCGGATGGCGTAGAAGGCTTTGGTGAGGGACTGGATGGAGATGAAGGCCTGGTTGGGGAGGAAGGTGAGCCAGTCGCAGAATTCCTGGGGGGTGAGGTGTCGGGGGCGGGTGATGCGGTGTTTTTCGAGGAGGGTCATGAGGCGGGCGTAGAAGCCGAGCTGGCGGGCGAGGCGGATTTGCTCAGCGCCGGGGAGGCTGGTCAGGCCGATCTTACGGGCGCGGCGGCGCATGCGGACGCGGGCACCGAGGCGGCGGACGTGGAGGGCGATGAAGATGACGACCCCGACCATGACGAGCATCTGCACGCTGTCGGCCATGGACCAGCCGCCGCGGCCATCGAGCCAGCGGCCGATGGAATCGGTGAAGCGGTCCCACCAGCGGGAGAGGCGGTTGGACATTTCGCGCGGGCTGTAGCGGCTGTTGACGACGGTGGTGACGAGTTTCTGGTCGATGTTGGCGATGAGATTGTCGCGGCGGTCGCCATCGTAGGCGATGACGGAGGTGGCCCACTTGTAGTCGAGGAAGTTGAAGAAGTGCTTGATGGACTGCCAGGTGGAGGTGGATTCGGAGGGGTTGACCTCGTTGCCGCTGGTGGGGTCGAAGCGCTTCCAGCCGTGCTGGGTGCGCACTTCGACCCAGGCGTGGGCATGGGACTGGCGGACGATGTAGTAGTGGCCCATGGCGGAGTCGTACTCATCGCATTTGAAGCCGTGGACCAGGCGGGCCTCGATGCCCAGGCTCTGGCAGAGGAGGACCATGGAGTCGGCGAAATATTCGCAGTGGCCTGCCTTCCATTCGTAGAGAAACTGCTCGAGGGGATCGCGGTTGGAGTCGTTCTTGAAGCCGAGCGCGCCGAGATCGAGGGTGTACTTGAAGGTGTGGAGGAGATGGCGTTGAATGTTGCCGGCGATGCGTTCATCGAGGTCGGTGAGGTCGGCGGTGTAGGGACGCTTGGAGGCGAGGTCGGGGTCAACCTCATCGCCGGAGACTTCGGGGCGTCGGGCGTATTCGGCGATGCGCGGGCTGATCTGGATGGCCTCCTGTTCCCTGGCGCTGGTGAGTTCGGTGGATTTGGCGATCTGAGGGGGGCGATTGTTGAAGTAGCGGGCGGTGAGCAGGTCATCATCGGGCGAGAGCTGGCGGGCATCGAGATCGTAATCCAGGCGCTGCATCACTTCGGCATGGGTGGCGAGGGTTTGATCGCCGCGGACGTAACGGAGCTTGCCCATTTCCCGGCCGGGCATGTAGCGGAAGGGGTTGGAGGGGGAAAAGAGGGTGCGCGTTCCGGTGGGGCGGAGGGAGATGTGGTAGTGGATGCTCTCGCCAGCGATGGGAATCTCATCGGAGCGGAGGAGGTCGGTGGAGACGCCGGGCGTGGTGCTGAGATCGCGCTCGCGCAAGGGAGCGCGTTCCCATTTCTGGAGTCGGCGGTTGTAGAAGTCGAAGGTCCGGCCGCGGAGATAAATGGTGCGGGTGCCTTCGAGGACCGAGCCATCGGCGCGGGTGACCTGGACATTGGCGACGGTTTCGGTGTTCTGCTGGATGCGGGTGATCGCGCCGATGGAGGCGTCTTCGGAGAAGCCGGTGAGAGCCTGGCCGGGGCGGAACTGGAGCTGGCCGAACATGCCCGCGCCGGTGCCGCGGGGGAAGAAGAGGAAGACGAAGCAGGCCATGATGATGGCGACGGCGGACACGAGGGCGGCGAGTTTTTTCATGGAGCGCGGCAGGTAGCGCTGATCCTGCTTGACGGTGGCGGCGTTGAGTTTTTCGACCGGGAGGGTCTGTGCGGAGAGGGCGGCGTCGTTCTCGACTTTCAGATGGAAGAGCAGGCAGCAGTAGAGGGAAATGAAGAGGTAGATGATGACCAGCACGCCAACGAGCAGGCTGGCGGTGGAGATCGCGCCGGCGACCATCAGGAGGAGCGAGAGGATGAGAAGCTGAACGTAATCGCGATTGGCGCGGAGCTCGAAGAGCTTGACGAGCTGGAGGAAAACGAGGAACTGGCCGATGGTGACGATGGGGCTGGAAGAGGTGCGGATGGCGACAAAGGTGTAGGCGAGTGCGGAGAGGGTGACGATGTTGGCGACGAGGCGGGGGATGGGGCGGAAGCGGTCTTTGCGGACTAAAGTGTAATGAATCAAAAGAACCATCAACGAAAGAAAGAGCAGGCCGGGATTTTCAACTGCAAGACAGAAGATCGCCATGCCGAAGGCGAGGACCAGGTAGAGAGTCGGACGAAATTGCTTCAGATCGTGCATGGGGGGGACAGAAGTTAGAAGTTAGAAGTTAGAAGCGAGAAGAGGAGGGTCGCGCCGGCGGCCAAAATAAGGCCGATTGTTCGCGTGGTGCGGCGGGAGCGCTCGATGGCACTGATGTAGGCGTTGAGCATTCGGGCGACTTCTCTTGAGCGCTCTCGCAGCGATAGGGTGTCGGCGTATTTCAAATCATGGGCGAGAAGGAGGTGGTATTGGGTCTCGTCGAGCGAAGCGAGCGCAATGTTGTAAAACCGAAGCTTGTCCGCCTTGGTTGGCCGGCGAAAGCCTTCGGCAATGTTGGCTGGGGTAGACGCGGCCGATCGGCGGACCTGGCTGGTCAAGCCAAATAGCTCTTCGCGCGGAAACTGTCGGGTGGCACTGTAAACGTCGAGAACCACCTTGTGGGCCTTTTTCCAAACTTCCAGTTCTTCGAACGACTGTGCATTCATCGCATGCTCCGTTCAAAATGGGTTGCGGTTGAATCCGTGATTCTTTCTTCTCGCTTCTAACTTCTAACTTCTAACTTCTGCTCCGGCTGCTGCTCCCAGGGCATGCAAGTGGCAAAATCAACCTTCGACTCAAAGGTAAAATACCGGTTGGACTGCGGGTTTTTGGTGGAGACGACGACGAGGCTTGAGCGCGCTTGTTCGCTGAGGCCTTGCTGGACGTCGCGCGGGGTGATGAGGACGGGGGTGGCGGTGGAGGCGTGGAAGCCCCGGCCGGCATCGAGGAGAGATTGGGTATCGTGGAGGGTGTTGAGGGGGAGTTGGGCAAGATGGGAGAGGAGATCGCGGCGGTGGCGCTTGCCGCGCTCGGGGGGGACCGAGAGCCAGGTCATTGCGGATTGGGGATTGCGGATTGCGGATTGAAGAGATTCGTCGGAGTCATTCTCATGTGTCGCGAGGTGGGTGACGCGCGCGGGGCTGGTATTGGAGGCTGCGCCGTTCCAGGCGAAGAGGCCGACCATGAGGCCGGCTTCGAGGGCGTGGGAGGCGAGAGAGGCGGCCATGGCGATGACTTTTTCGACCTGGATGTGTTCTTCCTGGGAGCGATTGTTCAGGAATGTATCGACCAGGATGATGAGCTTGGGCGGAGAGACCTGAGTCATCTCCTTGGTGACCAGGACGCCGGTGCGGGCGGAGCGACGCCAGTAGATTCGCCGGGGGTTTTCGCCTTCGCGGTATTCGCGGACGCCGTAGAATTCATCATCGCCGCCGCGGCGCGGGCGCATGGTCGCGCCGGACTGGTCTGCCGAGCGGCAGAGCTGCAGGAGGCGGGCATCGACGCGGGCGATGGCGGGGAAAATCAGGATGACATCGCGCTGACGGCGGCCGAGGGCGCGCTTGATGAAGCCGAAGGGGAAACTGGTGGAGAGCTGGAAGCGGTCGAAGGGATGCAGGCCGCGACGCTTGGGGATAACCTGGGTGGGGACGGTCGCGGTCATGCGCGGGGCGGCGTGGAGCATGTACGCGGCCGGCTGGCGGGTGAAGGCTTCGGCACCATCGAGTTCGCTGAGGGTGACCGAGAGACTGGGCCAGAAGCGTTTCTTATTGGTGAATTCATAATGGAGCGTGACGCCCTCGCCGACTACGCCATGTTCGGGGAGCAGGCGCTGCACGGAGAGTTTGCGAATGACCATGCGCGAGATGAGCGTGGCGACGAGGAGTACGCCGATCATCAGGCCGAAAACGCCGAAGAGGAGGTTGGCCTGGGTGTTCACGGCGGCCAGGCCCATGAACATCATCATGGAGCAGTAGACCAGGCCGGTGAGAGAGAAATCGAGGGAGGGACGCTTGCGGACGGGCGTGGCGGAGGGGTT
>JBBRTW010000440.1:0-6150 GCA_038244055.1 Tepidisphaerales bacterium | reverse complement strand
TCTTTTTTCGGCAAAGGAGCCACATATGAATCGTAGCAAGCGGATCGTTCTGGGCGGCGTGATTCTGGCTGCTTTTGGATGCGCGATGATGCGCGGGCTGAGCGCGCGGGCGGAGGACCCCAAGCCGGATATGAAGAAGCCGGCCGTGGCGCTGGAGACTAAGGACATCAGCCTGGAACAGGCGCACGCGGCCATCGCGGCGGCGGTGGCCAAGGCGGTGGAAACCAAGACCAAGATGGACATCGCGATCGTCGATGCAGGCGGTAACCTGAAGGCCTTCGTGCGGATGGATGGGGCCTGGCTCGGCAGCATCGATATCTCGATCAAGAAGGCCAAGACGGCGCGGTATTTCGATTTCCCCACCGGCGAGATCGGAAAGCTGTCGCAGCCGGGCGGGCCGCTCTTTGGGATTGAAATTTCCAATGGCGGACTGATTTCTTTCCCGGGCGGGCTGCCGATTAAATCGGGCGATGTGGTGATCGGCGCGATCGGGGTTTCGGGTTCGAGCGTGGAGAATGACCATACCGTCGCATCCGCCGGCGCGGCGGCGGTGAAGTGAGTCGGAATATGAACCACGAAGGACACGAAAGGCACTAAGAAGAAAGTGAGGGTAGAGGGTCGAGGATAGAGGATAGAAACAGGACCTCATCGCCATTTTCTATCCTCTACTCTCTACCCTCAATTTTCTCTTCTTCTTCGTGTGCTTCGTGCCTTTCGTGGTTCAATTGAATGCTTTGGAAGTGGAGTTGGTATGAAGTGGCTGACATGGATCGCGATGTGCGTCTCCGCTGCGCCGATGGCCTTGGCCGAGCGGGCGAAATTGCCGGAACTGGCGGTGCCGGGGGCGCTGGGTGTGAACATCCATTTCACGGACCCCAAGCCGGGCGAGATGGAGATGCTGGCCAAGGCGGGGTTCAAATGGGTGCGGATGGATTTTTCCTGGGGCGGGACGGAGCGGAAGAAGGGGGAGTATGATTTCTCGGCCTACGAGCGGCTGCTCAAGGCGCTGGAGCCGCATGGGATTCGGGCGATTTTCATTCTGGATTACGGCAATCGGCTTTATGACGGCGGGGTGTCTCCCAATTCGGATGAAGGAAGAGCGGCGATGGCCAAATGGGCGGCCACGGCGGTGACGCATTTCAAGGGCAAGGGGGTTGTCTGGGAGATGTGGAACGAGCCGAATATTTTCTTCTGGAAGCCCAAGCCGAATGTGCTGGATTACGCGAAGCTGGCGCTGACGGTGGGTAAGGCGATTCGCCAGTCCGAGCCGGATGAGTTGTATGTTGGCGCGGCGACATCCGAAATTGATCTGGGATTTCTGGAGACTTGCTTCAAGGCCGGTCTGCTGGAATTCTGGGATGCGGTGTCGGTGCATCCGTATCGACAGAAGGATCCGGAAACGGTCTGCGAGGAGTATCGCAAACTGCGGCTGCTGATCGCGCAATATGCGCCCAAGGGGAAGGCGATCCCGATTCTCTCTGGCGAATGGGGTTACTCGGGGGCCTGGAATAAATTCGAGGAGGAGCGTCAGGGAAAATATCTGCCGCGCGAGTTCCTGGTGAACCTGTACAACGAGGTGCCGATTTCGATCTGGTATGACTGGCACGATGATGGCGTGGATCCGAAAGAGGCCGAGCATCATTTTGGGACGGTGCATAATCCGTATCTGAAGGGGCAGACGCCGGTGTATGAGGCGAAGGCGGGGTATAAGGCGATGGAGGCGCTGACAAGTCAACTGGGCGGATTCGCTTTCAGCAAGCGAATCGCGCTGGAGAGTGGGGATGATTACTGCTTCCTCTTCAGTCGAAATGACGAGGTGAGGCTGGCGGTTTGGACGACCAAGGCAGCGCACGATGTCAATATTCCCGCCAGCACGGGGAAATTCAAAGTGACCGATTACCTCGGGCGGGCCGGCGCGGATGCGGAGGCAAAGCCGGAAGGGCTCAAGATCGCCGTTACCGATGCGCCGCAATATTTGGTCGCCGTTGGGTCGAATGAGCTGCTGCGCGTGGCGGTGGCCTGGCCGCGCACGGCGCTGGATAACGGAGGGACTTCGTATGACTGGAGCAACCCGCTGGATCGGCCGATCGTCATCGTCGATTCCGAACACAAGCCGTGGTTTATCGCGGCGCCGCATGCCGCGCTACAACACATTGAAGGTCAGCCGTTCATGGGCGTGTCCGGTTCGGATCGTTCGCCCGAGCGACGCCGCGACTTGTTTGGCATCGATATTCAAGGCCTTGGCCGAATCGCGCAGGAAACCGTGCGCTACTCCACCGAGCCATTGATTGTCTCCGCGTACCCACCCGTCGGCGCGAGTTTTTCCGTCGGCGTCGAAAATCCATCGGGCAAGGCGTTTGATGGCGTGATTCGACTTCTTGATCGAGCCGATCTGAAACCGGTTGACAATCCGCGCGAGATTCATCTTACGGCTGGGCAGACCCGGGCGCTGGTGGAGTTCCAACTCTCGGCCGCCGCACCTGCATCATGGTCGTCGGGATTTGTCGTCGAGCAGTTCAAAGAGATGCGGCCAGTCCTCAAGATCCCCACTGCTCGATACCGCGCCGTGTGGCCAAGTTCGGGCGACCCGGCCGAGGCGCTGCCCTTCCAAATGCGCGCGGAGGGCGATGCCAAGATCAAATCGCAACAGACCGTCGCGATCGCACAGCCTCCGCATCCACTTCCGGCGGGAAAGACCGGGCCCTGTTTGAAAATCACCTACGACTTTGACCCCGGCTGGAAATTCATCGAGTTGAAGGCGGCCAGTGATGCGATGAGAAACATCGTCGGCAACCCCAAATCCATCGGCATGTGGACTTACGGCGATGGCTCGGGCAACCTCATCCGCCTCCGCTTCTCCGATTCCATTGGCCAGGTCTTCCAGCCTTCAGGACCGGCTCTGAATTGGAAGGGTTGGAAATGGATCACCATCCCGATGAATGGCGTCGACGCCGCGCATTGGGGGGGGGCCAAGGACAAGGCCGACGGTCAGATTCACTATCCTATCAAATGGGATACGCTTCTGCTGATTGATTCGGCCCATCGGCAGAAGACTGCGGGCGAGATATTCCTCACTGGAATGACTTCGATCGAGTAGGCATTCGCTTCCTGCGTGAGTGCCCCATTCATACCCGGTCCGCGCCATCCGGGGCGGCGCTTCGTCGCTGCGCTCCTACGCTCTGCCCCGGCTTGTTCAGATTTCGGAATCGGGGGTTAGTGAAATTCCTATTTTTTCTGAAAAACGGCGTAATACCCGCCATCGCTATATCGCGTAGCGTCTTCATCGAAACTCGGCAGCGTGCTTCGATCTTCGATCAGCTCAAAATCCGCGTGGCGCTTGAGGAAGGCTTTGACGCGCAGTTGGTTTTCTTCGGGCCAAACCGAGCAGGTGCTATAGATGAGCAGGCCGGCGGGGGCGACGGCCGGGGCAGTGTCGTCGAGGATGTTGTCCTGAAGCTCGGCCAGGGATTTCAGATTTCGATCGGACTGGTGATAGCGGGCTTCGGGCCGGCGCGCCAAAACACCTGAATTACTGCACGGCACATCGACAATCGCGCGGTCGAATGTCGCCGGCACATCGGCGCGGTCTTTGATTTCTCGGAGCCATGAGGAAGTGTGGACGGCGACGTTGGTGATCTGTCGGTGCTGGAGAAGTCGGCGCAGGGCATCGCAGCGCGGTTCGGCGGGGTCGAGGGCGACGAGTTGGCCGGTGTCGCCGATGATTCGGCGGATTTGCAGGGTCTTGGTGCCCAGGCCGGCGCAGCGATCGAGGGCGGATTGCCCGGGCTGGAGGCGGGCGATGGTGATGACCGCGGCGGCGGTGGGGTCTTGAACCTGGGCGAGGCCTTTCTGCGCCCACTCGGCCAGCGCGGCGCGCTTTGCGCCGGTGACGACGTACATGCCGGCGGAGGCATGAGGCGTGAGTGTGATGTCGTTGATCGTCAGAGGGGCGGTGGGGAAACCGTCATTGTTGCGAGGGATGGCCAGTGATTCGGGTGTGTATTGGGCGAGGAACCCGGCCGGGTCATCGAGTCGGAGAATGGTGGGCGGTTCGAGTTGATCGTGGCGGCAGAAGCGGAGGGCATCGGCCTGTCCGAGCAGATCGCCGAGGCGCTTGAAGAGATCGTGCGGATGTGAGAGCGCGAGGCGGGCGTGGTCGGCGGCGGCGCTTTCATCGGGCAAGGGGGGCGCGGGATCGCGCGTGGCTTTGCGGAGGACGGCGTTGACGAAGCCGGCGGCGCGGGGCTGGCCGAAGCGCTTGCTCTGCTCGACGGCCTGGTCCACGGCGGCCGATTCGGGGATGCGGGTGAGGAAGCGGAGCTGGTAGAGGCCGATGGCGAGGATTTTCTGGACGATCGGGTCGATGCTCTTGGGGGCCCGGCCGGAATAATGCTGGATGAGGTGCTGGAGGAGCAGAAGATTCTTGATGACGCCGACGGTGATCTGCTCGGCCAGCGCCAGATCGCGCGGGTCCGTGGGCGGGCGGAGATCGTGGGGGCGCGGGCGCGAATTCCTGGCCGATTGAACGGGGGGGATGGCGCGGTTGCGGCGCGGTTTGCCGGCCGGCCAGTTAGGGAGGGATTTGGAATCGAGATCCTGGAGGGCGTAGTCGCGAGGGGTCATTTCGGTTTCAATGTCAAAAGTTAAATGTCAAGTGTTGAATAAGCGGTTATGCGATTGAAATGAGGCGTGCGCCGGGGTCCAAGGGGTGGCCGTTGCGGTAGGCGGTCAGGGGCATGGGGCGTTTGCCTTCGGGTTGGACTTCGATGATTTCGAGGGAGTCGGATTCGGTGTTGGTGCCGTCGCCGGTGGAAATGGTGCCGTTGGCGGTGATAGAGCCCGGCGTGCTTTGAGGTGCGGCGGTGGCGGTGATGGCCGGTCTGGCGCGGACGAGTGTGAGGCGGTCGATTTCCTTTCCGGCCGGGTCGGTCAGGCGCACCCGGCAGCCGGGCCAGGGGTACATGCCGCGGATTTTCAGGGCGATGACTTGGGCGGATTGGCTCCAGTCGATGAGCGTGGATTCGCGGCTGAGTTTAACGGCGCGGGTGGCTTGCGATTCATCCTGGGGAGTTTCGATGGCGATGCCGTTGGCGAGTTGGTCGAGGACTTTGAGCATGAGAGGCGCGCCATCGGCGGCGAGGCGGTCGTGCAATTCGCCGGCGGTTTCGAGTTCGCCGATGGGAAGGAGCGATTGGCCGAGAATCGCGCCGGCGTCCATGCGCTCAGCCAGGCGAATGATGGAATTCCCCGTGTGCGCTTCGCCGGCCAAAATTGCCCAGTTGATCGGCGCCGCGCCGCGAAATTTGGGCAGGCGCGAGGAGTGGAGGTTGATTGCGCCGAGGCGGGCGTGGTTGGCGACGGTCTGCGAAATCTTCTGGCCGAACGCGATGACGATCATCGCATCGGCAGGGGGGAGCGGTTCAGAATTAATGTCGGCGGTGCGGGTGAGGTCGAGTTTTTGATCGAGAGCAAATTGGGCGATGGGGGTAGGTGTGAGCTTGCGCCCCCGGCCGGCGGGCCGATCGACCTGCGAAAATATCTTGACGAGATGGTGCCCGGCGTCGAGGAGGGCGCGGAGTGTCGGAAGTCCGAACTCACCTGCGCCGGCGAAGATGAGGTTGAGGGGGGGCATGGGGAAAGGGTTGAGGATAGAGGATTGAGGGTAGCAATTGAAGATCGCGCCGAGGGGGCTATCGCGAATGTGGAATGTTCCGGCTAATTTCCACCCTCTATCCTCAATCCTCTACCCTCTCTTCTCACGACTTCCCCTTCTTCTTGCCATTCTCCTCTTCCCATTTCTCGGTCAATTCCTTGAGGACGCGTCGGGCGGCGAGCCTGGCGACGGGGCCCATGCGCTCCAGGATCAGCGCGCCGTTGAGGTGGTCCGTTTCATGCTGCCAGACGCGCGCGACCAGCTCCGTGCCGATTTCTTCGATGGTGTTGCCATCCAGGTCCTGGGCGGTCATTTTGAGCTGCTTGCTGCGCCAAATCCGGCCATTGACGCCGGGGAGGCTCAGGCAGCCCTCTTCGCTTTCTTCCTCGCCATCCGCATCGGTCAGGACCGGATTGACGTAAATGCGGTCTTCACCTTCGGTTCCGGTGGCGTTCATGACGAACAGCCGAATATTGAGGCCAACCTGGGGGGCGGCC
>JBBRTW010000439.1:0-6160 GCA_038244055.1 Tepidisphaerales bacterium | reverse complement strand
TACCTCGTCGCCCTCATCACCGATTTCCTCGATGGGTATCTGGCCCGAAAGTGGCATGTCGAAGGGCAGTTCGGCCGGATCGTCGACCCCTTCGTCGATAAAATCCTCGTCCTCGGCTCCTTCGCCTTCTTTGCCGGCAAGAATTTCGTCATCCAGCATGCCATCGAAAAAGGCGCGCTGCTTCGCGTCGATACGATCACCGGCGTCGCGCCCGGGGTCGTGGTGCTGCTTCTCGCCCGCGAATTGCTCGTCACCACCTTCCGGGGCATGAGCGAAAAATCGGGCAAGAATTTTGGGGCGATGTTCGTCGGCAAATTCAAGATGGTCGTGCAGTCGGTGACCATCCTCGTCATCCTGGTCTATGTGAACTACTACGCCTCGCTCAAGTCGGCCGGCTATCTCGATTACGCCACGGGGTTCCGCAATTTCTGCATCTGGACGACCGTCATCGTCACCGTCTTTTCCGGCCTGCTCTACCTCCAGCGGGCCATGAAAATGCTCCGCGAGGCCGATGTATCGCCGGCCTCCCCCGCCGCGCCCGCCGGCCCTGCAACCGGCGCAGCTACCGCCGCCGAAAAGCCCGCACCCAGCAAAGGGGCCGCCGCTTGACCTCCCCGACTCCGCTCCCGCCCCCCCCAGCCCCCGCGCGCGGCGGATGGCGCAAGTGGATTGTGACCGTTGGCGGATCGGGGCTCTCCCCAGTGGCCCCCGGCACGGCCGGCAGCCTCGCCACCATCCTCCTCCTCGCGCTGATTTATTGGGCTTTTGAAAAAGCGCTCGGCCGCCCCATGTCCTGGCTCGAATGGAACGGCCTCCTGCTGGCCGGGCTGCTGATTTCCAGCGCGTTTTGCGTGGCCCTCGGGAAATGGACCTTCCAGTATTTCAACCGCGAAGACCCCGGCCCCTGCGTCATCGATGAATTCGCCGGCATCTGTCTGACCGGCCTGTTTCTGCCGATATACGCTGGGTGGCGCTGGATATGGGTCCTGCTGGCCATGTTCGCCGCCTTCCGAGTTTTCGACGTCCTCAAACCCCCGCCCGCAAAGCAGCTCGAAAACCTGCCCGATGGCTGGGGCATTTTGATGGACGACTTGATGGCCGCCGTTTACGCCAATATCGTCTGCCAGATACTGCTACGATTTTTTTAGCCACAGATAAGCACAGATAAACACAGATAGAAGATAAAAAGGAAGTTTCCCGAAGACCGCCATTCCATGTCGAACAAAACAATAGTCTTTTCTTCATCTGTGACCATCTGTGTTCATCTGTGGCTAATTTTCTGTGGCCAATTTTCTGTGGCTAATTTCCGGAGTGCTGAATAGTGAATGAATACCTCCTGTCCGTGCTGCTGGGCATTGTCGAAGGGCTGACTGAATTTCTCCCGGTCAGCTCCACCGCGCATCTGCGGATCACCGAATCGCTCTGCGGCATCGACCTGACCAGCGGCTACTGGAAGATGTATTCCATCGTCATCCAGCTCGGCGCCGTGCTCTGCCTGCCGGTTTATTTCCGCAAGCGCATCGCCGAGTTCTTCAAGACTTTTCCTCGCGGCCAGCGCGGGGATAAGACGATCATCAGCCACCCCGTCTCCCTCACGATGATCGCCTTCGTATGCACGGCCGGGCCGGCCTTTCTGCTCACCAAGGTCATCGGCAAAAACCTCGAGAGCCTGTTCGTCATGGGCATGGCCCTGGTGGCGGGCGGGGCGATCATGTGGGCTGTCGATTATGTCTACGGCGAGAAATCTCCGGCCGCCGCGCCGAATGATGCGAGCGCTGCCGCATCCAACCCAACCGCCCAGGGCGACTCCACGGTTCTGAGCTACGCCCCGGCCGCCCCGGCCGCAAAGACCACGGCGATCGAGGACATGACACTCCTCCAGGCCGTCTGGATCGGCTGCGTGCAGGTTTTGTCGGCCGTCTTCCCCGGCACGAGCCGGTCGATGTCGACGATCGCGGCCGGGCAAACGGCGGGGATGACCCGGGCCAGCGCGCTGGAGTTCTCGTTTTTTCTTTCTCTGCCCACGATGGCGGCCGCGACGGTTTACGATTTCTACAAGACGGTCATCAAACACAAAGGCGAAGGTGGCGTGGCGGTCCCGCCGGTGCAACTCGATGCCCACAAATGGATCGTCCTGGCGATTGGTTTTGTCGTGTCGTTCATCGTGGCCCTGGCGGTGGTTCACTGGTTCATGCACTGGGTTCGAAAGCATGGGTTTACTCCGTTCGCGATTTACCGGATTATAGTCGGGTCGGCGGTGTTGTTCTGGGCGATGAAAACGGGGGCGGCTTGAAAGGGGAGGGTGGGGCAATCGGGAAAGTTGTGGGATTGGGTTTTGAAGCGCCAGCCGCGCGGTTTTTGCCCATCCCTGTTGAATTCTGAATTCTGAATGATGAATGGAACTGGATGGGGTTGGCGGAGGGTAGCGCGGGGGACGTGTTGCGGGCGCACGGAGAGTGCGGGGCGCGCACGGCGGTGGTGGCTCACTGGGCCAAAGACAAAAACCCCGCGTGAAAGCCCGGGGTCTCCAGTTGAGGGTTTTTGGTGTTGGTATCAGACATGACACCTCTCTTTCAAGATGGCTTTGCGGCTTTCAACGGCACGGGCGTTCCGCATTCGGGGCATTTGTCGGGGCTGGCGCGGAGGTCGTAGCCGCATTGGAGGCACGTCCCAGGAAGAGGTTTTCGCCGGTATCTCCTTCGAAGAAACCTACCTACGGGCAACGTCAATGTGAAAATGAACAGTGCATAAAATGGGACGGTCACACCCCAGCCACCGGGTTCTTTGAGCGGACCTGCCGTTCTCGGCGTGCTGGGGCGCATGTGCCATATCTCGAACATTCCGCCGGCGACGTGGAATGTGTCTCTGGGCTGGCGACGATACATGTACGGCGTGGCTGGGAACTCGGAATACCGCCAACCTGGGCCCAAATGGTTGGCAATCGCCGCCGATCCTGAATTACGATCGATTGCCGAAAACGCGACCCTGCCGCTATACACGAACACATTCACAGTCCACTGGTGGCCATCCCATAGAATTTCCCTTCCCAGGATGGAACTATCCACCCATAGCTTGAGGGTGACGGGACACAGGATCAAGAACAAGACGGTCAACCCATTGAGCAACCATCGGCGGATTCTTTTCAACATTGACGTTCACAATTACTTTCAGGCTTTCCGCGGCACGGGCGTGCCGCACTCGGGGCATTGGTCGGGACTGGCGCGGAGGTCGTAACCGCATAATGTGCAAAGTCCTTGGTCCTTCCGTCGCCCGACGGTGATTCGGTGCCTGACTCCACGCAGCCAGAATCCGACTGGGAGGGCAAGGGCCAGCGACGGAAGCCAACCAGGAATGAGGATCATGTAGTGCGGTATGCCATCGTCAATGAAATGTGCCAGAAAGTACGCAAATACCCTTAGATCGACATGGAATCGTGCATCATCCCAAGAAGTATCCTTAATGACATCCAGTGGGTAGAACCATACCTGCCAACCATGAACATCGTACCCGTGCCGATTCGGTCGGGAATCGACTTGGATATAGGCTTCAAATCGCCCCCTGTAGGCGATCATGCTGAAGAAACAGCTCGAATCTTCGGACATGTGATTGATTTCGGTCGCTTTCCAAAAACTTGAGATCCACAGGGCAATAAAAAATAGCAGACACGTCATGGCCAGTGCGGCCATGACGTGCCTGCAAATTCGCCACGCTGATTTCAACAGATGAAAAACACGCAATCGAGCAAACGTCATAAAAGGCTCAGGCTTTCAGCGTGTATCCGACGGTCTTCGTTTCGCAACTGGCCGATTCGAATTTCACATCGATGAATTGCGTGGTCGCGCTTGTGGTGCTTAGCGCGAACTCGAACTTGGTGGGATTACCACCGGTCGTGACGGTCAATTCCCATCGATCGCCAACACGAACAGCGCCTGTCAATGTGACGCCATTGTTATGAGCAGCGTTGCTGATTGAAATCTTAACCGTTTCCCCGGCAACATTCACGACATGCATCGGGTCACGGACGTCGAAAACATTTCCTTGAAAGGTCGCGGTAGCGTCGGTCGAAGTAAACGGAGGCGTAGGCGAAAAAACGTATTTATAAGTCGGTGCAGCTTCCACCGGTGCCGCCGCGTACGTCCCATCCGCATTGGTGCACGAAGCGTGAATGGCGTAGTCGCCTTCGGCCGCGTAGACGTGCTCGATCGAGGTCGGATTGCCGCTGATCGTCTGGGTCCCGGTGCCATCACCCCAATCGACATTCCAGTGGTCGATGGTGGAATACCCGCTGCCGCTGTAGCTGGTGTCGAGCGTGAAAATCTCACCGACGTAGGGGATGTTGTGAGCGCTGGCGGAAACAGTCGGTGCCTCTTCATACAGCGTGCAGGTGACGGGCGAGGTGTAACTCGTATACTGGTACTCCCACTGATCCCAGTTATTCACCTCCGCCCGCACGCGATATGTGTAAGTCCCCGGAGCGAGCCCGGTGTCATTATATTCCATCGCTCCCAGCACGGGCGTGGCGTAGCCGATCAGGTTCCATGTCGCGCCGCCATCGTTTGAGCGCTCGATGTCGAGGTTGTCGGCGTTGTCGGCGTTGTTGGTGAAGGTCAGAGCGACTTCGGTTCCCGAAACCGCGGTGGCCGTGAGGTTGCTCGGGGCGTTGAAGACGATGGTCGCATCATCGGCCGCGGTGTATTCAGTGTACAGGTATTCGAGCGTGTCCATGTTGTGGAGTTCGGCGCGGACGCGGTAGATGTAGGTGCCGGGAAATCGGCCGGTGTCCTGGTATTGCATCGGCCCCTCGGTCGCCTCGATGGTGGCGATTCCGGCCCAGGTCGCGCCGCCATCCTGCGAGCGCTCGACATCCAGGAATCCGGCGTTATCGGCGTTGTTCGTGAAGGCCAGATCGATTTCATGGCCCGAGACGGCCGTCGCCGTCAGCGCGCTGGGCGCGTTGAAGACGATGGTTGCCGAGTCGGTGCCGCTGTAGTCGGAGTTCAGCGTGTCATCCACGTCGATATCATAGCGATTGGCCCAGACGCGGTATTCATAGGTGCCGGGAAAGCGCCCGATATCATCGTACTGCATCGCGCCGGAGGTGGGCGTCAGCATGTCGATGATGCCCCAGGACAATCCGCCATCCTGCGAGCGCTCGACGTAAAGGTGATCCGCGTTGGCCGCGTTGTTGGTGAAGGTGAGGTCGATTTCGTGGCCGGAGACGGCGGTGGCCACGAGATTGCTGGGCGCTGCGGGCGGGCCGCCGCTGAGCATTTGGCGCGTTTCCAGCGATTCGCAGGCGATGCAGGCGGCGCGTTTGGCTTTCGCGGCGCTCGAAACGGATGAAGAGCGACGGCGCGAACCGCGATTGAACAGTCGAGAAAGAAGCAACAGGGCTTCTCCTTCCAGAGAAATTGGATGCGATGCCTCGTCGATTGGACGGCCCCAAAAGGTCCCCGTGGCGAGTGATCGAAGCATAGCGCGCCGAACGTTGTGGCGATATGGGAATGTCAATAAATCCCTTGTTTTTAAGTGTAAAACGCATGCGATCGCTGCGATGGCGCGACCGGAGGCGATGGCTTGATTTGGTGGGGCTGGTCACCGAAATGGTTGTATTTCGGGCCAACACAAAACAGGATGGGTGGGGTGCAGTGGAGCGAAGCCGCTATTTCCGCACGGCTGCGGCGGGGCTGTGTTAAGACGGGCATTGATGGCGGTCGATTGCGTGATTCGCGGCAACGCTCCCGTTCTCATGCACACATGGAACGCTCGCGCGATGGACAATACACAATCCACCCCGGACAATTTCTCGAATGCCCGCACGCCTGCTCATTGTCGATGATGAACCTTCGATCTGCTTCGCCCTCTCGCGGTATTTCAGCGAGCAGGGGCATGAGGTGTTTGTCGCGCCGTCGGCGGAGGAGGCGATCGCCAAGCTCGCCGGCACCCGGCCGGACGTGATTTTCCTGGATATCCGGCTGCCGGGGATTTCGGGGCTGGAGGCGATGGAGGCATTGGGAGAGGGGTCGGGGTTCAGGGTTCAGGGTTCAGAGCAGAAAACAGAAGCGGGAAGCGAGAAGCGAGAAGGTCAGGGGTCAGGTGTCAGTGGTCCGTTGTCAGTTGGACCGGGGGGTGGTTCTTCGGCAACGGACAACGGACAACG
>JBBRTW010000438.1:0-6193 GCA_038244055.1 Tepidisphaerales bacterium | reverse complement strand
GCCAATGCCCCCGTCGGCGATTCGATCATTCCGATCGCCAAATCGCTCGCCAAGCACACGGTATTTGTGGCGACTGAAAGCTCCCCGAGCACTGAGCCGACCACGGTCAAGCCGGACAGGCTACGTTTCCGAACTGCTCAAGACAACGAAGGGCGGATGTGGGCGTACGCCTACACGACGCAGGCCGAGTTGTTGCGGACGTTTCCGCCAGGCTCGCCGTACGCAGAACTCGACTTCAAGGATTTCTTCCAGATCATCGAGCGGGACGGAAAGTTCGCGGGCATCTTCCTCAATTCGGGTTCGGATCCGTCGTACCCGATTCCGCGCGAGTTGTTCGAGAAGGTGAAGGAAATCCTGCGGCGGCCGGCCGACGGATAGCCACGCAATGCAGTGGACCGGCCGGGCGTAGCGGTCCTTGTGATTCGTGCAGTGGCCGTGCGCCCGGCCGGCCGTTGAATGCTGATCCGTTATGCCGCAGAGGAACCTCGACAATCCGCAGCGACGCCGGCAGATTGAACAACTCGTTCACAACGAGTTTCCGAACTGCCATGTCGAGTTCATCAGCGCGCCCCGCGACGTTTTGGCGTTCCGCAGATAAACCACGAAAAACACGAAGGGCACGAAGAAGACCGGAGAAGAGTAGAAATGTAATTTGCGCAACGCGCGTTCAACGTTTACCGACTTTTTGACTGTAACGTCCTTTGGTTCATTCCTCTTCGTGCATTTCGTGTTTTTTCGTGGCGAATCATCTGGGCTGATGCACTCGCCATTCGAAGTGCAATGTTGACGCGATGAAAGAGCACATGGACAACAAATCCGCAAAAGTAAGGTCAGCCATGCATATCCGCATATTTCTGGCGGCCAGCCTTCTCTGCATCTCGGCGGGGGCACAGGAGCAAATCGACCAAGGCGACGCGGCCGGCAAGGGCCGCGTCAACATCAATGCCCTGTCTCTGCGCGTCCGCGTCAAAACTTCCCCCGAGCAAAAAGGCGTCCAGATCGCCTGGCGGCGCGGGGGGGAAGGGCTTGGCGGAACGGTCATCAAGGGGGAATTTCTCAGCGCCGACAAAGCCCCCCTGATCGCGCTGGGCCAGTGGAGCGCTCCGCTGCCGCTGCCCGAGATCGCCGGCAAAGGCGGCGGGTGGCAGTTCCCGACCATCGTCGTCCTGGCCAATGGCGGCAAACCCGGCGGAAAGCGGACGCCCAACACCGCACTGAGCGATGTGGCGGTTGAATTTGAGTTGTCGGAGGCCGGCAAGGTCGTCAAAACTTTCACGGAAACCGCCCCCAAAGGGGCAACGGTCAGCATCGCGATCCCCCTCGCCGCCGCCGACCGCGCCACATTCATCGCGGGGCTGGTCGGCATCTCCGAACATGCCCGCAACCGACATTTGACGCTCGATAAATCGCTGGGCCAACCCGCCGCCCCGCCCAAACTCTTCGGCATCATCGGCCACCTCGCCGGCTATGGCGAAGGCTCCGGCTACGGTATCCGCCACAACAACCCGGACATCGTCAAGGAGGAATGCGCCACGCTCGCGCTGCTGGGCGTCAATGGGCTGGTCTCCGAGCGATCGATCAACCTCGTCGATGCGGCCGGCGCGGGCAGGGATTTCCGCCAGGTCTACTGGGGCGGCCCGGGCTCGGGTTCGCCGATGGGCATCGTCAACAAGCGCGCCGAGAAGGAAGAGGGCTGCCCCTACGATCCGCGCATCGCCCCGGCCATGGCCGCATCCGTCAAGAAGGCCATCGAAGATTACAAAACCGTCGGCGCGAAGCAGTCGTGGGCACTCTGGTGGGATGAAATCGGCGTGGCGGCCAAGGGACATCTCCAGACCTGCCCCAAATGCCGCGAGAAATTCGTCGAGTATCTCAAAGCGCAGAAGATCGAGCCGGCCGACGTCGGGGCGAAATCGTGGGAGGAGGTCAAGCCGTTCCCGATCTTCGGCGGCGCGGAGGAGAAGGGGAACAAAATCGCAGCCGCGCCCGCCGATGCGAAAGATGCCCTTCGTTACTACTACACCTATCGCTTCATGACCGAAGCGACCGCCCAGTTGTTCACCGAGCCCGCGAAACAGTTCAAAGAAGCGGGTGTCTACCTCTATGCCATGCAAGGCCCGACGCCAAGCTGGGCCGGGCACAGCCTCGATTGGCATGAGTTCTACGATCGCGGGGCGAACACCGCATTGGTTTTCGAGACTTCCAACCGCGACCCGCGCTCGTGGCAATTCGAAT
Source organism: Tepidisphaerales bacterium (assembly GCA_038244055.1). Classification (GTDB taxonomy): domain Bacteria; phylum Planctomycetota; class Phycisphaerae; order Tepidisphaerales; family Tepidisphaeraceae; genus DASPKW01. Next base: position 3,958 of record JBBRTW010000438.1, on the reverse strand, counting down.
CGTATCTGGCGGATATCGGCCGGGGGATTTGTGCCCGGCACGACATGCCGATGGGCGTGCTGGTCAAGCCGCATCGCGGCGCGGTGGCCCAGCGCATGCTGGCGGTAGCCGCGCGCGGGGCGAAGGTGATCGAGTGGTATACCTACGGCCCGGATTACGCCAAGGGCGACAGCTTCTCCCAATCGGCCGATCTGCTCGAGCGCACCGGCCGGGCCGCGCGCTTCCTCGCCGCCAACGAGCAATATCTCTACGACGCCAAACCCGCCATCCCCGCGGAAGTCGCCTTCTGCTCGCCGCGCTCCAGCGAAATCTGGGGCAAGGCGACCGACCTGGGCGTAACGGCGTTCGAAGATGCCAAGTGGGTCTACATCGCCCTGCGGCACCACCATGTTCCCATCGATGTCATCAGCGAGCAGCAACTGGCCGAGGGAAAGCTCGATCAGTACAAAGCCATCTACATTGTCGGCCCCAACCTCCGCCGCGATGCGGAAGGCCAGCTCGCCAAATGGGTCGAAGCCGGGGGCATTCTCTGGACCGATGCAATGGGCCTGTCGCGCGATGAAGCGAACCAGCCCGCCTACTCGGATCTGACGGGGCTGAAAGAGCGCAAGCTCCAGACCTGGGGGCAGGTCGAACCGTACAAAGCCACGGAGATCAAAGCCTTGGTTGAGAAGGACGTGCCGCCGGGCGCGAACGTATTCGTCAACGCGCAAAAGCATTGGGCCCCATCGGTCGGCCGCGAGCCGCTCGATACCACTTCCGAACACACGATCATGAACGGTTTCGTGGATGGGAAATCGGCCGATGCGATGAGAACCGTCGGCAAAGGAAAGGTCTACGTCGCGGGCGTTTGGGTTGGACTGACCTATTCAGCGCGGGTGCGGCGCGGCGATTTCGACATGTCCACCGATTTCCTGGCCGATGGCGCGGATGAAATGCTGACCCTCCCGCTGGATGACCACCCCCGACCCGTCTGGGTTTCGGTGCCAACCGTCGAAGCTCTCGCTCTCAACAAAGACGGCAAACGCTCGATCGCCCTGATGAACTGGGCCTACAAAAGCGCCGGCCCGGGGGCGCGCGGGGCCGTATTGGTGCCCGCGACGAACCTGCGGGTCGCGATCAAGGGGATCGGCGAGGTGAAGCGCGTGCGGTCGGCCGCGACGGGGGAGCTGAAGCTGACGTCGAAAGATGGGGGGTTTGAGGTCGTCGTGCCGCGGGTCGATGAAATTGATTTGCTGATCGTCGAGTAGTCGCATGGCTTTATCAGCATGTGTCGTTTCAACACGCCCGTTTATTCGCTCTATGACGCCCAGTGAATCCCGCGAGGGATTTTTTTCCGGGATAGGTAGAAATCATCATCACCTTTTTCCGGGAATTTGTACCAATTTATCGTGATGGTCATTACCATTTCGGCCGGAACGGGAGCGCGGAAAATGCTCATCAAGGCGGTTGCGCCTTATCTATGCTTCATCCTGGCTTGCATTGGCGCGAAAAACGCGACCGGTGCGGTCGTCGTTCCGGGCGACCCCGCCGATTGTGTCATTCGACCCAACAACACAACCAGCAATCAGGATGTCGATCGCCTGGGGGGTGTCAACACGGGGTTTACGAACACAAAGGGCAGTCGCGTCGCCGTTTATGTATTCCGCCTGCCCGCTCCGGGACCCGGCCAGCAACCCATCGTCAACAGCGCCATTTTTCAGTTCACGGTCATCAACGACCTCGACAATGGGGATTTCAACATCGACTTGTACGGTTTGACGGCCAGGGCATTATCAACTGTCGTGCCGGCCACCGATAATTACGTCGGCTCCCTCGATGCCAGCCCCACCGCGACGCTCCTTCAGGACAATATCCTGCTCGGCGTTCATCCAAGTAACAACGTGGGAACAATCACCCCCAATGGCAGTGGAACCGCCGCCTTGGTAAGTTACCTCAACGCGCAATACGGCGTCGGTGGAGTCGGTATCGGAAATTACATCTTTCTCCGCTTGAATCCCGATAGCCCTGCAAGCACGACCGTAGCGCAGGGATACGATATTGGCTTTGCCGAGAACACGACCGTGCCGCCGCAACTGACCATCGGCTTCGTTCCCGAGCCTTCTATTTCGACGTTAATGCTGGCCGCCGCCCTATGGCATCTCGGGCGGCGCTCCAGATCGAAGTTCACCCGGCCCGGCTTCAGGTCAAAAGACGGCGATTAAACAGCATGCCTCGCAGGCAATTTCATCTCGATCTTCGCAGGACTCGGCCGGGCTTCACGCTCGTCGAGTTGCTCGTCGTCATTGGGATTATCGCCCTGCTGATGAGCGTGCTCCTGCCCGCTTTGAATCGGGCCCGCCAGCAGGCGCGCACCGTCGCCTGCGCCGCCAACATGCGCCAGGTCGGCCAGGCGATGTATCTGTATGTGGCGCAACAGAAGAAGTACCCGACCAATTTCTTCTTCCCCGCCCCCGGCCAGCTCTGGTATGAGCCCGACCGCATCGGCGGAATCGTCGCCCCCAATGGCTATGCGAAGGCAGGCGTGATGACCTGCCCCGAGGACCCGGATGCCATCCGCTCGTTTGCGATGAACGCCTGGATGAGCCCCCGCCTGGAATCGTGGATCACGAGCCGCGTTCCCTCCCCCGGCGAGGTCTGGGGCAGCGCCCCCTCCAATAGCTCCAATGTTATCTTGCTGGTTGAAGCCTGGTCCAGCACCGGCTCCGACGCCGCCGGATGGACTGCCCCCGCCATCGTCGGTTTCCTGGGGGACACCCCCGGCCAGCGTTTCGGCGCGGGCGGCGGACTGTCGCCGGTGGATGAAGGCCGCTGGGGCATGGTCAATTCGGAAATCTCCTTCGAGCGCCACCGCCCTTACGGAATGTCCGCCAAGCCGCGCGAGCCCAAAGGCGCCGCCAATTTTGGATATGCCGATGGACACGTCGATCTGAGGTCCGCGAACTCCCTGGCGGATTTCTCAACCGGAAAAAGCACCCTCGACATCTTCTGGTCCCGTCTGGATGAATCGCAAAACAGGTAAATGCCACGGAATTTGCCGAGGGTAGTAGAAATACTATTTATTCTGCCTTTATTTTTCGGGAATCGGCGGTATTGAATGAGATATCTCATGGCGAATCAGATTTATTGACGAAGGCCCGGTTATGGAAGCGCTCAAAAGCGAGGTGAATCGGGGGCCGCTCGGCAAGGCTCTGGAGCCAGAGGCGCTTCAGGTCCTGCTGGTATCGGAGCGCAGCCATCTGCTGGCTTACATCTGCAAGCACTTTCCCTCAATCCTGTCGCCGCTGGTCGAGCCGCACGATATTCTCCAGGATACCTACTTCGAGGCCGCCCGGCGCATGACCCATTTCATACCGGCCGATGAAACCTCGGTTTTTCGCCTGCTGGTGACCATCGCCCGCCGGCGAATCGCCCAACTGCTGCGCATACGCGGGCGGGTCAAGCACGGCGGCAAGTCGCGCCGCGTCGCCCAGAGCGATTCCATCGTCGCCACGCTCGCCGAACTGGCGATGCACAGCAAAACACCCAGCCGCTCGGCCGCCGGTCACGAGTTCATGGCCGCCCTGCAACGCTCCCTCGAGACTCTGCCGGAGGACATTCGCGCCGCCGTCACTCTCCGCTACATGCAGGGAATGAGCCCCCAGGAAATCGCCGGCCGCCTCAATCGCTCCGAGCGCGCCGTTCATCAACTTTGTTATCGCGGCCTGCAGCAGGTTCGCCGCGATCTTCGATCCGCATCCCATTTTCGCTGATGGCGGCAAATAAGTCCGCGGTAAAACCCCATGGGGCAAGAAAACGCCGACAACTATGTCTCGCCCTACGAACCGGGGTCTTCCGGTCATCTGGGCGGCGCAACCCAGCAGGTCGTGACGGTCGATCCCGCCACCGTCATGCGCGTGATCGCCGAGGTCGTGCGCCGCCGCGCCGGTGGGGAGCAGCTCCCCGATGGCGAGGTGAT
>JBBRTW010000437.1:0-6206 GCA_038244055.1 Tepidisphaerales bacterium | reverse complement strand
GCTCATCGGCGCTGGCAACCTCGGAAGGGCGCTCATGGCCTACAAAGGTTTCGACGCCCAGGGATTCCGCCTCAATGCCGGGTTCGACGCCAGCGCGACATTGGTCGGCAAGAAGATGGGCAACTTCACGGTTCAGGCGATGAGCGAACTGGAAGCGGTCGTCAAGAAGAATCAGATCCGCCTGGCGATCATCGCCGTCCCGGCCGACAGCGCCCAGGATGTGGTGGACAATCTCGTGGCCGCGGGAATTCGCGGAATTCTCAACTTCGCGCCGACTTCGGTCACCGTCCCCGCCAATGTCGCGATCAATTCGGTCGACCTGTCGGTGCAACTGGAGCAACTGAGCTTTCAGGTCAACTTCCAGGGGATGGGGCCGATTCCACTGGTGGATATGGGATCGTAAAGAGCAGCGATATTTTTCAACGAACGTCGCATTTGCGGTGCCGCCGCGCGGTCAATCACCCAGCAGATACTTCTTCGTGAACTCCACCATCGAATAGAACTGGAACTCGAAGTTCTTCTTCTTGGCGAAGCCGTGCCCCTCATCCTTCCCCAGCAGATACCAGACCGGGGTGCCCTGCTTCTTCAGGGCGGCCACCATCTGCTCGGCCTCCTGCCTGGGCACGCGCGGATCGTTGGCGCCCTGCACGATGAAAAGCGGCTTGGTGATCTTGGCGACGTTGGTCAGGGGGGAGATTTTCAGGAGGAACTCGCGCATGGCGGGATCGCGTTCATCGCCGTATTCGACCCTTCGAAGGTCCTGGCGATAGGGTTCGGTGCGCTCGAGGAAGGTGACGAAGTTGGAGATGCCGACGGTATCGACAGCGCAGCGGATTCGGTCGGCGTACATGACCGAGACGGCCAGGGACATGAAGCCGCCGTAGGAGCCGCCACTGACCATGACCCGGCCGCTATCGAGAGCGGGGTTGGCTTTGATCCAGTCGAGGAGGCTGCCGATATCCTTGACGGAGTCTTCGCGAAGTTTGCCATCATCGAGGGTGAGAAAAGTCTTGCCATAACCGCTGGAGCCGCGAACATTGGGGAAGACCACCGCGACACCGAGCTCGTTGAGGAAATAGTTGTAGGAGGACATGAAGCCGGGGCGGAACTGGCTCTCCGGGCCGCCGTGGATGCTGACGATAATCGGGCGCTTGCCGGGAAATTTCGCACTATCGGGTTTGTACAGAAATCCGGAAATCTCCCGGCCATCGAACGATTTCCAGCGGATCAATTCGGGCTCGACGAAGTTGGACGTGTTCAGGCCGCCGGTTTCGGAGGCGGTCCATCGCTCGAGTTTTCCTGCGTTGATATCGAGCGAGTAGGCATCGGAGGGGGCGCGGGCGGAGGTGAGGGTCAGGGCGAGGTCTTTGTTGTTCTTATGCCAGTTGAGTGTGGAGATTTGGCCGGCGGGGATGGGAGGAAGCTTGATCGCCTGCCTGGTTTGCGTATCGATCACATGCAGCGCGGCGATGCCATCTTCATTGGTGACATAGGCCAGGCGCTTGCCATCTTCGGAGAGTTCGAATTCTTCGATGTCCCATTTCACTTCGGGCAGAAGGGGCGCGAACTTTTTGCTGGCGATATCGAAGTAAACGAGCTGGGTGAATTCGCCGGCCGAGTTGGTAGCGGTGTAGATGCCCTTGCCGTCGGCGGAGAATTGGCCGCCGGACCAGACGACGCCTTTGCCTTCAGGCGTCAGGCGGGTGCGCTGGCCGGTAGCTGCATCCATGAGATAGAGATGCGATTCGTTGGCGGAGATGAAATTGCCGATGAGGAGGGTCGCATCATCGGGCGACCAGTCGAGCGCGCCCCAGCCGGGGGAGTCGGATGGGGAGAGGAGCTTATCGGTTTTCGGGTCGGTGGGGGAGACGGTATAGAAGTCGGCATCTTTGCGGTTGCGGCGCGAGGAAGTGTAGATGATGCGGTCTCCCTTGTGGTTGAAAGCGCCGCCGGAGTTGCGGGATTTGCCATCGGTCAGCAGCGCGATCGCCCCGGTGGCCAGGTCGTAGCGGTAGAGCTGGGCGAACTCGTTGCCACCCGCGTCTTTGGAGAAAAGGAAGTATTCGCCGGTGGTCGGCTGAAAGGAGGCGCTGGCGACCGAATCGGGGAAGAATGTGAGCTGATTGCGGGCGGCCAGGGGAAAGGCAACCCGATGAATCTGCGCCGTATCGGCGAATCGCGTGCGGATGAGCATCTGCCGCTCGACCGGATGCCAGGAACGAAACGCCGCAGCGCGGAACTCGGTATATCGGCCGACCGATTCAACGACGGACTTGGGAATGGGCGGAATATTTTCCGCGACCAGCGAATCGGGCGGTGAAAAGACATCCGCCGGCTGGGCGAATGCTTGAATCGAGATGAGAAGTGAGGCGAGAAGAGCGATCAGGCGGGATTGGGGCATGCCGACAGTCTAATGCCAGCGGCCACGGTTGTTAACATTTGACGATGCTTAACATTTGACGTCAACGACGGCCTGATCATCGGCCCACCAGCCGACGACAGCGCGGTGGACCGGCCCATCGTCGCCGCCCAGCCAGGTGGCGCAAGTTGCGACGGCATGCCGCGCCTGCTGGGGCGTCTCAAAAACCTGTTCGATGCTGCGCTGCGATTTGGGCGTGCGCCAGGCATCGAGAAGGTTGCCGACGGTGTAGATCCGCAGCACATGCTGAAGAGTCAGGGCGATCTCCGGCTTGATCACCTCGGTCAGCGGCAACTCCATGATCGGGTTGGGGGTCAAAATGCATCTTCTCCAATCTTCCGTGATCTCAATATCCTAGGCGCCTGTTAAATTGGCGAACTTCGAGGAATCCCAGACTAACTTTCCTAACATGAAAGTCAAAAAATAGGACGGGCGGTGACAGATTCATCACATTTTTCCAAAAAGCACCACCGCCAGATGTGATAGACATCCCATGCCGCAATTGGTTGGGCCATGCGGGTAATTTTACTCCCATGATCGTGAATGGCCTGCGGCGAGCGCGGATCGGCCGGATTTGGCGCAGCTATTGTACGCGGTTCCTTGACACCCACCCGACCGGCTTTTACCTTCGGCCGCTGAATTTGAGCAGATCGCATACGGTGCCGCGCGCCTCGGCGCGGCGGCACGACTTGAAAGGTTCCAGTGACTCCCAGTTATCTTTTTCCGGGCAATACCGCCGTCGTCGGCCTCCAGTGGGGCGATGAGGGCAAGGGCAAGATCGTCGATTTCCTGGCCGAGCATGCGGATATCGTCGTTCGCTATTGCGGCGGGGCCAACGCCGGGCATTCGGTCAAGATCGGCGGGCAGAAATACGCCACTCATCTCCTGCCGGTGGGTATTTTCCATCCCAACGTCGTCAACATCGTCGGCAATGGCGTGGTCTTGGACCCTGAAGTGATCCTGCGCGAGATCGATGAGTTTCTCGCCCGAGGCGTCGCCATTTCCCCGGCCAATCTGAAGATTTCCTATAAGGCGCACGTCGTCATGCCCTGGCACAAGGCGGAGGATGAATTCCGCGAAGTGGCGGCCGGCGCGGGGTCGATCGGCACCACCAAGCGCGGCATCGGCCCGACCTACGCCGACAAGATGCACCGAACAACCGCGATCCGCGTGGCGGACCTGGTGAATGAAGTACACTTGAGCGAGCGAATCAATCGGATTATCGGCGACCGCAACAAGGTCTTCAAAGCCCTTTACGATGCCCCGCCGCTGGATGGGCGGCAGATTTTCGAAACCTATCGCGATTATGGCCGGCGGCTCAAGCCATTTATCGATGATTCGACCAAGCTGCTGCTGGATGCAGCCCACGCGCACAAGCGCGTGCTCTTTGAAGGGGCGCATGCGGTGCTGCTGGATATCGATCACGGAACGTATCCCTATGTGACGAGCTCGAATTGCTCGGCGCTGGGGCTGTTCACCGGGTCGGGCGTTCCGCCGCAGTATGTGCAGAACTACCTGGGGATCGTCAAGGCGTATTCAACGCGCGTGGGCGGCGGGCCGTTCCCGACCGAGCAGAACAACGACACGGGAAATTACATCCGCGAGCGCGGAAATGAATACGGCACGACGACGCGCCGGCCGAGGCGCTGCGGGTGGTTCGATGCGATGGCCGTGAAATACGCGGTGGATCTGTGCGGGATCACGCATGTGTGCATCACGCTGCTGGATGTGCTGTCGGGGTTGGAGCATTTGCAGATTTGCACGGGGTATCGATATCAGGGTTCGCGTCTGGACTATTTCCGCAGCGATATGGATGTGCTGGCGGAGGTCGAGCCGATCTATGAGACGCTGCCGGGCTGGCGCGAAAATATCACGGGGGCGCGGCGCTTCGAGGAGTTGCCGATGGAGGCCCAGCTCTACGTCAAGCGGATCGAGACGCTCATCGGCGCGCCGGTGAAGATGGTGAGCATCGGGCCGGAGCGGACGCAGACGCTGATCCGCTAAACGGACACGGGCAGCCGCGATCGGCTGCCCGTGCAAACACTCATTGGCCGATACGTTTGTTACGCGATGATCAGGCCATGACCATCGCCAGGTCCGCCTTGGCATCGTTGCCGATCATGCCGAGATCGAACTTGTCCTGGAGAATCTTGAAAATATTGGGCGAGATAAAGCGCGGGGGATTGGGTCCCATGCGGATTCCCTTGACGCCAAGGGAAAGCAGTGTCAGCAGCACGGCCACCGCCTTCTGCTCGAACCAGGAGATGACCATCGTCAGGGGCAGGTCATTGACGCCGCAGTTGAAGGCCTTGGCGAGCGCGATGGCGACGGCGATCGCGCCATAGGCATCGTTGCACTGGCCCATGTCCATCAGGCGGGGCAGGCCGAGATGCGTGCCGTAATCGTGTTCGCGGATGCGGTACTTGCCGCAGCCGAGGGTGAGGATGAAGGAATCGGAAGGCGTGGCCTTGGCGTAGTCGGCGAAGTAGCTGCGATTCCATTCGTGGCCGTCGCATCCGCCGATGACGAAGAACCGGCTGATCTGGCCGGCCTTGACCGCATCGACGATCGTCTGCGCCGCATCGAGAACGACGGTGCGGTGGAATCCGATGAGCGATGAGCCGGCGGGGTTCTCCTTGAGAGGAACCGAAGCCTTGGCGCAGGCGATGACCTCGGAAAAGTCATCGGTGGTCAGGCGAGTCGCGCCGGGAACGGCCGTGACCCGCGTGGTGAAGAGGCGATTGGCGTAATCGCCGGGCAGCATGATGCAGTTGGTGGTCACCACCACCGGCCCGGTGAAATCGGCGAATTCCTTACGCTGGAATTGCCAGGCGCCGCCGAAATGCCCGGCCAGGTTCGGGTGCTCGCGCATCTTCTGATACATATGCGCCGGCAGCATTTCTCCATGCGTGTAGACCTTGAGATCGGTGCCGCGCACCTGTTCGAGCAGGTTCCAGAGATCGACCAGGTCATGGCCGGTCACCAGGATGCCCCGCCCGGCCTGCGTGCCTTCCTTGACGGTTGTCACCGCAGCCTTGCCGAATTTTTCCAGATGCCCTTCATCGAGCATTTCCATGACGCGCAAATTCTTCCGGCCAAGCTCCATGGCGATTTCGAACAGCGCCGGAACATCGAAGTTGACGTTGGTCATGGTCGCGAACAGCGCCTCTTCGATGAACGCGCTGACCGATTCATCCGATTTACCGAGCCGCCGCGCATGATTCGCATAGGCGGCCATGCCCTTGAGGCCGTACAGAATGATTTCCTGAAGCGACTGGACGTCGGCATCCTTGCCGCAGACACCCGATGCCCCTTCACAACCACCGGGCCGGGACTGTTCGCACTGATCGCAGAACATGGAGAGCGTCATGAAATTCCTTCCTCGCGCAAATGGCGACGCGGCGGTTGGCCGGGGTCGCTGGAAGGCCCATCTTTTTGCCAGCCCGAACGCCCGGGAACGACAAAAAGGATAATTAGACCTTCTTATCTAAATATAAGGCGGATGCGGGAATGTTCAATCCCTTTCTGGCCAAGTGATGAAGAATCAGAAATCCATGTGCGATTTCACTCGCGCCGTCAGTCCATCAGTGCCATAGAGCCGTTTTTGGTCGCTGAGTCGCACCATTGAGTCAATATTTTCCGCCCCTAGCCCGCATTTCTCACCAGCCCGCCGGTCCGGCCGGATTTTCTGATCGTGGCGGTGTCCGTGGTCGGGTTCGGCGGATCGTTGGGGTCATTCGCATGGTCTGCGCGGTCTTGACGCGTTCCATCGGCGGGGATTCTTCGC
>JBBRTW010000436.1:0-6217 GCA_038244055.1 Tepidisphaerales bacterium | reverse complement strand
GATTGCGGATTGCGGATTGAAAACCGCATTTCAATCCACAATCCGAAATCCGAAATCCGCAATTGTTGCCCACTTCATGCCACATGCGATTGCCCTGGGGGAGATGAGGGGCGGCACGGGTAAGTGCTCTTTGACCTTACCAGTGGCATACGATGCTCAGGCGGCGCCCTGGTCGGCGTCGATTGCGAACAGCGCCCAATCGCGCACGCTCATTGGGCAACCAACAACTGACCAACCTACGGATTCGCCGCGTCCCCAATCGGCGTGCCGTACACCACGTTGCTCATCTTGAAAGACTGCGCTCCCACTTCCTCGCCTCTGCAGAGGATGAACGTCGCTTCGAATATCGGCGCTCCGGCGACAGGCGCGGGCTTGGGCGTCCACAGAATAATCACACCCACCGGCGTCCCCTGCGTCGCGCCAAGTTGCTCGACGACCCATTGCACCGCCGTCGCGTTGGCGCGCTTCATTTCGCTGTCATCATCGATGAGGTAACGCGACTTGGATTTGTCGGGGACCACGGTGGACCGCTTGAAGTCGGCCGCGATGTCGGCGGCCATCACCAGGGGCGGATGAAGATAGCCGTGCTGGCCCACCAGCACCGACTTGGCCAGGCGCTCCATAATGCGCGAAGATTCCTCGGCCTGCGAAGTGCCGAAGCGGCGGATGGCGGACCGGCTGGTGAGCATCGCTTCCAGGGCCGCGCGGTCTCCATCGACGATCGTCTTGGCCAGCGCCTCAACCTGACGCGGCCACGACATATCCACGGCCGGCGCGGTGGGCTCGGTGGCGACGGCGGGAGTTTCGGCAGTTGCGGCGGGCGTGGTAACCGCGACCGCGGGGCCTTCAGAACTCTTGAGGAAGTTTGAAGCCGCCGGCGCAACTGTTCGATCGGTTGGGCGCGTCGTCTGTCCCAGGGCGGGGATGGATACGCCAAGAAGTCCGACCACGACAGAAAAAAAGGCCAAAGTGCGGCACATAGACAGTCTCCTATCTTTCTATCGGTCGATGGGAGGGGCTTCTGCGGGGCAATCGGTGCCGGATGCGGAGGGCACGAAGCAACGTCAGCTATAGCCCACCTTCGTGTCGGATGCAGGGGGTATGGGCAGTTATCGGCCGCGATTTTGGTGGTTGATGGCCCCCTGCCGGCACAGCCGACCACCGTTCCGTTCACCCGGCACTGGCTTTGCAGTTCAAGCGGATATGGCCCAAGCTGCTGCGCCGAAGAACTCGCGAATACTGGCATTGGCTTCGGTCGCGGTGGTGATCGGCGCGCTCTATTTCGCCAAACAGGTGCTGGTGCCGGTGGCCCTGGCGACGATGCTCAGCTTTGTCCTTGCCCCTCTTGTCACGCGCTTACAACGACTGCATCTGGGGCGCGTGCCCGCGGTAATCGCGGTAGTGCTTCTGGTCGTTGGCGTGATCGGGGTACTGGGCTACATCGTCGTCGGGCAAGTGGGAGATCTTGCCAGCAAAATTCCGCAATACCAGGCCAACATCGAGGAAAAAGTCACATGGGTCAAGCGCCTTACCAGCGGCGGTAATTTCGAGAAGGCCTCGCGGGCAATTGAGAACTCGATTCACAATGCCACCACGCAGCCGGCCACCACCGCGCCGGCCGTGAAATCGGGAGACCTGCCGGGCGCACCCACCCCTGCCACGTTCAACCCATCGGGCCAGACTTCGACCCCCGTTCCGGTCTCGATCACCGCGGGGCCCGATGGCAACGGCCTGGATCGACTGGTGGGCAACCTCTACTCCGCGCTCTCGCCCATCCTCGAGCCGCTGGCAACGCTATTCATCGTCGCGATCCTCGCGATCTTCGTGCTGATTGCGCGCGAGGACGTGCGTGACCGCGTCATCCGCCTGATCGGCCAGGGGCAGATCAATATCACCACCCAGGCGATGGATGAGGCGGCCACGCGCATCAGCCGCTATCTGATCGCCCAGTGCATCGTCAACGGTGCCTATGGGCTGACGATCGGGGCGGGCCTCTGGGTGATCGGCGCGCTCTTCGGGCATAGCGATCCGGCGTTTCCGAACTGGCTGCTCTGGGGAATGCTCACCGGGCTTTTGCGATTTGTTCCGTACATTGGGCCATGGATCGGCGCGGCATTTCCGATGATCCTGGCGCTGGCGGTTTACCATGGGATGTCCGTCCCGGCCGCCGTGGTCGTCATGTTCATTGTCGTCGAGCTGATCACCACCAATTGGGTTGAGCCATGGCTGTACGGGAGCAGCGCGGGCGTATCGGAGGTCGCGATCCTGGTGGCGGCGGTTTTCTGGACCTGGCTGTGGGGATTAGTCGGCCTACTACTTTCAACGCCGCTGACGGTGATTTTCGTGGTGGCGGGAAAGTACGTTCCTCAGCTCGAATTCCTCAATATCCTGCTCGGCGCTCAGCCGGCGCTGGAGCCGAAATACCGGCTTTATCAGCGCCTCCTGGCGGAAGATATTGAAGAGGCCGAGGAACTGCTGACCTCTTATGCGGCCGATCTGCCCCTGGTGCGTTTGTACGACACCGTTGTCCTGCCCGCGCTGAGCCTGGCGGAAAATGAACGGCATCGCGATCAACTCGATGAACACAAGCAGGCGCTGATCCGCAATGAAGTTCGCGAACTGGTCGTGGACCTTGGCGAGATGCCGGCCGCGCAGGAAGGCACCAAAACCGAACTGCATGTCAAGGGAGAGAGCGGCCTGAGCTCGAACGGCAAGAAGCCCCTGGAAGCCACGGTGGGAGAGAATCGACCCATCGCGGAATTGGAGACCGTTCAGTATGAGCGGACCGTGGTCTGCCTGCCGGCGCGGGATCCCGCCGATGAAATCGCCTGCGTCATGCTTGCCCAGGTGCTCGATCGCCGCGGATACCGCGCCGAGCATGTCTCGGTGGAGAAACTCGCCAGCGAGTACGTTCAAATAGTGGGGGAAAAACAGGCCCAGGTGGTGGTCGTCTCAGCGCTGCCGCCCGCGGCCGTCACCCATGCGCGGTACATCGTCAAACGCCTGCGCGCCAGCCTGCCGGATTTGAAAATCATCGTCGGCCTGTGGACCGAATGCGGCGATGTCAAAAAATCCCGCGAGCGCCTGGCGGCCGCGGGGGCGGACCTGGTGGTTTGCAGCCTCGAGGAAGCCGTCGAAAAACTCCGCCAGGTGGTAGCGCCCCTGCTGATCAATGACGAATCGGTAAAGAAGCCGGCGCTGGCATTAGCGTAGCATGGGCCTCCTGCCCGCCTTGAAGGCGTCATATCTCCAAGGGCAATCGCATATGGCATGCGATGGGCAGCAATTGCGGATTTCGGATTGCGGATTGCGGATTGAATTGCGGTCTTCAATCCGAAATCCGAAATCCGAAATCGATGCGATAGGATTGACATCCAATTGCCCTGCATGTCTCCAAGGCCTTCCATTCCATACTCGAAACCGAAAGCGAAAGCCCTATACTTGCTTCCCTATGCTGGTGACAGTCAATGGCGAAGCGCGCGACTTTCCCGATGGCGAAACCGTTCAGAATCTCCTGGTTCGCTACAAACTCGCGCCCGACAAAGTGGCGGTGGAGTTGAACCGCCGGATTCTGCGATCCGAAAAGTACGATACGGGGCTGAAGGAGGGCGATGTGGTGGAGTTAGTGACTTTCGTCGGCGGCGGATGAAGGCGGAATGCCCGCAAAACGGATGGAGAAACGGATGGGGCGGAATCGATTACCGCTCGACTTCCCCGGCCGCTTCCGCCGCGTATCGCGCAACCGCCTCCGCCCCCGCGTTCCATACGTTCTGCCGCCGCATCCACATCGTCTTCATCACCTCCAGGGCCTTGTCGAAGCGGTACTCTTCCCGGCCGCGGTCGGTGATGAAACTGTAAGAGGGGACTGAAATCGGCGGCAGGCCGCTGGTGGCGATCATCGAGGAATAGCCGATGTAGCTGCCCGTCATCAGCCGGGTGCCGATCGCGGTCTTGGCGTGATCGCCGATGAGCGATCCGAGGTGCCGCAGGCCGGTGTCGATGTCGTGCGTTCCCATGCGCACCTTGATCGGGCCATAGGTGTTCTTGAGATTGCTCGTGGTGGTTCCCGCGCCGAGGTTGACCCATTCGCCGACGTAACTGTCGCCGAGGTAGCCTTCGTGGCCCTTGTTGGAGTGGCCGATCATGATGGAGTTGCTGATCTCCCCGCCGACCTTGCAGAGCGGGCCGAGCGTGGTGCCGGCGTGGATGATAGTCAGCGGTTTGACCTGGCAATGCGGACCGATGTAGCAAGGTCCCTTCAGCACGGAATTCGCGCCGATCGATGCGCTGTCCGCCAGCATCACCGGCCCGCGCGAGGCATCGAGCACCACGCCCGGCTCCAACTTGACGCCCGAGCCGATCCAAATATCTTCCTCGCGCACCATGTGGTAAGGCCCGGCCGGCTTGGGGCCATGAGCCGCATCGGCGTGCATCGCCACGAAATCGTCCATCAGCGCTTCTTCGTTCCAGCCGATCAAGTCCCACGCATAGTCGGCCATGCGGGCTTCTTCCGTCACGCGCGGGAGGCTGAGGATTTGAGACCACTTCTCGGTGCGATTCATCGCGTCATCGAGCGTCAGGCCCGGCATGCGGACGATGGCTTTGCGAATCAGCTTCTGACCGGCGGCATCTTCATCGACAATCGCACACGGCTCGTCGGAATGCTCGAATCCCCTCAAATGAAGAGTTCGACCGCTCGCCAGAAGCGCCGGCTCATCATCCAGCGGCTGGTTGACCGTGACGGGAAATGGAAATCGCGGGGCAAGATGTTCCATGCACCACTGCGCCAGCGCCGGGCGCACCCAGAGGCTCAGGCGGGTTGGCCGCAAATGCCGAACGTGTTTGTCCAGGAGAGTGCCCGCTCCAGTGGCCAGTGCAAAGACCGGCCGGGAGAGGGAGAACGGCGCAAAAGTATGCCAGCGAGAACCTTCGAAAATGACAACGTGCATCGAAAGATTATATCGGCCAATAGCCCCATCCCCTCGCAAAGGTGCGATTTACACATTTTATTCAGCACCACAAAACAAAAAGGGCGGCCCGATGGCCGCCCTGCTCTCCCCTCCCTTGCCCACGAGTCCCGTTAGGGGCCGGGGTTATTTCCGAAGGGAGACCAGGTTCACCTCGCCGACATGGGGCTGAATGCCGCTTTGGGCCGATGCAGTGCCCTGACGTTCCACGCTCGCCTTGGCACCGGCGAAGAGAACGCCAATGGTGACGACGAGGATGAAGCAGGCCGATATAAGACCGAATTGTGCGCGCCGACGATGAGACATTGAATTTACTCCACTCCGAAAAAATGAAATGCGTCATCGGAGTGAGGAGGGCTCTACATCCCCCAATTTGCCCTCAGTCGAGCTTCTCCTGCTCTCCGATGAGGGAAATATAACCCGAAGTGTTCAGAAAACAATCACAAAATGTGCAAGTCGTGCGATGATGTTCAATTAGCCGTTGTGGCGCGTTTTATTACGAATTTGCAGTAATTCGTATAGCATTTCCAGTCGCAGAACGGGCACGTTGGCATTCTGGGCAACTTTTAACGGATAACCAAAAATCGCCTCAACCTCCATGGCCCGCCCCGCTTTCATGTCCAGGTGCATGCTCGTTCTGTAGTCCCCCATTTTACGCGTGGCGGCAATTTTTGCCTCAATTAACTCTTGTGGAAGATAGACCCCCACACCCTTCGCCGCCGCCAGGACTTCGGACATGATCTGGCGAACCAACTCCTCCCCCTCGGCTGAGTCGATGAGCAGCTCCGTTGTCATATCCATCACGGCCGATAAGCCATTGAACGGGATATTCCAGACCAGCTTTTCCCACCTCCCATAACGAAGGCTCTCCAGCACCCGAACGGGCACATTGCTGGATTTGAACAAGTCGGCCACCTGATTGGCGCGATCGGCCGGTGGCCCGGAGATTTCGCCAATGGCAATCAGGCCGTCGGCGATGTGATTCACATGCCCCGGCCCGATGCGGTTGATGCAGACGAAGGCGGTGCCGCCCATCACCCGCCCCGCCCCGAACAAATCTGCCAGGCGCTCTTCATTTCCCAGACCATTCTGTAGGGTCAGGATCACAGTATTGTCTTTGAGAAGTGGGGTGATCAGGGTTTCAAACTGATCGTTGGCGGTGGTCTTGAGTGTGACCAGCACCAAATCCGCTTTGGGCATCTCGGCGGGATTGTCATAGGCGCGGACCTGGTCGGCCAGAAGGACGAAAT
>JBBRTW010000435.1:0-6230 GCA_038244055.1 Tepidisphaerales bacterium | reverse complement strand
GTGGCTCCGGACTCACATGTCGAAACCTATGTGGCGGTCCAGCTCTATATCGACACCTGGCGCTGGGCAGGGGTGCCTTTTTATATCCGGGCCGGTAAGTGCCTCCCTGTCAATTCGACGACGGTAACCGTCCAGTTCAAACGGCCGCCCCGGGAGACCTTCGGTGAGATCGTGCCGGCTTTCTCCAATCACCTCCGCTTCCGTCTCAGTCCGGATGTGCTGATCGGCCTGGGGATCCGGGTCAAGATCCCCGGCGAGAGAAGAGTTGGCGAGGATGTGGAACTCATCGTCGCCCAGAACGAAGGCGAATCAATGGCGCCCTATGAACGCCTGCTTGGCGATGCCATACGAGGAGACGCCACCCTCTTCGCCTCACAAGGTACGGTTGAGGAGCAGTGGCGGATCATCGATCCGATTCTCGGCAACGTGACGCCGCTCTACTTTTACGAGCCGGACAGTTGGGGACCGACTGAGGCCGACCAGGTCATAGCCCGGGACGGAACCTGGTATAATCCGAAACCTACTTAGCATGCGGCCTGATACGGTGAAATAATCTGCATGCACTACAACTCGTGCAATGCGCGCATTCAACGCTACTGTAATACCAATTCCAAATCAAAGATGGATTCAAGGCGGCGAGGAGTGAGGCGACAAAGGCATACAAACAGTATGTTGAGGAACCGAAGACGAGCCAACTAAGAAGACGCTTTGATTTAGAATTGAAATAAGATGAACGCTCCTAGGTCTGAGGAGAACAGCCATGAAGATCAGCCCACTGGCGGGGAAACCCGCCCCCTCTTCGCTCCTTGTCAATGTCCCGCGGCTAATCACCGCCTACTACACCGAGCAACCCGACTCTTCGGTGCCTGGCGAGCGGGTCGCATTCGGCACCTCGGGACATCGCGGCTCCTCCCTTGAGAAGTCATTCAACGAGTGGCACATCCTTGCCATCACTCAGTCCATATGCTTGTACCGCGCCAGTCGGGGGATCAACGGTCCCCTCTTCCTCGGCTGCGATACCCACGCGCTTTCGGAACCGGCCTTTGCCAGCGCGCTTGAGGTGCTGGCTGCCAATGGCGTGGACGTCATGATCGCCGAGGGATTTGAGTACACTCCGACCCCGGCCGTATCCCATGCCATTCTTACTTACAACCGCGGCCGTACGAAAGGACTTGCCGACGGCATCGTGGTCACCCCCTCGCACAATCCTCCGGACAATGGCGGCTTCAAGTACAATCCTCCGACCGGCGGTCCGGCGGAACCGGCCGTTACCGATTGGATCGAAGCACGGGCAAATGAGTTCCTGACCAGCGGCCTTAAAGGAGTGAAGAGGGTCTCCTTCTCAAGGGCGCTGCGGGCCTCCACAACACATCGGCACAATTACCTCGACACATACGTAGCTGACCTCGACAGCGTGATCGACATGGACATTATCCGCAGTGCGCGGGTCACCATGGGAGCGGATCCGCTCGGCGGGGCGGCCGTCCACTACCTGGGAAAGATCGCTGACCGCTACGGCCTGGACCTGACAGTCGTCAATGAGGAGGTCGATCCGACCTTCCGCTTCATGACGGTCGACTGGGACGGCAAAATCCGCATGGACCCGTCGTCCCCCCACGCGATGCAGCGGCTGATAGGCATGAAAGAGCGCTTCGACATCTCCTTCGCCTGCGACACCGATGCCGACCGGCACGGGATAGTCACCAGGAGCTCGGGGCTGCTCCCTCCCAACCATTACCTGGCGGTCGCCATCTCCTATCTCTTCCAGCACAGGCCGCTCTGGAGTACGGACGCGGCGGTCGGCAAGACGGTGGTGAGCAGCCGGATGATCGATCTGGTGGCAGCGAAGCTCGGCCGCAAACTCAACGAGGTGCCGGTCGGCTTCAAGTGGTTTGTTGACGGTCTGTTCGATGGTTCACTTGGATTCGGCGGCGAAGAGAGCGCTGGTGCATCTTTCCTCCGTCTTGACGGCAGCGTCTGGACGACGGACAAGGACGGGATTATCCCTGCCCTGCTTGCAGCGGAGATCACCGCGCGGATGGGCCGCGACCCCGGTGAGATCTACCATGAGCTCACAAGCGATTTCGGCGAGCCTATTTACGACCGGCTCGAGGCGCCTGCCACGCCGGAGCAGAAAGATGCGCTGAAAAGACTCTCGCCGAACCAGGTTAAAACCGCCGATCTGGCCGGAGAGAAGATCGAAACCATTTTTTCCCATGCACCGGGCAACAACGAGCCCATCGGTGGACTGAAAGTCATTGCAAAGAGCGGATGGTTCGCAGCGCGACCTTCAGGGACCGAGAGTATTTACAAAATCTATGCAGAGAGCTTCCGGGGAGAGGACCATCTGCGCTGCATCCAGGCGGAAGCGCAGACGATCGTCAACGATGCATTAGCTGCTGTGCCACAGCGGTAAAATAAAATCGGAGAATATATGGATAAATTATCATCTATCAATAAGCCGATCTACAGTATGTTGCAGACAAACGTCGAGGGATTCGATTCCCTCGCCGAGCTTGCCCAAAGTACGGATTGAAGATCGCCGTGGACAGCAACGAAGCACGCGAACTGAAAGAGCATCGGATCCGGAAATTCAAGCTGGGTATCGCCGTGGCATTACGGGCTCAATCAGGGACCGATTATTTTGATGATCGAAAACTACCGTACCGGCTTGTTATGGCGATTGATGCGGAACTGCCCATACATCGTCAAAGGTTTGCAGCGAGCGGGTTTTGGCGGAGGCTGGCTATCAATGGGTGTGAAACAGGTCGCTTGAAGTTTGAGAAGGATTGTGAGGAAAAATGACTGCAGATGATTATGTTGACGCAGCGATTGGTATAACAGTGGATTCAACGAAACAGCACACCAACACACGAGGTCATCACATGTTCGAGATTCTGAGCAATGACATTCTGGCCCCCTCGCTCCACCGCATGGTGGTCAAGGCTCCGCGCGTGGCGTATGCACGCCAACCAGGTCAGTTCGTCATCATCCGCGCCGCCGAAGGTGAAGAGCGCATCCCCCTGACCATCAGCGACGCTGATCCAACAGCCGGCACCATCACCCTCTTCATCCAGGCCATCGGCGCATCCACCCGCACCATCGTAGACATTTTGGCCGGCGGTTTCCTGCGTGACGTGGCCGGTCCGCTGGGCATGCCGACCCACATCCGGAAATGGGGCCGGGTCGCCTGTGTCGGCGGCGGCGTCGGCACGGCGGTGCTCTACCCGCTGGCCAAGGCCCTGGCCGCTGCGGGAAACGAGGTCACAACCATCATCGGCGGCCGCTCCGCTTCACTGATCATCCTCAAGGACGAATTGTCAGCCTTTTCCAGCCGCACTCTGATCACCACCGAAGACGGCAGCATGGGGCGCAAGGGTTTTGTCACCGCGGAGCTGGCCGACATGATGGCCGATCCGGCCACCTGTCCCCAGGCGGTCTTCGCCATCGGTCCGGTGCCGATGATGAAAGCCGTAGCGGAACTGACCCGCCCCCGGGGGATCGAAACCACCGTCAGCCTTAACCCGATCATGATCGACGGCACCGGCATGTGCGGCGGCTGCCGCGTGATGGTGGGCGGCGAAACACGCTTTGCCTGCGTGGACGGTCCGGAATTCGACGGACACAAGGTGGACTTTGACAATCTCTTCGACCGTCTCTCAACCTATCGCGAGCATGAGTGTCGCCTGAAAGCGCAGGTGCAGCCATGACCACCCCGATCAGCATGAAAGAACGGCTCGCCATTAAGCGGGTCCATATGCCCGAACTGGATGCTGTTACACGCAGCAGGAATTTTGATGAGGTCAACAGCGGCCTGACTCTGGAAGACGCGCTGCGCGAGGCTCAGCGCTGCCTCCTGTGCAAAAATCGCCCCTGTGTGGAGGGCTGCCCGGTAGGTGTCTCCATCCCGGCATTCATCGAAAAGCTGGCCGCCCACGACCTGCAAGGAGCTGCCGGGATTCTCCAGCACGACAATGCCCTGCCTGCCGTCTGCGGCCGGGTCTGCCCCCAGGAAACCCAGTGCGAGGAAAAGTGCGTGCGCGGCATCAAGGACGATGCGGTGGCCATCGGCTACCTGGAACGCTTCGTTGCCGACTGGGCCATGGAGCATGCCGACCAACTGGGGGCGGAGGTTCTGCCTCCCTCCAGCGGCAAGAAGGTCGTAGTGGTGGGCTGCGGCCCGGCCGGACTGACCGCTGCCGGAGAACTGGCCCGGGCCGGCCACAAGGTTACCATCTTCGAAGCCCTGCACGACAGCGGCGGCGTTCTGCGCTACGGCATCCCCGAATTCCGCCTGCCCAAGGCGATCGTCGACGCGGAGGTCAACCGCCTGCGGGCCATCGGCGTGGAGATCGAGTTCAACGTCATCATCGGCAAGACCCTGACCCTGCCGCAGCTGCAAAAGGAGTGCGACGCCATCTTCATCGCCAACGGCGCCGGCCTTCCGACCATGCTCAAGATCGCCGGAGAGAACCTGAAAGGGGTCTATGCGGCCAATGAATACCTGACCAGGGTCAACCTGATGGGAGCCGGCCGCAACAGCGACGCCACCACCCCGGTGATCCAGGGCAAAAACGTGGCGGTTATCGGCGGCGGCAACACCGCCATGGACTGTGTCCGCACCGCCCGCCGCCTGGGCGCGGAGCGGGCCATGATCATCTACCGCCGCAGCGAGGCGGAAATGCCGGCCCGCCTGGAGGAGATTAAGCACGCCAAGGAGGAAGGTGTGGAGTTCCTGATGCTGACCGAACCGCTGGCCATTGTCGGCGATGACAAAGGCTGGGTCTCGTCCCTCTCCTGCCAGCGCATGGAACTGGGCGAAGCGGACGACTCGGGCCGCCGCACGCCGGTGCCGGTGGCAGGTGAACTGTTCGACATTCCGGCCGATGTGATCATCAACGCCGTCGGCACGCGGGCCAACCCGCTGCTGACAGCCTCCGCGCCCGACCTGAAACTGAACCCCAAGGGCAACGTGCAGGCTGACGAAAGCTGCCTGACCAGTATTGAAGGGGTCTTTGCCGGCGGCGACATCGTCCGCGGCGGCGCCACGGTCATTCTGGCCATGGGCGACGGCAAGCTGGCCGCGCAGGCAATCAACGAATATCTGAAAAATACTCTCCAGGTTTTGAATTAGACGAAAAAGACAAGCTGGATGGTGAAGAGTCATGGAATGGCTTACAGCAAACTGGGGTCCGCATGAAAGCGCGGCGGCAAACCGGGGTGCGGTTCGCGCGTCAGTCTCACAGACGATGAAAACATCAGCGGTCTATGGGGCGTTCTGCGTGATCGTGGCACTGCTGACGTGGATTTACCTTTCCGGATGCATTTTCATCTTCGGCGCCTGCCTGTGCGCCGCTCAGGCAGAAGGACGTTCGCTTCATGCAGAAACAATTACGGCGCACTGATCAAAAGGAATCAAAACATGAATACAAGAACTCTGAATTCGGAACTCCTCCACCAGATGGACGCCTACTGGCGCGCGGCAAACTACCTGTCCGTTGGGCAGATTTATCTTTTCGATAATCCGCTGCTGAAGCGGCCGCTGACTCTCGCGGATGTGAAGCACATGCTGCTCGGCCATTGGGGGACGACGCCGGGGCAGAACTTCATCTACGTCCACTTGAACCGGGTCATCAAGAAGAACGACCTGGACATGATTTACGTCTCCGGCCCCGGGCACGGCGGCCCGGCCGTCGTGGGCAACACCTACCTCGAGGGCACTTACAGTGAGATCTACCCAGACGTCAGTCAGGATGAAGCCGGGCTACAAAAACTCTTTCTTCAATTTTCGTTTCCCGGAGGCATTCCCAGCCACGCCTCGCCGGAAACGCCTGGCTCGATCCACGAGGGCGGCGAGTTGGGCTATTCGCTCAGCCATTCGTTCGGGGCGGTGTTCGACAATCCCGATCTCGTCGTCGCCTGCGTCGTCGGCGACGGCGAGGCGGAAACCGGACCGCTGGCCACGGCGTGGCATTCCAACAAGTTTCTCGACCCGGCCACCGACGGCGCGGTGCTGCCGATCCTGCATCTCAACGGCTACCAGATCGCCAATCCGACCGTCCTCGCCCGCATCACACGCGAGGAATTGGAAAAGTTACTCCGCGGTTATGGGTGGACGCCTTACTTCGTCGAGGGACACGAGCCTGCGCTAATGCATGAGGCGATGGCCGCCGCGCTCGACACGGCGGTGGAGCAGATCAAGAAAATCCAGCAGGACGCCCGTGTCCACG
>JBBRTW010000434.1:0-6232 GCA_038244055.1 Tepidisphaerales bacterium | reverse complement strand
GGCCGCCGGCGACCGCATCGCCGTCGATGTCGATCCCGTTTCGCTCCTATGAACGCATCACCATTCGCCGCGGAGACGCAGAGCCACAGAGATGCCAAAGAGAAAATCCTCAGTGACGCTGTGCCTCCGTGGCGAATTGATTTCTTCGTGTCCTTAGTGCCCTTCGTGGTTTAAAATCCTCACCGCTTCGAAGGATCGTAGTACCGGATCAGGAGGTTGAATTGATCCTCATTCAAGGTGGGAATCTTGAGCTGCTCGGCCTGGGCCTTGATCGCCGCATACGCCTGCGCGGCGGCCGGGTCCTTGGGCGGCGCGCCCAGCACCACATACTGCGTCTTGTCGGTGGGCCGATCATCGACGATCCCGTTCCAGCGCCAGATCAACCCGGTGAGCGTATCGTGCGCGGCCGTCGCGAAATCGCCGGCCACCGTGAAGCGATTCTGCCGCCCGCGCTCGTAGATGAAGTTGAACACCTGATCGCCCTGGACGGGCCTGGCCGAGCCGACCATGCTCAGGGTGCGGCAGGTAGCGCTGGCGCTGCCGACGGCGATGACTTCGATCCAGCCTTTGGCACCGGGGTTGTTCTTGGCGTACTGGCCAACCGCCGGCAGGGCGGCGCGGGCTTCGTAGACTTCGAAGGTCATCCCCGGCACGACCTTGTCGGCCGCCCCCAGATCGATGTAGACCGTCTGATCCGGCCCCAGCGCGATGATCGCGCCATCGGCCTTCAAGGACACCGCTGCCGCCGGTTGCAAAACGGCCGGCACGGGCCTGGCGGCCACGGCGGCCGACAGCGGCAGCTTACCGCGCAGCCGCGCGCCCACGCCCAGTTCCATCTTCGTATCCCGCGCGATCGGAAACCAGTATTTCGGGGGTAGATCCTGCAGGGGGTTTTCCGCATCTTCGTTCATCGAGATCTGCGCCCGGTCCGCGCTGGCATGCGAGCCGGCCGGCCCGGAAAAGACCTGCCGGTACTGCGTGACATCGGTGATGCGCCGCTCCAGCAGAGACTCGCGCTCCACCAGAACCTTGGGGCTGATCGTGAAGGAATTGTCGGCATTGCGGACGATCTGGAACACCAGCGTCCGGCGGATCGTGGCGATGGAGTTGTCGAGCACCATGCCCATGGTCCCCGTGTCCGGCCGCCAGGGTTCGAACCACTGCTTGGACACCAGCGGAAGGGTGGTCACCAGTCCGCCGCGATAATCCACGCGATCGATCTCGAACAGGTAGGAGCGGGCCACGACCTTGCAGGCTTCGATGGCGGCGTCGAAGTTGCCGGTATCGACCTCCGAAATCGCCGGCTTGGCGTACCAGAACGAAGGCTGCGTGGTGGCCGGATCGATCTCCGTGACCGGCTGGGTGGCGGCCGGGTTTGCGGGTCTGGCGCCGATGCAGCCGGTGATGGCGAAGGTTCCCGCGGCGATCGCGGCGGCGCTGAGGGCAAGAAGGGCTAGTCTCATGGGAATTCGTTGTTGGAGGTTAAACGGCGGCCGGCGGCGCGGTTGGCTCGGCCGGTGGAAGCAGATCGATCCATTCTTCGCCGACGGTATGGATGACAAAGTTATTCATCGTGCCCGGCGTGGCCATGGAGAGCCCCGAGACGATGACGATGCGGTCGCTGATGGCGGCCATTTTCTTGGCGCGGACGAAATGATCGACCCATTTGATCAGATCGTTGACGGTGGACGGCGGCGGCATTTCCTGGGGGATCACGCCGTAGTGCAGCGCCATCCGCCGTAGCGCGCGGTGATCGGAAGACAGCGCCAGAATCGGCACCGACATGCGGTTCTTGGAAAACAGCCTGGCGGTCGATCCGGTCTGGCTCCAGACGACCACCAGCTTGAGCTTCATGTCGTTGACGACCTGCCACACCCCCCGCGCCATGGCGGCCGACAGGGGGAGATTTTTGAGCTTGAACTGCGGTTCGGTCTTGAGGGGGATGGTGTCGATGTAGGCTTCGGTGACCTCGGCGATGTGGGCCATGGTGCGGACCGTGACACCCGGGAATTTGCCGACCGATGTTTCGCCCGAGAGCATGACCGCATCGGTGCCGTCGAAGATGGCGTTGGCGACATCGGAGACTTCCGCGCGGGTGGGCGAAGAGTCAACGATCATCGATTGCAGCATCTGCGTGGCGACAATCACCGGTTTGCCGGCCGCCTGGCAGCGCCGCACCAGGTCCTTCTGGATGATCGGCACCAGGGCCACATCCATCTCCACGCCCAGGTCCCCGCGGGCGACCATCAGCCCATCGGCCGCATCGATGATCCCATCGATGGAGCGGACGGCCTCGGGTTTTTCGATCTTGGCGATGAGATGGATATCGGAGACCTTGTTGATCAGATGCTGGCGGAGCAGAAGGAGGTCTTCCGGCGAGCGGACGAAGGAGAGGGCGACGTAATCGAGATCGTTCTCGATGGCCCAGTCGACATCGCGCCAGTCTTTTTCGGTGATGGCGGGCGTATTGACGGCCGTATCGGGGAGGTTGATCCCCTTGGAACTCTTGAGCACGCCGCCATCGGTGCATTTGAGTACCAGGCGGTTGAAGTTTTTGTCGATGCAGAGGAAGCGGAGCATTCCATCTTCGATGAGAACGCGATGGCCGATCTGCACATCGTCGATCATCTGCGGGAAGATGGAGGAGACGATGCCGTTCTCGCCTTCGATCGGAGCGCGCTGGAGGATGAGTTCATCCCCGGGATTGATGGGCATGCCGCCGGTCTCCCCCACCGGCTTGATCTTCCCCAGGCGGATCTTCGGCCCGCAGAGATCGCCCAGAATGGCGACGGGTTGATCGTGCATGGCGGCGGCTTCGCGGATTTTGCGGAGCATGAGAAGGTGGTCATCGAGCGTGCCGTGGGAGAAATTGAGCCGGCAGACATCGACCCCCTCGCGGAAAATCTCGATGAGCCGCTCCACCGAGCCGACTGCGGGGCCAAGGGTCGCGACGATCTTGGTTCGGATCATGGTGAGTACCGATTCAGGACTGGCGCGCCAGCCCAATGCGCACGGAAAGCCGCGGATGGATCAGCAAATGTGATACGGGAAGGGGGGAATGGACGCAAGGCGGGGCTATTTCACCACAATCTCTTTCTTGGTTTCCGTGGCATTATTCATCAACCTGATGGTGATGGGCAGGCCGCCGACGGCTGGGGCGATGGTTCGGCCGATGGTATCGAATTCGGCCGCGACGCTCCGGTCATTCCAGGCCCCATCCTGGACGACGAAGGAAACGATGGTGCCTTCCGGGCCTTTGGAGAGGGCGACGGAAACGCCGCGGTCGGTGAAGAAGCCGGTGGTTTTCAGTACCTGGGCGAGCGACTGCGCATCCTGGGCCGTGGCGGCGCCTTTGTAATAGACCTCGTCTTTTGTGCCGATGACGATCTTGGTGCCCAGATTGGGGGCGCTGAGCATGACATAGGCGACAATCGCCGATCCGAAGATGACCAGGCCGATCAGGCCAATTCCGGCCGAGACCCACATCGAGGCGATTTTGCCGCCCAGCGCTTTGTGCCGATCGACGGCGGGCCCTTGCAGCGATTTGGCCAGGACCGCCATCACGGCGATCTGCGGGATGAGAAAGAGCAGATGCGGCGTTTTTTCCGGGAGGACCAGCGCCAGCACGATCAGCAGGATGGTTGCCAGCAGGCCGAGGATCACCGAGACGATGGCGGCGCTGGAGCGGCCAAGCTTGTGGAAGTTGAGCGCCAGGACAATCGCGCCGGCCACCGGCGAACCGAGAAAAGTGGCCAAGGTCGCCCCGCCGGGCTGGTGAAGCTTGTATTGCGGGGGATCAGCGTAATAGGACGGCACCATGGGCGCGGCAACCGGCGGAGGAGCAAAGGGGGTATCCATGGAGGGGAGTTTAAGGCATGGATGGAATATTGCCGAGCGAAATTTTCGGCGGAGGGATAAGGTGAGCGACAATGCGAAGGCATCGGGCGGGTATCGATGGTATAATCTCGATATGACAGTCGAAGAGTAACCTGGCCAAGTCGCGCGATCCGCTCTGGTATGGGGAGCAGGATGAGAACGGGGTGGATCTGTCGCTCATTCGGGAGAATCTCGAACTCGAGCCCGAGGCCCGGCTGCTGCGCGGCGACCGCGCCCGCCGCAGCGTATTGGAGCACAATCAGTATGCCGGAAGACGCCCCGAACAACGCCGGGACCAAGAGCGATCTGCGGAAAATCGCTGAGGTCATGCTGCATCACGGTGTGGAATTCATCGTGATCGGCGGGCAGGCCGAGACGCTGATGGGCAGCCCGCGGGTGACGCTCGATGTCGATCTATGCTACCGGCGAAGCCCACAATGCATGAACGTCGAATGGTCAAATGCCCTGTTGGTCATCCACGAGCGCCAAAGCCTGGACGGGCGAAAGAATCTGAATGTCGATGGGACGATTCAGGTTAAAAAGATGGTGATCACCTGAAACGACCCAATCTGCCTGTGCAGCCAGCGCACATGCGATTACGGCATCGTCATCCGGGTCGCTTGCAACAATCGGAGCGATTGGAGGCGCTTCCACCACGCTGGCAAATGCGACATAGTTGCCGACCACCACTTCGGGAGTAATTCCAGCGCGCTGAAGCCGATCCAAGAATTTTTTCCTGCGGATCACCTCATTCAATTCGACGATGAGTTCTCGCGATGTGAATAGGTCGAGCCTACCCTCAGCGGCAAATTCTATCAATCGCTTCGATGGGCCGGCCCAAAGCAGTCCGGAAATGACGACATTCGTATCAAGCACCACCTTCATGCGCGCCCTTCCTTTGGGAGCGAACATGAGCCACTTCGCCTTGAATCTCATCAAGGGTTGGCGCGGGTCCGTCGAGCGAGGCCAATTTGTCGCTCATCCCTACGAGCCTCCGGCCGGCTTCGCGCCGCAACTCATCCCGAAGCAATCGCTCGATCGCCTGTGGGGCAAGTAGACCGCTCTTGTCGGCCTGTTCGGCAAGCGATTCAGGAATTTGAAGGGTCAAGTTGACAGTGGTCATATCCATCTCCCGACCGAATTGTATACAGCGATAGAATTGCTGTCATCCGACTCACGCGCCTGCGGGCTTCGGTGCCGCCGCCGGCGGAGTGACGATCCGAATATGTGTCTCCTTGATCTGCCGCTCATCCACAATATTCGGCGCTCCGCACATGATGTCCGCTCCCGATTGCGTCTTGGGGAACGCGATCACATCGCGGATGTTGGCGATGTTGCGGAGGATCATCACCAGCCGGTCCACGCCGATCGCCAGGCCGCCGTGGGGGGGGGCGCCGTACTGCAACGCATCGAGCAGGAAGCCGAATTTGTTCTGCTGGGCGGCCGCGTCGATGCCGAGCAGGCCGAAGACTTTCTGCTGGATGTCCATGCGGTGGATACGAATCGAGCCGCCGCCGATTTCGGAGCCGTTGACGATGATGTCGTAGGCCTTGGATTTGATCGATTCAATCGCGGCGCGGTCACCGCTGTCGAGCTTGGAGAGGTCTTCATCGAGGGGGGCGGTGAAGGGGTGGTGAGTCGAGCCGTAGCGCTTCTCGGTCTCGTCGTACTCAAACAGTGGGAAGTTGACCACCCAGAGCCAGGCGAACTCGGTGGAGGGCGTCATCTTAAGGTCCTTGGAGAGCTTGAGGCGCAGTTCGCCGAGGACTTTATGGACGACCTTGGGCGAATCCGCACCGAAGCAGATCAGGTCGCCGTGCTGAGCGCCCAGGCGCTCAACCAACTCGGCGGCGACGGGCGCGAGGAACTTGGCGACGCCGGTGTAAAGGTGCAGGCCGCTCGCCGCTGGGATGGCCCCGCTCTGGGCTTCGGCGGCGGACTGGATGACCTTTTCGGCCAGCGCCTTTTCGATGTTGTAGGTCTTGGTGACAGCCAGGCCTTTCGCGCCAAAGCCCTTCGACCATTCGGCCAGCGCATCGGTCTCCTTGCGGGTGAGCTTTGCGCCGCCCGGGACGACGATGGCCTTGACGAGCGGGGCGTTCTTGAAGACGGCGAACTCGGTCTTGTGGGCGATATCGGTGATGTCGACAAGCTTCATGCCGAAGCGCAGGTCGGGGCGGTCGGAGCCGTAATCATTCATCGCCTCATCGTATTCCATATGCGGGATGGGATTGGGGATTTCCTTACCGAGAATCTGCTTCCAGATTTCGCGGATGCATCCCTCGACGACGCGGATGACATCCTCGCGGTCGATGAAGGCCATCTCGATATCGAGCTGCGTGAACTCGGCCTGGCG
>JBBRTW010000433.1:0-6246 GCA_038244055.1 Tepidisphaerales bacterium | reverse complement strand
GGGGGGGGGGGGGGGGGGGGGGTCGGCCTTGGGCTGGGCGAGGGCGGAGGTCGATGCCATCGCGAGGCCGGTGATTGAGAGGATGATCCATCGGGTCATGTCGGCTCCTGTGTTGATGGGATAGGGTATAGGGTATCGGGTTTAGGGTATAGGGGCGGCGGAGCAGACGAACAATGGACGATGGACAATGGACAATGAACCATTGACAAACCCCATCTGCCATTTGACATTGGCCCCCATGTCAACCCCCGCCATCCGCACTACCGTCGTTGGTTCTTATCCCGTCCCCGAATGGCTCATGGCCCTGCCTTCGCAGCAGGCGCTGACGGATGCGACGCGGGTGGTTTTCAAGACGCAGGAGATGGCGGGGATCGATGTGGTGGCCGATGGGGAGCTCTACCGCTTCGACATCAACCACCCGGATACCAACGGCATGATCGAGTATTTCATCCGGCCGATGAAGAACATCCGCTCGGCCGTCACCCGCGCCGATATCGAGGAATTCGGCAAGCTCCCCGGCATGGGTTTCCGCGCTGAGCCGGCCGGCGTGGTGGAAGGGCCGATCGATGAAGGCACCCTCAATCTCCCCCGCGACTATCGCCGCGCGCGGTCGCTGACGAATCACCCGCTGAAGTTCACGCTCACCGGCCCGCACATGCTCTGCAAGACGCTCATGGATCACCACTATAAGAACAAGGCGGACCTGGCGATCGGCCTGGCCAAAGCGCTGGCCAAGCAAGTCGCCGATCTCGATCCGCAAGTCTTGCAAATCGATGAAGCCAACATCCCCGGCCACGCCGAAGAAGGCGACTGGGCGGCCGACGCGATCAATATCGTGTTGGATGCGGTGGGGACGGGTTCAGGGTTCGGAAAGGGTTCAGGGTTCAGTGGTCAGGGTTCAGGAAATGCTCAGGGGTCAGGGTTCAGGGGTCAGGGTTCAGGAAATGCTCAGGACTCAGCACCCGGTACGCAGCACTCTTCTTCCCTGAACCCTGAACCCCGAACCCTGAACCCTCATTTGAACCCTGAACCCCGAACCCTGAACCCTCATCTGAACCCTGAACCCCGAACCCTGACCCCTGAAAAGGCCGTGCACATCTGTTTCGGCAACTACGGCGGCCAGTCCATCCAGAAAGGCACCTGGGGCAAGCTGATCGGCTTCATGAACAAGCTGCACTGCGGGCATGTCGTGCTGGAGTTCGCCTTCCGCGGCTACAAGGAGCTGGAGTATTTCAAGGACCTTCGGCCGGAGATCGCGATCGGGCTGGGGGTGATCGATGTGAAGGTGAACTCGGTGGAAACGCCGGAGATCGTGGCCAGCCGGATCGAGGAGGCGGCGGGGTATGTGGGGGCCGAGCGGATCAAGTGGGTGCATCCGGATTGCGGGTTCTGGATGAATAAGCGCAGCGTGGCGGATCGGAAGATGGAGAGTCTGGTGAGGGGGAGGGATTTGTATTTGGGGAGGAAGTGATGGGGAGATGAGAAACATGAAACATGAAGACATGAAGCATGAAGCACAAGGTACTGAAAAGCCGGGACACAGCGCCGGGAGCGCAGCGACCAGAGCGCCGTCCCGGATGGCGTGACCACGAAATGCGGCCGACCATGCGACCTCTTGGTCCACAATTCTTACTCCTGGTTGCACTGGCGTTATCGGGTGGATGCCGCTCCGTTCACCGAACCTCTGACGACCGCTTCATTCCCGCCGACCTCGGCAAGACACTTTCGATGCGAGGCCAAACCTCCGGCCCGCCATTGATCAGATATGACCTGCTGTATGTCTGCCAGTGGTCAGTTGAGAACAATCGACATTTTTACTGCTTTTACAGATTCTGGCCCGATGGACGCGTCATGCGAAGCGGCTGGTTTAACCATATGCCGACTTGGAGGGAAGCCGACAATTTCTCCGGGGTAGATGTGGGGATTTATCATGTAGCCGATGGCCAGATTCAAATCGAGATGTTCCAGCAGGTCGACGACAATCGAGAGACCGTACTCTATTCTGGAGAGGTCCTCGCCAATGGCGCAGCCTTCACCCTGAACTCAATGCGCTATGTCGACGACGCGCGCTTTTGGCTCAAGCGATCTCAAGAAATTGCCGCAAGATATAACGCTCAGGATGTAGGCCCATTCTCGCGGAAGGCGGATTGGTAAGAGAGCCGGATTATTTCGCTCCGAAGGAGCGAGGGACTGTAACCACGGGTGAAGCGCAGCGCAACCCGTGGACAGTAGGCGCGTAAGCCAAGAGCCCCGGAGGGGCGACGGAACTTCGCCCAAGTTGAGCAGGTTCGTTCGATAAAACGTGCTCACATGGATAAGGCAATATTCGCGAGGATTACCGAACACCGCGCTTCCTCCGGCCCTTCGGGACGGGGCAGTTTTATCCGATTTTTTAAGCGGTCGGGCGTCGAAGTCCACGGGTTGCGCATCGGCTGGCTGCGCTGCGCCGATGCTCCACCCGTGGCTACACTCCCCCGCCCCTCCGGGGCGAAGACGCTCGCTCCGGCGCGGACGGGGATTTTGAAACGCTCCCGCATTCCGGACATCGCTCCGGCGTGGCCCGAAGATCGTATCCGCACTTACTGCAGTACCCCTTGCCCGGGCGGCGCGAGCGGCGGATGAGAAATCCCGTAAGGTGGAGCATCGTGAGCGTCGCCA
Source organism: Tepidisphaerales bacterium (assembly GCA_038244055.1). GTDB lineage: Bacteria > Planctomycetota > Phycisphaerae > Tepidisphaerales > Tepidisphaeraceae > DASPKW01. The sequence continues at coordinate 3,588 of JBBRTW010000433.1, read as the reverse complement.
GCAGCAGCGCGGTGGTCCGCAGGGCGAAGGCTTTGGCGCCGGGGAGCCAGCGCAGAGTGGCGAGATGGTGGGCGATGGCGGGTTGGCTCTTGTTTGTAAGGATGATCAGTTCCGGGTTCGGAACGAAAAAACGGGACTTTATCGTCAGTGAGCGGGCGTTTGGATCGTCCCGCTTGATCAGCTTGGGGTTGAAGCGCAATTGCAGATCGGCGATCAGAGCCTGTTGCCGCTGGATGGCGGTGCTCGTATCGGCTTGAAAGGGTGAGCGGCCGAACGCCAGCATAAATGAATCCGGAGCAGGCTGAGTCAAATCGGCGATGGCGTAGATGTGGGCAGTCACGCCGGCATCAATTTCAGCCTTGGTGGAAACGCAAATCGCATTGTCACTCGAATAAGCCAATATTGGCCGGCCGGGCGTTGCAGCGGATGCAGAGTCAAGAATGTACTTCAGCATGCGAGAAGATTTTGTGTCCTTGAGGTGGGCGCTGACGGGCGTATCCTTTGATATCCCAACGGCTGCCAGGGCGTCCCAATCAGTCGCGACTGGAGCGCCGGTGACATCTTCGACGAAATCGAAAACATCACGCAACCCCTGCCCGTTAAAATTAATCTCCGGAAGCCGGCGATCGAGTTGACCGTTGCAGACTACGACCGTTGGATCAGGATCGGGTGTACTTGGCGGCCCAAACGGATGCCCTCCCAGCAGCGGCTTCCAAAGCAGATACGCCGCCGCGACGGTTGCGATCACAGTCAAGCAGGTCGGCAGGCCGCGCATCGCGACATTGTAACGATTCCCGGCCGGGCTGTCGCAATAAACGCCCGCCCCGCACCCGTGGTAGTATCCACTAACACATTCCCACCGGAGCCAGATCATGCCCCATCGCCGCCTCTTCATCATCCTCGCCCTCCTCGCCGCTCTCGCCGCCCTCCCCGCTCTCTCCGCCCCCCCCGCCGCCGCCCTCGACCGCATCCAAATCTCCCCCGACAAAAAGGGTTTCATCCTCGTCCCCTCCAACAGACCCTTCCATCCCTGGGGCTTCAATTATGGCCACCACGGAAAGCTGATGGAGGATTTCTGGGATAAGGATTTCAAGCCCATCGAAGAAGACTTCCGCGAGGTAAAGACCATGCGCGGGAACGTCATCCGCATCCATCTCCAGTTCTCCAAGTTTATGTCCGCGCCCGATAAGCCCAACGAGCAGGCCCTCAAGCAGCTTACGCGCATGCTCAAGCTGGCGGAGGAGACCGGCCTCTATCTCGATATCACCGGGCTGGCCTGCTACCGCACCAAGGACGTGCCCAAGTGGTACGATGCGATGGATGAAGCCACGCGCTGGAAAACGCAGGCGAAATTCTGGGAGATCATCGCCCAGACCTGCGCGGGCAGCCCCGCCGTCTTCTGCTACGACCTGATCAACGAGCCGATCATCGCCGGCGGCAAACGCAAAGCGGGCGACTGGTACTCCGGCAAGCCGCTCGGCGACTACGATTTCGTGCAGTTCCTCAGCCTGGACCCGGCCGGCCGCAAGCGCGAGGAGATGTCCGCGCAGTGGATCGCGCAGCTCTCGGCCGCCATCCGCGCCAAGGACAAATCGCACCTGATCACCGTCGGCCTGCTGCCGTGGATTCCCAAGTGGGGGTTTCTCTCCGGGTTCATCCCCGAAAAATCCACCGCCGATCTCGATTTCATCTCCGTCCACATCTACCCGGAAAAAGGAAAGGTGGACGAGGCGATTACGATGCTCAAACTCTTCGCCGTCGGCAAGCCGGTGGTGATCGAAGAAACCTTCCCGCTCGCCTGCGGGGCCGATGAACTGGAGGATTTTCTGCTCAAATCAAAAGGGATCGCGACGGGGTGGATCGGGCATTACGACGGATTCACGACCAAAGAGCTCGAGCAACTGCAGGCGGATAAGAAGATCACGATGCCACAGGGAATCTGGCTGAGCTGGCTCAAGCTGTTTGAAAAGATGACGCCGAAGATGCTGGAAGACTAACCGCTTGAATCTGGTGATAGCACACCCGCGTACCCGTGGCGCTTCAACCGCGCGATGACACCCGAGGCCCCGGATATTCCGCGCGAGCGGCCCGCGCCGTCGTTATTTCTTCACCGAAACATTAATCGTCGCCGCGCGCTCGATCGTCAGCGGTATTTGGACGAGCAATCGGCCATCGGGCAGGCGAACGTGCCGCTCGATGAGTTGCCCCTCCACGGTGACGATGGCCGCGCCTCTGGGCAGGCCGGCGATCTCAATGATCGGCTTGACGATCGCGCGGGTTTTGGGAATCAGCCGCGCCTCGAAGCGGCAGCCATTGGCCGAGAGTTGGTAAGCGCCGCGGAGTTCGTTGTATCCATCGTTGTTCCTGTCGCCCGCCGTTTCGCGATTGACCCGCCCGAACTCCTCCGCCACTTCCAGTTCGCCCGGCTCGGCGTGTTGCTCGGCCAGCGTGATTCGGATCGCTGGGTCGACATTGCGATAGACCATCTCCAACTTTCCATCCAGAACCTGCCGGCCATCGGAATAGATGGTCCAGTTGCGGCCCGTCGCGGAAACAAAACAGGCGCGGAGCTCGCAGGCCTCCACGCAGTTCCATCCATCTTCGGCTCCTTCGGACGTCTTGAGCGTCAGGCGGAATCGCCCCGGCTGATCGACGATCGTCTGCAAGCCCCGGCGGCGGATGGTCCACTGCGGCTCGGCGGAGTTGGCGGCCGAGGACCCGGAGATCGCCGAATTGGCGGTCGCGGAATTGGCCGAACGCGCCGGCGCATCGAGCACGCGATCGTTGTTGATGAGCACGACATCATCGCACCAAACCATCGCGCTCCCCGCGACTTTGAAAACCAGCACCCCAGCATCGGCGCTGGTCTGGGTTGAGGCGGTCGTCAGATCGAGAAGGACCGGCGTCCACTGGTTGGGCGCAAGTGTGACCTCGCGCTGCCCGGCCGGCTGGATGCCCGATGCGGTGCGCCAGGAGAGGGTGATAGTGGCCGGCCCGGCCGAGCGAAAGTATGCGCCGGCTAGAGTCCACGATCCGGGGAATGGCCCGGGCGACAGCGCACCGAGCTTCACGGCGAATTCGCGAATCTGGGGATTGAGAAGCAGGCTGGAGCGGCCGGTGTGGGCGTTGCCCGGATCGATGGTCGGTCGCAGGGGCGCGAGCAGAAATGCCGAATCGTGCGGCTTTTCGAAATCCAGCAGCACGCGAAACGATTCCCCCGCCAGACGCGGCTCAGCGCGGGTCAGTTGCAGGCCGATCGGTTCATCCGCCAGCGGCGGCGGAACCGGCCGCTTCGGCTGAGCCGATCCATATTCCGCGCATCCCGGCCCAAGGGCCAGAAACGCCGCGATAAATATTGCAAATACAGTTTTCAGCATCATGTGGCATGTAGCTCGACATTCAAAAGTAGCTCGACATTCAAAAGTAGCTCGACATTCCAATGTTGAGTCCGACCGTCAATCGCCATCCCAATATCGAATCCTAAAAAAGTGGCTCGACAAGTAGCTCGACATTCCGATGTCGAGTCCATGCCGAATTGCATTTCGACACTGTCATGTCCCATCACAACCCCCTACTCGACATCGGAAT
>JBBRTW010000432.1:0-6268 GCA_038244055.1 Tepidisphaerales bacterium | reverse complement strand
CCCAGGATGGCCCCGCCGGAAACGCCGCGAATGTTTCCGATCCGCTCGCCCAGCGATTTAATGACCACCTGCTGCTGCCCCAGAAGCTCGTCCACCAGGATCGCCCCGCGCCGCTGATTATCCTGGACAATTACCGTCAAAGCCTTGGTCGGGTCTTCCTGTTTCGGCGTGACATTGAACAGCCGGTGCAGCCGGGTCAGCGGCAGCAGGCTCCCGCGAATCAGGCACACCTCGCCCCGCCCATGGACCGTCGATATCTGCCCCGCCGCCGGCCGCAGGCTCTGCTCGACGCTGGTCATCGGCAGGATGTAGCGCTCCGTGCCCACCTTCACCACCAGCCCATCGATCACCGCCAGCGTCAGCGGAAGCTTGATCACAAAACGCGTCCCCTGCCCTTCAGTTGATGTAATCTCGATCCGCCCGCGCAGGGCATCAATGTTCTTCCGCACCACATCCATCCCCACGCCCCGACCCGAAACATCCGTGATCTTCTCGGCCGTCGAGAGCCCCGGATGAAAAATCAAAGCGAAGATTTCCGGCTCGCTCAGTTCCTGCCCGTCGCGCACCAGACCTGCATCCATCGCCTTCTTGAGAATCCGCTTCTTATCCAGGCCTTTGCCGTCATCGCCGATGCTGATCACGATGTTTCCACCCTGGTGCCGCGCCTGCAATTCCACGCGCCCGGCGGCCAATTTTCCGGCCTTCTGCCGCGCCTCGGGAGTTTCGATCCCATGATCCACCGAGTTGCGGATCATGTGAACCAGCGGATCGCCGATCGCTTCCACCACATTGCGATCCAGTTCCGTTTCGCCCCCCGTGACCACCAGGTCAATCTCTTTGCCCGCCTTGCGCGCCAGGTCCCGCACCAGGCGGGTCATCTTCTGGAACACGCCCTGGATCGGAACCATCCGCATTGACATGGATAGTTCCTGAAGCGCCCGCGTGATCTTCCCCAGGTGCGAGCTGTTTCGCGCCAGCCTTTGATTGTCACCCGCCAGCAGGATCACATCCTGCCGCACCATCGATTCGGCGATCACCAGCTCCCCGATCATGTCGATCAGGCTGTCCAGCCGATCCGTGGAGATTTTGACTGTCGTCTCGGCCGTGGTTCCGCCTGACGCCGTCCCGGGTGACGCGGTTCCCGCCGCAGGCGCGGCGCTCTTTTCCCCATCCTCCCGAGTGGTTTCTGTGCCACCACTCGCCTTGGCCGGCCTCTTGGCGATCGCCTTTCCTTTGGTGCAATCATCCAGGCGTTCGAGGAGTCCTGCCATCCCCGGCTGGGCGGCGATCGGCTGATTCGATGTCAGCGCCTGTTCCAGCGCCGTGATCATCGCCTTCATGAAGTCGATCGTCTCCAGAATCACATCAATCGCCGGTGGCGTGAGAACCAGGCTCCCCTTGCGGGCTGGATCCAATAAACTTTCCGCGGCGTGCGCCACCGAACCGATTTGCTTTAAATTCAAAAACCCCGCGACGCCTTTTATGGTATGAAAGCTACGGAAGATCGCGTTCACCGATTCGAGATCCTCCGGATGCTCCTCCACCTTGAGCACCGCGCCCTCGGCCGATTCGATATGCGTCCGCGCCTCGCCGATGAACTCCGCCACCAGCGGCGCATCATCCGCCCGGATCAGGTCCGATTCCGCTTCGCCCTGCACGGCGGTGGTCGCCGGCGCGGTCTGCGCTTGACCCATTGGCGCGGCGACGTTTTCCGGAGCGCTCCACACTTCGCCGCGCACCAGCCGCTGCATTTCATCAACGACATTTAGGACCTGCTGCAGGCTCTTTGCCGTGTCATCCACCTCACGCAACATGATTCGTTCGATCAGCGTTGCGCCGTTATCGGCGCATTTGCCCACCCGCCCCGCCGCAGCATCGGCGGCCGGAAGTTCTGACGCCTGGCGGGTCACAAGCTGCAGGAGGCTATGCACCGTCGCCAGCGCCTGAAGGTCATTGGCGTCGCATGCCATCACCGCCGGCGCCAGTTGTTCGATCAAATCTGTCAGCGCGGTCATCGCTCAAGCCTTTCAGTCGTGATGCGGAGAATTGCGTGTCTCCCATTCGGCGGGTCAATCCGATTCAAACCCCATTACCGTCACAGATGCTTTCGGCGGCCCCCCGATATCGATTCATTGGAATTTCCACTTATATGCGGCATGCACACCCATCGCGGGTGATTTCCGCGGCGGCCGCTTCTCATTGCAAACACCCCCAAATCGACTGCGCAAATACCCCGTTCGCCCCATTAAAGGGTGAATAGAAAGCAGCCCTCATCGGCGATGATCTCATCCACGAGCGGCGCCAGTCCGAGGCGCGTTCGCGAACTTCAGCCTTTGCTCGCTTGCTCACGGCCTGGCTTCTAAAGCTCCGGCATCGCGTTTGCCAATCGGCGGCTGGCCGCTGAAATCGCGGTGCTGCGGGCCGGCGAATTCCCAGGCGTAGAGTTCCTCGATGGTGGTGTCCGCATCGGCGAGGGTGCCCTGCGCCAGACGCAGGAAATCCAGCGTACCGTCGAGGTTTCTTCCATCGGGTGTGCCGCCCACATGAACATCCCCCTCATTCGCCAGCGACACCGACGCATCCACTCCCTGGGCCGAGGCATCCTTCCGGCCATCGACATAGAGCGTCAGCTTCCGCGATGGGCGGTCCAACTCGGCGATCACATGATGCCATTGGCCATCGTTCACTTTCGCGCTGCTCTCGACCGCGCCCGATGCCCTCGCGCCCTTGATGCTGAAGGCGATCCCGCCCGCTGAACTGATCGTCAGGCTGTAGCCGCTGCCCTTGAGCTTTTCCATGAGCACCCCTCCGACATGGCCGGGCGTGGTTTTGAAATAGACTTCGATCAGCATGTTGGACGAATAGATCTGCGGATTCTTCAGCGCCTCGCCTTCGATCGTGACGGGCTCGGGTTTTGCGCCTTCGTGGCGGCTCTTCTTCAAGTCCTTGAACGAAAACGGCTTCATCAGGTCGGCGTTGGTTAGAACGGCATATTGCTTTTTCGCGGCGGCGAAGTTCAGCGCGCCGGTCGTCCAGTCTTCCAGCGGTCCCTGGACATAGTCCCCGGCGGTCACGTTCGCGCCTTTGAGCGGATACATGGGGCGGTCGTGATACTCTTCGCGCGAGACGTGGTAATCGGTCATGTACCAGTGCTCATCCATCAGGTGGGCCGGATCATCCGCCGGGCGGCAGAAGTTCCATTCGCCCACCACACCGGAGAGCGCCCAGGGAACGAAAACCTTGACGCCCTGGTCCGCGCCGGCGGAGCCTTGGGCCGGCCTGAAATCGCCTTGCGCGGGCGCGCGCAGCAGTGGGGTCTGGCTCACGGTTCCCAACTCGCTCAGGAGGGCATTGTGCTTCACCAGCGCGGACTTGAAATCATCGAACGACAGCAGCCAGCGCCCCGATGGCTCCAGTACGCCCATCTCTTTGATGTCGTGAAAGAAATTGCGGCCGTACGCGTTGGATTCGAGCGCGAATTGCTCCTTGGCCGGTCCGGCGTCTTTCGCGTTGCCTTCGGCGGCGGTCTTGGCGGGGTCAGCGTGACGGAAGACGTGCTGGCCGATGCTCTCCCAGATGTTGCCCAGATACTTGTTGCGTCCGGCCACGGGCGCCTGCCGCCGCGAACCGGTGTTGTAGTTATAGACCGTGTTGTTGAAAAACGTGTTCTGGTAACTGTGGATTTCCTGGAACGCCGAGCAGTTGACGACGGGGCTGGCGGTGTCCTTGGCTTTGCCCCAGGCGATGTTGTTGAAATGGTAGTTCTTGAACGCGCCATCCAGATAATACGCGTGGCCAAATCCGGCATCCTTGCCGCTGTAGCGTTCCCAGTTACGGTAGCCGAGCGCGTTGTATGAGATGTTATCGAAAACGTAGAACGGCCCGCCCTGCCAGGTCTCGATGCCGCCGTAATCGTTGCAGTTGAGCATGGACTCCCAGACCTTGTTGTGGTGAATCAGCACGCGCGTAAACGGCACATCTCCCCACATGCCGTTGAGTTTCGCGCCGCTGACATTAATCCCCTGCGCATAGGAGCGCTCGATCACGTTGCCCGCGATCTCGACCGTGCGCGCCCCGCTGACGTCGATGCCGGTGCCGGTGCCGCCGCGGGAGGGCCGCCGGCCTGTCTCCAGCGAGTGGTTCCTGTAGATGCGCACATCGCCCAGCCGGCCGCGCGGCTGCGCGAAGCCCCAGCCAACCCCATCCTCAACCGACAGAATTCCCGCATCGGTATAGCGGAAATCGTTGTCCTCGATCAGCACATTGTTCACGCGCTGTCCCTCCTGAAGCGCGCGGATTCGGATGGGGAAAAAGACGTGTTCGAAGCGGCAGTTGGCCACACGGATATCCTGTCCCTCCCCCCAGACGCGCACGCAGCCCGGGTACATTTCCGGGCGGAACCCCCACGGCTTGGTGCTGAAATCCCAGGTTGAACCCGTGATGTTCCAGGCCGGCGTGGTGAAGCGAAAAGTCAGCCCCGTGATATGAACGTGCTCGACCTTCTCCCCCTCGACCAGGTTACTATAGCGGCCGGCCTCAATCTGCATCGTGTTGGGATCGACGCCGCCCGGTGGGCGCAGGTAAAGCCGCCCGCCCGATTTCTTCTTCTCGAACCAGTATTCCCCCTCCGGATCATCCAAATACTGTGGCTTGTCCTCGAGGTAGTAGCGCATGTTGCGCATGATGACGCCGGCGGTACCGCCGGTCCAGCCGCTAAACCCCAGCGCGTTCTGCTTCAAGTCCACCACCTCAACCTCGGTGGGATAGGGCCCGCTCATCACCCAGCCGTACTCCGGCCAGATCAACGCGCCCTTGAAATACTCCTCCGGTTTGCCCTTGATGTGTTTGGTGTCAATCCCCATGTGCATTGTCTGGCCGCGCTCATTCTTGATCGTGTTGCCGAACGGCTTGCGCGGGTTGTCCCACACCCACCACTCGCTCTTGACATCATCGGGATTGGAGACCTTCCAGTTCGGCGTGCGGGCCAGCGGGATTCGCATGATCCCCCCGTTGCCCTCCTTGCCTACGCTCCATACCGCGCGGGGGGCGAAGTCGAGATCCGTCCACCAGACGCGATCGGGTTCGGGGATGTCCTTGTGGGTAGCCCCCTGCTTCCAGGCCGCGACGGGTTCCGAGCCGCACAGCACAGCCTCTCCCTGCCCCCAGGCGGGATCGCTGGTCAAGCGGATCGGCGCATCGGGCTTGCCCGCCTCTTTGACGGCCAAGTGTCCGCGATAGACGACGCCGCGCTTGAACACATAAGTCTGTATGCCGACGCAGGCTTTCGCCTTGCCGGCGGCGCTCGCATCCCACGGATGATGTTTCCATGGCTGCGCCTGTGTGCCGGGATTCGCATCGTCGCCGGCCGCGAAGTCAATGTAGCGAGCCGAATCCCCCTTCTCGAAAACAAACGGGTGCGGCGCCCAGGCGAGGTCCCCGTTGGGCAGCACCGTCGCCTGCGGGTCCTGCCACGAATAGTTCTCCGCCAGCGCGCCGCCGGCCATCCACACGACGATCAGGCAGGTCAACATCGGTTTCATAGGTTCACGTCAATTGCGAAAGCGGCCCCGCGGCGCAGAAGTTCGGGCTGCCGAAGGAGTTCACGCGATGTCCAAAGCCGTGGGCCAGGGACATCAGCAGGCGGTTATGCGGGGTTCGCTTGGGGCAGGTGACGGCGCGGCCCATCTTGAAGTCCAGGCCGTTGCCGACCATCACGAAGGGCACGTTGTCCAGCGAGTGCGAGTTGCCTTCGCCCAGTTCGTTGGTCCAGACGATCAGGGTGTTGTCCAGCAGGCTTCCCTGGCCGCCGGGTTCGGGGGTTTCGGCCAGGCGCTTGGCCATGTAGGCGAGTTGCCCGCAGAACCACTTGTTGATCTTGGTGAGCTTTTCCTGGGTCTCGAGCTTGTCGTTGCCTTCGTGGGAGAGGGCGTGATGGCCTTCGTTGATGCCGAGCCAGCGGAAGCGTGCGCCGCCGACGGAGTGGGTGTATTGCAGCGAAGCCACCCGCGCGAAATCGCCGGCGAAGGCGTTGATCATCAGGTCGATCTGCACCTTGCTGATCTGCGGGATGTTGTCGTTGTCTTTGCGAACGCCGGGCTCAAGCACCGGCACCGGATGCGCCGCGGCGGCCGTGGCCTGCTTGAGGTCCTCCTCCATCTCGCGGACGAAGCTGGCGTGTTCTTCGATGAGCCTGCGGTCCTCGGAGCCGACGGCCGCGCCGACCTTCTTCGGGTCGTCCTTGAGTCCATCGAGCACGCTCGCCAGCGCT
>JBBRTW010000431.1:0-6289 GCA_038244055.1 Tepidisphaerales bacterium | reverse complement strand
GGGCCCTGGTGGGTTTGGGGGGTTTGGGGTTTCGTTTGGGGGGTTCGGGGTTTAGGGTTGGGGGTTCGGGGGGGGCGGGTTGGGGGGGCGGGGTTGATCGAATCGGCGCTTTGGGGCGTCAGTTCGAGTGTCGTCAGGTCGGGGGAGGCGATGGTGGAGTCGGAGAAGGGCGAGTGGCTGGCCGGATGTTGGGCGGGCGCGGCGGCAGATGGCGCGGTAGGCACGATGGGCTGAGGGGCGAAAGATGGTGTCGGTGCGGAGAGGGCGACGGGAGGACTGGCGATGGCGATTGGAGGAATGATGATGGACGGGGCCGCGATCGCGATCGGCAGGGCGGCCACCGGCTCGGCCGGCACATCATTCCCCCCGCGCAACTCTACGGGCACCGCGCCCGGTGCGACGGCGGTGCCTTCCATGGAGAGGAGTTCCCTGGCTAGAGCGCGGTAGTCGGCCGCGCCGTTGCTGGCGGAATCGTATTTGAGAATGGTTTGCCCGAAGCTGGGGGACTCGGCCAATTTGATGTTCCGGCGAATCTTGCTCTTAAAAATTCGGGCGGCCGCCCAGGGGAGGGGTTTGCCCTTGGCCGATTCGATGAAGCTGCTCAGATCGTTGACGACTTCGGTGGAGAGCTTGGTCTGGCTGTCGTACATGGTCAGGACGATGCCGCAAACCTTGAGGATCGGGTTCATCCGGCGATTGACGAGCTGCACCGTCTCCAGAAGCTTGCCGACGCCCTGCAGCGCCAGGAAATGCGGCTGCATCGGGATCAGCACTTCATTGGCCACGGCCAGCGCGTTGATCGTCAGCAGCCCCAGGCTGGGCGGGCAATCGAGCAGGACGTAGTCGTAATCGAAATCGGCATCCTCCAGGCGCTTTTTGAGGATCTGCTCCCGGCCAAGGATGCTGACCAGCTCGATCTCGGCCGCCGCCAGGTCGATGGATGAGGGGACCAGCCAGACGTTCTTGTCGACCTCGTGCAGCGCCTCGGTGATGGGTCGCTCTTCGACCAGGACGTTGTAGAGGGAGACAATATCGGCCGACGGTTCGACGCCGTAGTTGATGGTCAAATGGGACTGGGGATCGAGATCGATGAGGCAGACGCGTTTGCCGGCCTCGGCGAGTGCCGCGCCGAGGTTGACGGTGGTGGTGGTCTTGCCGACCCCGCCTTTCTGGTTCATGAGAGCGATGACGCGCATGGTCTGAAATCCTCCGTGTCAGCGCGCGGATGGGAGCGCGCCGCAGACGGAGGGATTGTCTTAGATTGGGGTATGAATACAAGGTTGGTGAGGAGGGTATCGGGTGTAGGCTATAGGGTATAGGTCGCGTGGCCGTCGAATTCGACGCGATGGGCAAATGGGTCGGCGGCTTTCTCCTCAGTACAAATCCTTCGGCCGGGCGAAGAGGAGTTCGGCGCTGCGGAGGGTGTTGCGGAGGAGGATGGCGACGGTCATGGGGCCGACGCCGCCGGGGACGGGGGTGATGTGGGCGGCTTTGGGGGCGACGGCGTCAAAATCGACATCGCCGACGGTTTTGCGGGTGCCATCGGGCTGCTTGACTCTGTTGATGCCGACATCGATGACGACCGCGCCCTCGCGGACGTGGTCGGCGGTGATGAGGTTGGGCTTGCCGACGGCGACGACGATGATATCGGCGCGGCGGGTGTGGGCGGCGACGTTCCTCGTGGCGATGTGGCAGAGGGTGACGGTAGCCATTTGCTCGGTGAGCAGCAGGGCGATGGGCTTGCCGGCGATTTCGGAAGCGCCGACGACGACGGCCTCCGCGCCGCGGATTTCGACGCCGGTGGATTTGATCAGCTCGACGGCGGCCAGGGCGGTGCAGGGGGCGATCAGGGTGTGGCCGTAGACGACATAGCCGATATTGGCGGGGTTGACGCCTTCGACATCCTTGACGGGGTCGATCCTGTATTGCAACTCGGTGGCATCGAGTTGGGCGGGCAGGGGGAGGTGGAGCATGATGCCGGTGACGGAGAGGTCCTTGTTGAGGCGCTCGATGAGGGAGGCGACATCGTCGAAGGTGGCGTCGGCCGGGAGTGTGACCAGCTCGTAATCGATGCCGACGGCGGCGCAGGTTTCCTTCTGGCGCTGGGCGTAGAGCTCGCCCGCGCCGGTGGAGCCGACGAGGATGGCGGTGAGGTGGACGCTGCGGCCCTGGGAGGCGAATTGGGCGACGCCGGCCTTGACCTGCTCGCGGATTTGCAGGGCGAGGGCTGCGCCGTCGATGATCTGGGGCATGGGGGGGATTATACAGATTGCGGGGCGGGTGTCGTGAGGGAGAGAGAGTGGTGGGTGTTGTTGCGCGATGATTGGTTTTTGGTTTGCGGAGGTTTCCCGGCGTGTATTCACGCCGGGCTAAGTGCGCGACAAACGCGACGATGTTCGGCGATTCGTCTTGATCGAGGGGCCGACCGTGCCAATGATGGGAGCAGATGAAGATTTACACCAAGACGGGTGATGATGGGACGACCGGCCTGTTCGGCGGCGGGCGGGTGCGCAAGTGCGACAAGCGGATCGCGGTTTACGGAACCGTGGATGAGCTCAACGCGGCGCTGGGGCTGGCGCGGAGCGCGCCGGGGGCGGACCCGGCCATTTCGGCGATCCTGCTGCGGGTGCAGGGGGAACTGTTCGCGATCGGGTCGCATCTGGCGACGCCGGAGGATTCGCCATCGACGCGGTCGCTGCCAATGCTCGAGGATGACCTGGTGCATCATCTGGAGATGGAGATCGATAACGGCGAGAGCGAACTGGAGCCACTGCGGAATTTTATTTTGCCGGGAGGGTGCGAGATGGCGGCGCGGCTGCATGTGGCGCGGACGATTTGCAGGCGGGCGGAGCGGCTGCTGGTCGATTTTACGATGGATCGGCCGGTTGCGCCGATGATTCTGACGTATTTGAATCGGATCAGCGACTGGCTGTTTGTGATCGCGCGATTGGCGAACAGGCGGGCGGGAGTGGCCGATATTGTCTGGGAGAAGTAGGATTATTGCGGATTGTGGATTGCGGATTGAGAGAATACGCGAGCCCCTTTCTTCAATCCGCGATCCGCAATCGGCAATCCGAAATCGATTCATCCGAAATTGATTTGCCCATGGACACGCAAGACCCGCGAATCATCGATCTCGATCCGGACCATGCACCGCGCACGTCGGCGATCATCTTGATTGGGTTCGTAGTGCTGGGGATCGGTTTCGTGCTGGTGAACATGGTTTTCACGGGGGACGACCAGTATTACATCCAGGGCGACTGGGACGATGGGAAGGAGCCGACGAAATTCGAGCGGTACGATTTCGTGCCCAATGTCTGGCGCGACAAGGCCGTGCAGGCGCAGGAGGAAGAGGATCTGGAGCCGCGCAAATCGCCGGGTTCGAAGAAGCCGGCGACGAACCCAACGGGGAATTCATGGACGGTGGGAGGGACGACCCGGCCGGCGGGGGGAGTGAGGCCGTGGTCGGCGAGCCAGCCGAGTTGGAAGCGGCCGTGAGGTTTCGGTGGGGTAGACATTCTTGTCTGCCCGGGTGGAAACTTTCCTTAGATCAGGAAGTGGAATAGGGGAGCAAAGGCTTTCAGAAAATAGAAGTCGCAGGCGTTTGGAAATCTGTTTCAGGGCAGACAAGAATGTCTACCCCACCCCATCACATTTCCAGCGTGAAAAACCGCCGAATCCTCTGCAGCAAATCGCCCTGCGCATTGCGCAGTCGATGCCGCGCCGCCTCCTCATTCAATCCCTCGCGCACCGCCTCCAGCTCCGTGCGGCGGCGGGCGAGGATTTTGGCCATTTCTTCGGCGATCTCGGGGCGGTGGGAGAGGATGCCCTGGAAATCCTTTTTGTCGACGCGGTAGCAGGTGGTGTCGGCGGTGGCGATCACGTTGGCGGCGCGCTCGCCGCCGGTCATCAGGCCCATCTCGCCGCAGAAATCGCCGGCCTTGAGATCGGCGACGTGGCTGGTGCTTCGGCCATCATCGGCCGCCACGCGCACTTCAGCGCCGCCGCGGACCAGCACGTAGAGCCCCTCGCCCCGCGCCCCCTGGCGCATGATGGCTTCACCGCGCACGAAGGGGACCGTCTTCACATGCACCGCCAGCTCGTGGCGCTCCTGGTCGGTTAGCGGCGCAAAGAGCTCCACGGCGCGGAGGGCCTCGACTCGCTGGGTGAGTTCCTGGCTTTCCTTGCGCTGGCGGCGCTCGGTGTCTTCCTCGGTGAAAAAGACCTGCTGGGCTGGGATGGATGGAGCGATGCCGGCGCGCTTGAGCGCGCCGTAGATGCGGGTTCGCATCATCGAATCGCAGCCATCATTGCCGGACAAATCCGTGAGCCAGTAGCGGAGGGCGTAGGTGGCGTAGGAGTCGCGGAACTCGGTCATCAGGCAGTGCAGTTTGGGCTCGGCCGCGACGTTGGGGATCGCTTCAGCGCGCAGGGCGGTTTCAACCGTGTCGATCACCTTGGTGGGCGAGTGCCGATAATCGACGTGGAAATAGACCCATTGCCGGCGCTGCTGCGGCTGGCTGGCGCGGCGGCCGAGGACGGTGACCTGGGTCTTGGCGAGCAGGCTGTTGGGGAGGAGCACCGTATCCCAGTTGCGGGTTTCGATGGCGGTGTGACGCCAGCGGACCTGGGTGACTTTTCCTTCGACATCGCCGACGCGAATCCAGTCGCCGACGCCTATGGAGCTGTCGAGTTGGACGGCCATGCCGCCCATGACATTTCCAAGCGTATCCTGCAAAGAGAAGCCGATGACGGCCGTCACCACGGCGCTGGTGGCGACGATGCCGGTCAGGTTGACGCCCACGCTGGTGAGCAGGGAGATGGCGACGATGAGGTAGGCCAGGGCGATGAGCAGATCGCTGACAATGGCGGGCGGGCGCAGACGGATGGCGGCCAGGAGGACGTTGAAGAGGAGCACGCCGCTGACATTGATGAGGGCGGCCGAGAGGAGGAGCTGTCCGATAAAACGCGTCCAGCGATAGCCGGCATCGTCGATTCCAAAGCCGTTGGTGAGCAGGGCGGCCGCGACCAGGAGACAGGCGGCCGCGGCGAGGAAGAGGAGGATGGCCGTGCCGACACGGCGGCGCTGCCGGGGCACCCAGGCGAGGAGCGCGCCCGATGCGCCGATGAAAATGGCGGCCAACCAGGGCATGGCGGTGCCGATGCCGAGCGAAGTCTGGAGGTTGGGAAAAAATCCCTGTCCGAGAATGAAAGCGATGACATTCATTAAGATTGCGCTAAAGCTATTCACCCTATCGGGCATTGATGCGTGAGAAATTGATGGATGGGTGAAAGTAGATGGACTATGAACCCCGACCCCCCGGCGGGTACTCTACTGGTCATGTCGTCTCCGCCCTGGCCGCCACCTCAGCAGTCCGCGCCGCCGCCCAATTGGCCGCCGGCGCCGATTCCGGTGTTGAACTACGATGGGCCGAGGGAATCGGACAAGCCCACGCGGCGGGGGGCGATTTTGTTTTTGATCCTGATGATTCCGGCGGCGATTACGCCTTTCGTTAGTTTCGTCTGGAGCACCTCGCCGCTGGATGTGCTTCAGGTCATCTTCAATGAGATCGGGCGGGGCGGTTTTCCGCCGCGGGAATGGCAGTTGATGTTGCTGGCCGCCCCTTTTTTCGCGGCGTTGCCGTTGATCGCCTGGAAAGGCCGGCTGGTTTTTGCCCGCGCGACTTCATCCGGGCTGCGCACGGCAATGTGGATCATCGCGGCCTGCTTCGCCTGCGTACCGCCGGCGCTGATCATTTATGTGGTTTATCTGGCGATCGCCGAAGACGATGTCGACAAGTCGATGTGGTATTTCGGGGCGGGGCTGGCGGTGTTTGTGCTGTACGCCTGCCTTGCGGCCTTTCTCGCCTGGCGCAGGCGGCGCGAGCATGCGATCACCATGGCTTTTTACGCCGGGTATCTTGCCAATGCCATCATCTGCCTGGGCCTGTTCAAGAACGATTGGACCCTGCAGGCCGGCTATCACCTGACGGGTCTCACCGTGGTGGTCATGGTGGTCGATACGATCGGGGCGATGGTGGCGGCGCGGTCGCGGGAGATGCAGTGAATTTGGCAGCAAGATTGCGTGTTGAGATCATTTGAATGTTCACGAGAAAAGGTCGGGAGCCGGGGATCGATTTTTCCGCAGATGGCGTTTTTGGTGGCCGGCTCCCGCAGGGCAACCGCATGTAGTTTTATTGCGATAGCACCGTCAGCAGATACTTCCGATCGATCGAGCAGCGATAGCGTCGGGTTTTGATGCTCTGGCGTTTGGGGTGCGGGGCGTGTT
>JBBRTW010000430.1:0-6290 GCA_038244055.1 Tepidisphaerales bacterium | reverse complement strand
GGTTCATTCCATGTTCGGCCAATAACTACCAGCCTCTGAGGGCGATGATCGAAAAACTCGGGCCCGTCTGGGAGAAAGCCCAGCGCGAGTAAGACGCGTTACCCAACCCGAAAAACGGGTGATGTCATGCTGAGACGAAAACTGCTCAAACTTCTGGGTCCTCTGGTGGCGCTGCTGCTGGTGATGGCGGTGGTCGCCATCATTCTCCTGCAGGGCGTGCTGCAGGATCTTGAGCACATCAACGACCAGGCCTGGCGGGTGGAGGAGCAGGTCAGCCAGCTTTCGACGGATATTGGCACGATCGAGGTAAAGCTGTTCGAGTTGAAAGTAGGGCGCGAGCATCACTTGGATGCACTGGTGGACACCATCGAAGGAGCGCGCGAGAGGATCAGTCGGATTGGCCAGTCCTACGTTGTAGAGGACGGCGAGGCGCGCGAGCATTTCAAGCAGTTGCAGGCAAGTTGGCCTGATTTTGAGCGGCATATCGCGGTTCTGGCCACCGTTCAGGATCAGACCATCGCCAAAGCCCATAACGATGCCGCTTTGAATCTGGCCCTGTCGCTGCGGCAGCACACCCTGCCCTTAAGTCGTGAAGTCCACGAGCATGCGCACCTGGAGCAGGAGAGTCTGATCCGCCGGATGCGCTGGCTGGTTCTGGGCCTGGCGATCGTTTTTCTCCTGGTCATCAACGCCGCCGTGCTGCTGCTGATGCGCGCCGCGGGCATCATTCTGGAGCCGGTGGATAAACTCGTCCACGCCAGCCGGGAACTGGCGGCCGAGCGCTTCGCGTGCCGCGTGAACCTCCATCAAACCGATGAATTCGGCGAACTGGCCAGCGCTTACAACCACCTGGCCGAGCAGCTACAGGCCAACGAGCAGAGGCGACTGGAGACGCTCGGCCACGTCGCGACAACGCTCAACCACGAGCTGAACAACGCGATGAGCATCATCGAGCTGCAACTCCAGCTTCTCAGCCGCCGCGCCGGCGAGGGAGAAAACGCCGAGCGCTGCCTGCGGCGCATCCACGAAGGCCTGGAACGAATGACCGGCACGCTGGAGTCGCTCAAGCACATCAAGCGGATCGTGTTAACAGATTACGTCGAGGGGACGAAGATGCTCGACTTGATCAAGTCCACCGAAGATGCGGTGGAGGCCACTGCGGAAACCGCGCCCCGGCCGACGGTTGTCGTCACGGTGCAGCGCAGCGCGTCCAAGCAGGAAGTTGGCCAGCGCTAAAGCCATCGCCGCATTGCGCGGGTATACTGTAAAGGAGATGAGAGCAGGAACCGTGTCAGGATGGTGGGCGCCCCTTCTGGGACAGCTCAGGTGGTTTATCCGCCTGCGCTGGCTGGCGGGCTGCGCAGTGCTGGCAGGCGCGCTGCTCGACCGCTACGGAAAAGAGTGGTTCACCGTCCACGATGCGGGCATCGCCATCGTCGGCGCGATGATTCTTTCCTACAACGCGGCCTTATGGTGGGTGCTGCGGACGCCGCCGCCCAAGGCATCGCGGCGGGCGTTCCTGCTCTGGCTGGCGTGGATCCAGTTCGTTCTCGATGTCATCGCCCTGACCTTCCTCACCGTCTGGACCGGCGGGCCATCGAGCCCGCTGCTGGGATTGTTCGTCCTGCACATGGTGTTCGCGGGGCTATTGTTGCCGCAGGTAATGGCCTTCGCGGCGGCGGGGGTGACGATGGCCATCCTCCTGCTGGGCTTCCAGATGGCGGAGCAATGGCCGATACTGCGCGCCACCAAGCTCATGACCCTCGGCTGGTGCGGCGCGCAGATCGGAACCGTGCTGGTCGCCAGCCATATCGCCCGGTCGCTTCGATTGCAGCGCCGGCGCTTGCTGCGGCAGAACCGGCGGATTCTCTCGATGGCCCGCCGCCTGCGCCGCCAGGAGCGGAGAATGCTCCAGAGCGAAAAGATGTTCGCGCTCGGGCAGATGGCGGCCGGCGTGGCCCATGAAATCGCCAATCCCCTGGCCAGCATGGATTCGCTCCTGCAGCTCATGATCCGCCGCCCCGACAAGCCCCGCCCCGATGCGATTCAAACCCTGCGCGATCAGATCGAGCGCATCTCCCGCATCGTCCGCGAGCTCACCACCTTCTCCCGCCCCACGGATGCGGAGTGGCGCACGCTTTCACTCAACGATGTCGTTCGCGATTCGCTCAACATGCTGTCGTTCGACAAGCGAATGCGGCAGGTGTCGATCGTGGAGGATCTATCCGCCGACCCCGCCGCGGTCACGATCCCGCTCCTTTCCCAGAATGTGCAGCAGGTCCTGATCAACCTGATCCGCAACGCGCTCGATGCGACCGAGGAAACGCCGGGGGCAACCGTGCGCATTCGCACCCTGCGCGAGAACGACTGGTGCATGATCGAAGTCTCGGATAACGGCCCCGGTATCGAACCGCGCAATCTGCGCCGGCTCTTCGAACCGTTCTTTACCACCAAGCCCGTCGGCCGGGGAACGGGCCTCGGGCTTTCGATCAGCTACAGCCTGATCCAGAAACATGGCGGCCTGATCTCCGCGCGCAGCAAGCCCGGCGAGGGGGCATCGTTCACGATCAAGCTGCCGGCCGAGCGCAAGGCCGCGGCCGTCGAAGCGTAACGGTTCCGAATAGGCGTTAAAAAGAAAGCGGCGCGCCGATTTCTCAGCGCGCCGCATGGGCTATCTTTTTCCATCAATCCGAATCCGCTCAATCCTCGCGTACCACGCGAATCCCCACATGCGCGCCATTCGACATCCACGACTTGCCCTTCGGATCCTGCGGATCATCGCGCTGCCACGAGGCGTTGTACTCCGCCTGGGCATCGCAATGCACATCATCGGCCTCATCCTGGAATGAGCCGCCCATGGCCACGGGGGTGCCATCTTCGCGGATGGCCCACTCGGCCACATTCCCGAGCGTATCGTAAAGGCCCCAGGCATTGGGCTTCTTCTTCCCGCATTCCATCGTCTGATCGCCCTGCGGTCCCTTGGCGTTGAGGATGAACCAGGCGTAATCCTTGAGCACATCCGCCTTCATCTTTTCGCCCTTGCCACCGGCCTTGCAGGCATAGGTCCACTCCGCCACCGTCGGCAGGCGATACTTCTTGCCGGTTGTCTTCGAGAGCCACTTGACGTACTTCTGCGCCTCGTTCGACATCACCGAACCGGCCGGGTAATTGGCATGGCCAAACCCGCGATCGGGCGGCGCATACGGCTTGCTCGGCCGATTTTCAGTATCGTAACCGGTCTTCTGCTGGTCGGCCGTCAGGTCCAGCTTCTGCCAGTACACATCGAATTCATCCCACTTGGTCTCGAACTTGCCGATCCAGACCGGCTTGATTTCGGCCTCTTTGTCCTTGCCGTCCTTGTCCTTATAAACGACCTTCCCGGCCGGCAGATGCACCAGGTCAAATGAGACCGTGCTGTTGGGAATCTTGATCGTTTCCGTGGCGGTCTTGGGCTCTTCAGCGCCGCAGACGAGCGCGCCGCCGAAAACGGCGACGGCCATCGTGCTCAGAATTCGCGACAACTTACGCATGGCTTGTGACTATCCTTTCTTGGAATCAGTTCTATGGCTCTACACATGTTTCGATGGGTTGTTGTTCCGAGCGTGCTGGCCGCGCTCGTGGCAGTGCTAGGGGGGATCGGTTGCCAGGCGAATCAATCGCCCGGCCCGCGTGCCATTTCCCAGACCGCCGCCACAACCCAATCTACCACAATTCCCGCGCTTACGCGCTTTGAATATGCCCAGATTCACATGGGCATGAGAACTCGGCTGGTGGTCTACGCTACTGATGAAAACGCCGCCGTCAACGCCTGCCGCGCTGCTTTCGCGCGAATTGCGGATGTGGACCGTGCGGCAAGTGACTACCTCATTGACAGCGAGCTGAATCGCGTCGTCCGAACCGCCGCGACCCAGCCCATCAAAGTCTCCGATGACCTGTGGACACTCTTCAACGAAGCCCTCAAGTTGTCGGAACTGACCGATGGCGGGTTCGACATCACCGTCGGCCCGCTCGTGCAACTCTGGCGTAAAGCGCGTAAGGATCATGTGCTGCCTAAGAAGGAAGACATCGAAACCGCCAGGACGTTCGTCGGCTGGCGAAAAATCACGCTCGACCCCGCCAACCACTCCGTCCGACTCGCCCAGTCCGGCATGAAACTGGACATGGGCGGCATCGCCAAAGGCTACGCCGGCGACCGGGCCATCGAAACGCTCCGCGCCCACGGCATCAACTCCGCCCTCTGCGAAGCCGGCGGCGATATCGTCGTCGGCGATGCCCCGCCCGGCAAAGATGGCTGGGTCGTCGGCATCGAAGATCATGGCCTGGCCGCCCCCGAATCCGTCGCCATTCACAACTGCGCCATCTCCACCTCCGGCGACACCGAACAATTCGTCGAAATCGCCGGCCTGCGCTATTCCCACGTCGTCGACCCCCACACCGGCATCGGCATGACCACCAGAGCCATGGGCACCGTCACCGGCCCCAAAGGTCTCTGGACCGATGGCCTCTCCAAAGCCGTCTACCTTGTCCCCGAAGACAAAATGGACGACCTGCTGAAACACTACCCCGGCACCAAAGGCTGGGTGCGAAAAGTAAATTAACCACCCGATTGCCATGTTCTTTCGCGGGCGCCATGCCCTTTCCTGGTTGCCATGCCCTTTCCTGGGCGCCATGCCCTGACGAGCCGCCAGAAAAGTCTCTTCCGCCGTACACGCCAATCGGCTCGTCTGGGCATGCCCCAGCGGCGCAACCTCACCCGACCGATGCGCCGATGAATGCGCCGTCCCGAATAACATCCGACAAGAACCCGAGTATGTTCCAATGTCGGCCGGCCCATTCGCTTGACTCACTTCATTCCCTCCGGGAGCCATCATGTCCATCCATCGCATTTCTTTGATTGCAATCTTATTCCTAGTAGTCGCCTTTTCATCCCGCGCCGCCGAGCCCAACACACTCACCGATCAGGAGAAAAAAGACGGCTGGAAACTCCTCTTCGACGGCAAAACCACCACCGGCTGGCGCGGCTACAAGAAGGAAACAATGCCTCCCGGCTGGGCCGCCGAAAACGGCGCGCTGGTTCGCCTCAAGGGCGGCGAAGGCGGCAAAGGCGCTGGCGGCGGCGATGACATCGTGACCACCGAAGCCTACGAAAACTTCGAGCTCCAGATCGAATGGAAACTCGTCGCCAAAGGCAACTCCGGCGTGCTCTATCACGTCTCCGAAGAACCGGTGACCTCGTGGCATTTCGCTCCCGAAATGCAGGTCCTCGACAATGGCCCCTGGGCCAAGCGCGATAAGAAGCAATTGGCCGGCGCCTGCTACGATCTCTATGCCCCGTCAAAGGACACGACCAAACCGGTGGGTGAATGGAACCAAGCCCGCCTGCTGGTCAATGGCCCGCATGTGGAGCACTGGCTCAATGGCGAGAAAGTCGTCGAGTACGAACTCTGGAGCGACGACTGGAAAGCCCGCGTCGCCAAGAGCAAATTCAAGGACAAGCCCAAATACGGCACGTTCAAAAAAGGCCCGATCTGCCTGCAGGACCATACGGATCGAATCGAGTTTCGGGATATTAAGATTCGGGTGATCGAAAAATAACGATGTCAAATGTTAAATGTTAAAAGTGGAGGATACATCCGATATGCGATGGTTTCCTCAATATGAAACATCGGACGCCGCGCCGCTGATATCCTCCCCTGAAAGTGCCGCGCCGCTCGCGCATACCAGGCACCTTACTCCCTCTCCCAAGCGGCGCGAGAAATGCCCATACGCTGCAACGCATTATCGCCGCGTGGGAGAGGGCGGGGGTGAGGGGTTGTCGCGATTTGGCGGACCGGCGTCATCCGCGCATTGACCAAGTCGAATTAGCCACCGCCCTATGTCCTCGTGATTCGTGAAGCGCCGCGCCGCAAGTGCGATCAAAAGACTCATTACCGTGGTGGACCGTCACCTCCCGGCCCGCCACCCCCACCCGGACCTCCCGGCCCTCCCCCGCCCGGCCCACCGCCCCCACCCGGCCGCGCCCCCATATACTCCTCGCGCGTCAACTTCCCATCCCCATTCACATCCAGTTTCTTCAGCGCTGCCACCGCATTCGCTATCTCCTCCGCATCGATAATCCCATCCCCATTCGCATCCAGCGCCCGCACGATGGCCGGTAGCGGCCGACCGCCGGGCCCGCCCAATCCTCCCGGTCCGCCTCCACCACCGGGGCCGCCTCCACCCGGTCCTCCCTGCTGATCCCCACCCGGCCGCTGCCCGAATCCGCCGCGCGCCCCCCCCCCCCCCCCCCG
>JBBRTW010000429.1:0-6297 GCA_038244055.1 Tepidisphaerales bacterium | reverse complement strand
GTCTCTGGACAAGCCGGGACAGAGCGCCGGGAGCGACAGCGACCAGAGCTGCCGTCCCGGATGGCGTCGATTTCGAGCAGCGCCAAATCGCGCACGATCATTCAGTCGCCGATCATTCCGGCCGCAATTCTCAACCCGCGCACGATCACAGCGGCGACGGCCCAAGAATTCGAAGTTCGAATTGCGGAGCAAGCGCCATGATTCGCTGGATCAGTTCCTCATCGGAAGGCGCGCCGCCGCTGGCCAGGGGCAGGCCGTAGTCGAAGAAGGGCTCGATATTGGGCGGGGTGCAGAAAACGAGGAATTTGACGGGGCTTGCCGAGCAATTCTTGAATGCGTGCGGGATGTCGCGGGGAGCGAAGAGGGATTGGCCGGCGCTGAGGGTGATGGTTTTGCCGTCGACGAACAACGTGAGTTGCCCTTCGACGACGTGGAAGAATTCATCCTCGCGCGAGTGGCAGTGCAGGGGCGTGCCGCCGCCCGGGGGTTCGATGTTCTCGATGGCGAAGAGGGTGTTATTCGTGGAGTCGGCGGTGGCGATGATGCGATAGCGGCCGCCGCCCGGTCCGTGGCGGAGTTGGCCTAAGCGGCTGGTGGCGGGTGCGGGCATTCGAAGGCTCCTTGGTTCGTCAAACTCCAGTGTACCGTAACCGTTACCCGTTGGTGTGCCGCCCGGACGAGCCGCGCGAATTACCGCGCCTTCCGCGCCGCCCTGGCCGTTCTCGGCGTGCCGATCTCATTGAGCGCCAGCGGGCCCGCATCGGCGCTGGGCGTGGAGAAAACATCCGCCGATTCGGGCTCGGGCATCTCCGGCTGGGCGTAGCGCATCGGGCGCTGGCGGTGGCCGCTCATCGCGGTGACGACCGCCAGGATGCTGAAGACCAGCCCCAAACCCATGATCGAGACGGCCATGTACGTCCAGCGATCATCCTTGCGCTCGACGATGCTCACTTCGCCACGGCGCGGCTCGATCGGCGTGACGATCTTGCGGAGCTGATCCTGGCGATCGGCCAGCGTGATCTCCTGCTGCTTGATCTCTTCCGCGCGGCTGGGCTGGGTCTGTTCCAGCGCTTCGAGATTCTGCCGCGCGGCCGCCAGGTCATCCCGACGGGCATTGGCGCTGGTCAGCGCCTTATTCCGCTCCAGATAAAGCTTGCGGGCATTAGTCGCCTGTTCCTCGGCCGATTTGAGCGCCTGCCGCTTCTGATCCAGCGCCGCCTGCTGCTGGGCGCTGAGTTTCTTCGGGCCTTCGGAGATGAGGATGCGCTTGCGCTCATCCACCTGCGCGGTGACCCTGGTCACACGCGTTTCCAGATCGCGAACCGCCGCGTTGGCCTCGGCCGTCTTCTTATCCAGCGCCGCCGCGTATTGCCGGCGCAGGTCGCTGATCTGATCCTGCTTGGCCTTGAGCGCCTCGGCCAGTTTCCGCTGCGATTCGGGGAGTTTCTCGACCATCCCGCTGCGCGCGAATCCCTGCTCCTGCGCCTTGATCTCGGCTTCGATGCGCCGGCGATCGGTATCCAGGCGCTCCTGGGTGACCTTGATGAGCTCTTCGATGCTGGCGCGAATCTTTTCGATCACGGGATTATTTCCGATCTCCGATTTGCGCGCCTCAATTTTCACCTGCAGCGCCGCCACTTCGGCGACCTGCTTTGTTATCTCTTCCGAATCGGGAGCCAGGCCCGACTGGGGATCTCTGGCCAGATTAAGCTTGCGATTGGCGACCTCGAAACTCTTGCGAAGCTGCCCCAGCGAATCATCGTGATCCCAAATCTCATTCCGCTGAGTCTGCACATCCTCATCGAGCTCTTTCTTAAGCTGCGAGAGCCGCCGCGCGTTCTGCTGCTGCACTTCGATCAAATCCCCGGCCAGCTTGTGCGTGCGATCCTGCAACTGCTGCACGGCCGTCACATACTGGCTCAATTCCGGATTCTCCTTGGCGATTCCCGCCGCCGCCTGCTGAAAAAGCTCCACCGCCTGATCCAGCGCCTTGCGCTTGGCATCGGCTTCTTCAGAGGCCGAATGACGCACCGCCGCCAGCCGGTCCACCGTGTCTTCGAGCTCTTTCTGCAGTTTGGCCAGCTCGATATCGGCCGGTGGATTGACGCCCGGCGCGACCGCCTGGGGCGCCTGCTCCTCCGCGCTGCGCACTTCAATGGCCGCGTTCTTGACGTTGGCGGTCGCCAGATCGTATTGCAGCTCCGCCTCGCGGGCCTTTTCCTCGAGCTGGCGAATCTGGCTGTCGGTCTCGCCGGAATCGACCAGCTTGCGCATCTCCGCGCGGCGGGCCTCCATCGCCTTGGCCTCATCGATCTTCGCCTTGAGCGAGGCGATCTCGCTGTTGAGGCGGATGGCCCGATCCTTGGTCCCGGCATTTTCCTGGAAGAGGGCCAGGAGCACGGCGTACAAACGATCGGCATCGCGCGTGTCGCCGCCGGTGTAGCGGACGATCAGCGCATCGGGGCGGTCATCGATAAATTCCGCGGTGGCCCGGCCGAATTCCTCGGGCTTCTCGACGAACCCCGCCGAAACGCCCTGCGACTGCAGATTGGCGATCGCGCCGATGCGCACCTGCTGGCTGTTGAACTTGCCGCGCTGCTCGGCCGCGAAAGCCTCGCGCTGATACTGCGTCAGGGCCGACAGATTATTGAAGCGGAGCGTGCCTTCGACCGTGAGCCTGGGCTTGATGTAGTACCAGATGCCCGCGGCGGCCGCCCCCATGAGCAAAACCATCACGATGAGGATGACGATCGTCTTGCCGACATTGCTGCGCTGCGCCGGCTCGGCCACCGCGACGGCAACGCGCGGCGGCGCGCCCGAATATTGCGGGATGGGCGGCTCGATCTCGGTCGCAAGCTGACCCGCGCCCAATACGCCCAGGCGCGGTGGCACCACGGCGCGCTGCAGAGGCTGTCGCCGCGCCGGCGCGGCGGCCGGAGCGTCGCCATTTCCGCGCGGAGTACGGTTGACGCCCGTGCGCTTGGACGGCGCGGGCAGATCCTTGGCCAGTTCCTCGCCGAAGACCGAATCGGCCGGGCCCAGCGCGGTCTGCGCGAAAACATCGATCTGCCGCACGCCCTGCACGCCGCCGAAAGGCGCGGCTGGCGCATTGGAATCCAGTGCATCAGGGCCCGCGCCGAATGTCACATCCTCAGCCGTCTGCGCGGCATCGTCCCCGGTCGGCTGCGTGGCGCGGCGCATCTTGGAAACCGGGCGATTCGAAGCCGGACGCGGTGTCGCGGCGGCGAATGCGGCCCCAGCGGCGACAGCGCCCGCGCCCGCCAGGCCAAGCCCACTGAGAGAGAACCCGGTGCTCGCGGCGGCCGGCGCACTGGCGGGAATGGCCGGAGAATCGCCCGCGGGAGCGCCCGCGAATGGATCGGCCGGAGCGCCCGCGAATGGATCGGCCGGCGCGCCCGCGAATGGATCGGCCGCCGCGCCGGCGAACGGATCAGCAGCCGCGCCCGCGAAAGGATCAACGGGTGGTTCAACGCTTTCGTCCAGTGATGGGGCCTCGAGCTGGCCAGCGCTTTCCGAAGCCTCGGCCGTCTCAGCCGCTGATTCCGATTCTAGCTCGGACGATTCGACCGCCGCATCCGCCGTCTCCGCCGGCTGCTCGGCGGGAATCTCCCCGTGCGAAACCTCGTCGAAGATTGCGGCAGTCTCAGAAAGTGCCTCGCCATCGGGCGTCTGGATGATCGAGGCGTCGGTCGTCGCCGCGATATCGGGCTGGAGCTCATTCAGCAGATCGAGTTCATCGATCGGGTCGGCATGCGCATCGAGCTCGGCCATCTCGCCCGGGGCGGCGTCAGTCGCCACTTCCGCGATGGCTTCAGTTCCCAAGTCCGCGACAGCGCCCTCCAATCCTGCAACCGCCGGCTCCTCCTCCATCAGCGCCCGCGGCGCATTATAGTCGGATTCGATAATATCGACATCGACGGTGGATGAAACCCCCTCCACCGACGGCGCCAGCGCCGGCAGGGCATACGTCACGCCCACATATCCATCGGCCGAATCCACCGGCGTCTGCTGCGGGCCGTTTTCCTCACCATCGGCCAAAGCCGTCGCCGGATCGATGGGCGAGCTCGATTCGATCGGCTCATCGTCCATCACCGCGCCGATGTTCCATTCATCGGCCGGCGCGCCATCGCCCGCAAAAAGGGCCGCATCCTCTTCATCGAAAAGATCCTCGGCGGGCTGCGACGCGGCCGGCTCATCGGCCGGGTCGCTGTCATCCATCAGCTCGACATCGCGCAGTCCCTGGGCCGCATCCATCACTTCATCGGCCAGACCTTCGCCCATCGGCAGGGGGGCGCGGGCCTGGTGCGTTGGTGCCGCGGCCGCGCCGTCGAAAACCACCTGCGCCTGCCCGAACTGCTGCGGGGCCGGAATCAACTCGGGCAACACCAGCGGCAGCCCGCCGATATAGCTGGCCAGATCGGTGCCGATGCTGAAGGAGGCGTTGTGGCCGCCAAAATCGGAAGGCGTCTGGTCGGCCGGCGGCTGATCATCCGCGATGGCCGATGCCAGCGCCAATTCATGCGAAGGCTCCTGCGCTTCAACCGGCGGGCGGTGCGGCTGGGGCATTTGCGGCAGCGCGGGCGGTGTCGGCGAGGAGAGCACAAACGACTGCGCGCCAATTCCTCCGCGCACCGGCTCGGCGGCATGCGCGGCTTCGGCTTCGGCGGCCCACGTCGGCTCGGCATCGGCGATGGGCTGTTCAGCCATTGCCGGCGCTTCAGCGTATTCTGTCGCGACAGGATCCGATGCGGCCGATTCATTCCCCGCCACACGCTCTTCGGACACCATTGCCCCCACCTCGGCGACAGGCTCTTCCGGCGCGGTCAGCGCATCCGCCAACTCCTCCTCGGCATCGATCGGCGCGAGATCTTCCAGCGGCGGAAGGTTGTCGAGCAAATCGACCTCCGTCGAAACGCCGGCATCCGCCTGCGTTTCGGCCTGCGGATTTTCATCGTGCGGCCCTTCCGCCAAAGCCCTATCGTGAGTCGTTTCGAACTCCGGTTGTTCCTGGCTCGTCTGCGTGATCCCGGCCGGTTCTTCGACGATCTCGCCGCTGCTGGCACCGGTAAATTCCGCGACCTGCTGGCCAAACGCGGCATCGCTCAGGGAATCGGCCGACTCGCCCGCCTTCTCCATCGGCGCGGCGGCCGGCTCCAACGCGGGCTCCTCTTCGATGAGCGCGACTTCCTCCAGATCCAGCGCCGATTCAGCCGTCGGCTCGGTCGATTCGACAACCTGCTCGGCCGATGTTTCAACAACCGACGGCTCTTCTGCGAGGTACGGCTCTTCCGCGATCGGCGTTTCTTCCGTTAGCGGCAGCGCTTCCCCCAGCGCGGGCGCTTCGCCAAACGGGTCTTCGATCTCGACGACTTCATCCAGCGCATCGGGATCGACCTGATCCAGCGGCAGCAGCGCATCGGGATCGCGCCCGGACTGGGCCGGCGCCAGATCCGCCGCATCCAGCTCCAGCAGCGGCAGCACATCATCATCCTGCGCCTGCGCCGGCGCGCTCAGATGCGCGGGCTGCCCGGCCGCCGGATCGTAGAACGCCGCCGCATCCTGCGCCGGCCGCGCCTCGGCGGAATAGGTCTGGCTGTAACCGGGTTGCGCCGCGTATTCGGCCGCGCCCGGATCGACCCCGAACACCTCATCGCCGGCAACGGTGGTGTAGCCCTGATCCTCGGCCGGCTGCGCCAGTTCGGCCGGCGCGGTCGCTTCCAGCGAATCGGCAGCGTAGGCCGGCGCTTCAGGCGCGGCGGCCGGTTCTTCCTGAATCTCGGTGACAGGTTCGAGGTCTTCTTCGAGAAGCTGAACCTCTTCAATCGGCTCGAGCTCTTCGAGCGCCGCTTCTTCAACGGCCGGCAGATACTCGAGCGGCGGCAACTCCTCCAGCATGAGCGGCTCGGGCTCAATATCGGCCGGGGCTGGTTCGCCAAACCCATCGGCGGCCGCGAGAATTTCGTGGGCTGTCAGCTCATCGAGAAGATGCAGGTCATCGAGCGTCGGCTCTTCGGCCGCCAGTTCCACGGCCGGAAGTTCTTCAGCGGCCAGGTCCGTCGCGGGCAGGTCTGCGGCCCGTTCTTCGAGAGCCACCACTTCGATGGGCGCGGATTCAACCGGCTGTTCCTGAACCGGCGGAAGTTCGGACGGAAGTTCGTGAAGATGAGGCGGCTCGCCTGCCCCTTCTTGAACGTGCGGCGACTCGGCCGGCAGTACACCCATCGCTGGAATGGTGATCGTTGATGCATCGATCGCGGGGGGTTCAGTCGGTGAAGT
>JBBRTW010000428.1:0-6304 GCA_038244055.1 Tepidisphaerales bacterium | reverse complement strand
TCCACTCCATGTCGCCAGCACGGGCGGGACGCCCGTGTCACGGTGGGGTTTGAGACAGAGCCGTTAACTCCCCATTCCGGCCGGCGAGTTCGCCATTTCCACCCACCGCGCCGCCCCGATCGCGGCGTGATCATCGCTATCTCCACAGGACAAGGTCCACTCCTTCCGCGCCACGCTGGTCAGGTCCGTATTGATTCTCCGCTGCAATCCATCGACCAGCCTCCCCAGCCGAATCCCGATCCCTCCCGCCAGGGCGACGTGGTCCGGGCGATAAATGGCGTGGGCGATGCGGATCGCGCGCACCAATGCCCGCATCGGCGGATCATCAACGGCCAGGCGCTCGGTTGGGTTTTCATCGCCATAGCGCGCCCGCAGGGCGGCCGCGCCGAGATAGGCTTCCAGCGAGCCGCGCCCGCCATCGGGGCCGATCGGGGCATCGCCCATCAGCGACACATCGATCTGCCCGAGATGCCCGGCCGATTCACCGGCAACCCGCAGCAAGCGCAGCCCGCCCTCTGCGCGCGCTTGCCCATCGATCACCGCCGCCCCCACGCCCGTGCCGATGCAGAGGCAAAGCAGCCGCCCCGACAGCTTGCGCGAATCGTACAAATCGAGCGCGGTCGCATTGGCATCGGAAACAATCGCCGGCGGGCCGGGGATGCGCTCCGCCCCCAGCGCTTCGCCAAGCAGTTCCTCCATCCGCACCCCCACCAGCCCGGGCACATTCACCGAAAGCGTGATCATTCCCCGCTGCCGGTCCAGCAGCCCCGGGCAACATACGCCCACCGCGCTGATATTTTCATTGCCCAGCGCTGCGCTGCCGGCCTGGCCGATCGCGCGGCGGAGTTCATCCCGGCCGGGCATCGCATACGCATCGCTTCGAGACGTGCGCAGCAGCGCGCCATCGCGCAGCAAGGCCGTTTTAACTGAAGTGCCGCCAATATCGATGCCCAGGATGATCATGCTGATCCCTTGCAAAGCCCGAACGATCCATTCGCAGTTACAACTTTGTTTTTCGCAGATTCGCTCATGCTCTGGAGAATCCTCCGGCATTCGGGTTATAACCCGTGCATCGCCTTAGCAAAAACTGTATTCCGCAATCAATGGAGAAACCAGCCATGTCCAGCTCAAGCGCAGCCGCAACACATTCTACCACCGCCCCCGGTGAGGGGGCGCTCTCGGGCGGCCTCTCGCAGGGGGCGCCGGCGTACGGTGTCGAGAAGATTCCCGTCACCGTCTACAAGACCAGCGCCGAGGCCGCGGCGGCGGTGGCGCGGGATATCGCCGATCTGATTCGCGTCCGCGCTTCGGCCGGCGCGAATGTCGTGCTGGGCCTGGCCACCGGCTCCACGCCCACCGGTTTGTACGATGAACTGATCCGCCTGCACAAGGAGGAGAAGCTCTCGTTCAAGAACGTGATCACGTTCAACCTCGACGAGTATTGGCCGATGAATTCGAACGAGCTGCAAAGCTACGTGCGGTTCATGCGCGAGCATCTGTTCGATCATATCGATGCCGAGCCCAGGAACATCCACATTCCCGATGGGACCATCCCGCGCGAGAAGATTTCCCAGTTCTGCGCCAATTACGAGAAGGCGATCAAAGAGGCGGGCGGGCTGGATTACCAGATCCTGGGGATCGGCCGGACCGGCCACGTCGGCTTCAACGAGCCGGGCTCACCCCGCGACAGCCGCACCCGCCTGATCACGCTCGATCGCGTCACCCGCCTGGATGCGGCCAGCGATTTCTTCGGCGAATGGAACGTCCCGCGCAAGGCGATCACCATGGGCGTGGAGACGATTCTCTCGGCCCGCAAGGTCGTGCTGATGGCCTGGGGCGAAGGCAAGGCCAATGTCATCCGCCGGGCGGTCGAGGGGGAGATCACCAGCCAGGTGGCGGCCTCGTATCTCCAGCAGCATCCCAACGCGCGGATCGTTCTCGATGCCGCGGCCGGCGCGGAATTGACGCGCTTCAAGACCCCCTGGCTCATCGGCAATCTCGAAGATTTCGGCCTGAAATGGGATGCCGCGATGACCCGCCGGGCGGCCATCTGGCTGGCCCTGGAAACCAAGAAGCCCCTGCTCAAGCTCACCGATGAGGATTACAACGAGCATGGCCTGCAGGAGCTGATCGCCTCGCGCGGCGGTGCTTATGACATCAACATCGAGATTTTCAAATCGCTTCAATCGACGATCACCGGCTGGCCGGGTGGAAAGCCCAATGGCAAGACCGATGACACGCTGGATTTCCCGGCCTTCCACCACCGCAACGCGAGCGTATTCCCCAAACGGGTGGTGCTCTTCTCGCCGCATCCGGATGATGATGTGATCTCGATGGGCGGCACCTTCATCCGCCTGTGCGAGCAGAAGCACGAAGTGCATGTGGCGTATCAGACCAGCGGCAACATCGCGGTGTGGGATGATACAGCGCTGCGGCATGCGGATTTCGTGCGCGAGTATGCCCGCGCGTTCGGCCTGGATGAGAAAGTGGCGGCCGGGATCGAATCGCAGATCGAAGGCTTCTTGAAAAAGAAAAAGCCGGGCGAAGTCGACAGCCACGAGCTTCAGCAGATCAAGG
Organism: Tepidisphaerales bacterium; assembly: GCA_038244055.1. Lineage (GTDB taxonomy): Bacteria > Planctomycetota > Phycisphaerae > Tepidisphaerales > Tepidisphaeraceae > DASPKW01. Next base: position 3,727 of record JBBRTW010000428.1, on the reverse strand, counting down.
GTCTGATCCGCCGGGCCGAGGCGCGGGCGGGGGCGCGTTTCTCGGGCATCGCCGATGATGGCCGGATTCATTTCCTGGACATGCCCTTCTATGAGACCGGGCGAGTGCGGAAGATGCCCATCAGCGATCAGGACATCAAGATCATCAAGGACTTGCTGGTGAAGGTGAAGCCGCACCAGATTTACGCGGCCGGCGATTTGTCGGATCCGCATGGGACGCATCGAGTCTGCCTGACGGCGATTTTCGCAGCCCTGGCGGAGCTCAAGGCCGAGCCCTGGATCAAGCAGTGCGACGTGTGGCTCTACCGCGGGGCCTGGCAGGAATGGGGCGTGGATGAGATCGAAATGGCGGTTCCGCTCTCGCCGGATGAGGTTCACAAGAAGCGCCAGGCCATCTTCAAGCACGAAAGCCAGAAGGATAAGGCCCTCTTCCCCGGCCCGAACGATCCGCGCGAGTTCTGGCAGCGCGCGGAGGACAGAAATCGAAACACCGCCGAGCTTTACGACAAACTGGGCCTGGCGGAATACGAGGCCATCGAAGGGTTCGTCCGGTGGAAAGGGATGGCACCGGCCAAGTGATTCGCGCCAATAGCGAAGCACCGTAATCTATAATTTTGAGAGAATCGCACTCACTCCCGTCAAATAAACGGGAGTGTTCTGCGTTATTTTGGTGGATCGTTAAACTCGGATCGATATGATGGCAGATGTCGGTGATGTCCTGATAGCAGGGAGTGATTTGAACCCAATTGGTAGGGATTAGTAGGCCGATCCGGTCAATTTTGAGCCGTATTTTGTCGGAATGGTGTAAGTGACAGCGGCATTTTGTTCTATAAGAAGTTGGCATCTTGATTCGCACCTTCGAGGTCTTTTGATGACTGTGGTTCAAGGACTTAATCCCGTAAATCCCCAGCCAGGCAAGCCGCTTTATCAGGTGGCCAAGGATCGGCTTCTCGAGGCCATCGATGGCGGGGCGTTCGCGCCCGGCGAGCAGTTGCCGAGCACCAAGGAGCTTTCCGAGCACCTTTCGGTTTCGCTGGTGACGGCCCATCGAGCCTTGCAGGAGCTGGTGAATGCCGGAGTGCTGGAGCGGTCCCAGGGGAAGGGAACGTTCGTTCAGCAAGCCTATTCCGAGGGCCGGCGGACGGTCAGTGATGTGCGGATTGCCGTGCTGCTCAACCGGGATGCCTCGCTGGTGAATTTCAGCATCGGCCAGATCGCCGAGGGAATTCGTCAGGGGGCGCTCTCCACCGATGCGGATCTGGTTTTCCCGCGGTACGACGACGATCTGCGCAAGCAGTGCCACGGGGTCATTTGCATCTGCCCGATCCCAGGCGAGGTGGAAGCGATCGTGTCGCAGCGGCGCACGCGGGTGATCGTGGCCGGCGCGATATCCAACCTGGATGGGGTCAATTCGATCTATGTGGATGAAGTGCAGATGGCCCGGCAGGCGGTGGGGCACCTCACCGGGCACGGACACACGCAGGTGGGATTCATCGGCCCGGTGGATGGCACGATTCGCCATCACGATCGCTGGCAGGGGTATCTCCAGGGGCTGGCGGATCGCGGGCTGACGCACAAGCCGCAATGGGTCGTGCCGGCCAACGGATGGCGCATGACCGAGCGCGAGCGAAGCGATTTAATGCGGATGCTCAGCTCGCCCAATCGGCCGACGGCGATCTTTTCAACCGGGTATTATTTCGCGCTGGATGTTTATGCGGCCGCCCAGACCCTGGGATTAAAAATCGGTCGGGATCTATCGGTTATTTCCGTCGATGATCCGCCCAGCGCGGCCTACCTTTCGCCCTCGCTGACGACGGTGCGGCAACCGCTGGCGCAATTAGGGCACGGCGCGGTGACGGCGCTGGTGGAGAGCGTGCGGCGCAACGACCTGCGCGTGGAGAACCGCATGCTGCGGGCCGAACTGGTGATTCGCGAATCGACGGCGCCCGTGGGGATCAGTCGGTAGGCGAATCGATCGAACCACGAAGGCACGAAGTCACGAAGAAGAAAAGGAGGACGCTGGTTCAACTTGGAGTGGTGAAGGCCGAGTGTTGAACCGCGGGTCGGAAGGAGGCTCAGATTTTCATTCCACGAAGTTTCAATCCGAAATCCGCGATGGTCTTCAATTCCCCGATCGCTATTCTGTCTTCTTCGTGCCTTCGTGCCTTCGTGTTTAATCGTTTTTCGGGTCTTTCTTGGTGGATTTCGGATGGCGATCTGGGTTGACGGGCTGATCATCATTCTCTACTTCATCGCGATCACCGCGATCGGGCTCTACATGGGCCGGCGCGAGAAGACGCTGCACGATTTCGCGCTTGGAGGAAGGAATATGCCGTGGTGGGCGGTGATGGCTTCGATCATCGCGGCCGAGACCAGCGCCGCGACTTTTCTCGGCACGCCGGGCGAGGGGTTCACCACGCAAACGCTCTGGTATGTGCAGCTCATCATCGGGCTGATCCTGGGGCGGATCATCGTGGGGTATGTCTTTCTCAAGCCCTACTACCGTTACAAGGTTTATACAGTCTACGATTACCTGGGGATTCGCTTCGGCCCGATCAGCCGGAATTACATCTCAGCGCTGTTTCTGTTCATGCGCACACTGGCTTCGGGGACGCGGATGTTCGTGCCGTCGCTGGTGATGGTGCTGGCGTGGCAGCTTTATTCATCGGGGGGGAGAGAGGTGGGATATCGGCCGGTGGAATCGCTGGCTCCGTATCTCGTCGCCATTATTCTCATCACGCTGCTGACCTGCGTTTACACGGCCGTCGGCGGGATCAAGGCGGTGATCTGGACGGATCTGATCCAGGCGGTGCTGATGTTCGGCGGGGCGATCCTGGCGATCGTCACGCTCCTCTACCACATCGGCGGCGACAGCGCGAACCTTCTGAACGGGCTGCATAAAGTGGGCGAGGCTGCGCCGAAGCTCACCACCCTGGGCGGCTATTTCCAGACGGGATTCGAGACCGATGTGGTGCAAAAATACCAGGCCACGAACAAACTGGATTCGATGTCGTCGTGGAACTATGTGCAGATGATCCTGGCCAATCCCTACACGCTTTTCTCGGCCACCATCGGCTCGATGTTCCTGAACATGGCGGCCTTCGGCACGGATCAGGACATGGTGCAGCGGATGCTGACGGCCCAGACATATCAGAAAAGCCGGCGGAGTTTGATTACGGCGGCCTTGATGGATCTGCCCATCGCGGCGGCGTTCACGTTCATCGGGGTCCTGCTGTTCGTCTACTACGGAGCGCACCCGGCCTATCTGCCCAAAGACGCGGCGGGAAACGTCGTCGCCAAGGATGTCTTCGGCAGCTACATCCTCAATGTGCTGCCGATGGGCGTGCGCGGGCTGGTGATGGCGGGCGTCTTCGCCACCGCGATGGGCTCGCTGTCGGCCGCGCTGAACGCTTTGGCGACCAGCGCGACCAACGACTGGTACCTGCCGCGGGTGCCAGGCCGCACCGAAGCGCACTACGTGCGTGCCGCGCGCGCCTTCACCGCCCTGTTCGCCTTGCTGATGGTCGTCATCGCCGGCGGCTTCGCCTATGCCAAGGTGACCAACCCCGACATCCGCATCATCCCCGTTGTGCTCGGCATCGCCGGCTTCATCCTGGGCCCGATGCTCGGCGTCTTTCTCATCGGTATGTTCACCAAGGGTCGCGGCTCCGACCGCGGTAACGTACTTGGCGTCACCCTCGGCCTGATCGCCACTGTCGTGCTTGGCG
>JBBRTW010000427.1:0-6323 GCA_038244055.1 Tepidisphaerales bacterium | reverse complement strand
TTCTAATTCGGCGATCCGGCGATCACGCCGGGCACAACCAGGACAAATGGGCGACGGGAAATGGGTGGGATCGGCCTCCATGCCAGGAGTATCTACGCCGCCCGATGGAAAAGGTGCGGGAGAGGCGGTAAACAATTACTATAAAGGATGGACGTGAGGACCCAGGACGAGGAAACGTTCGGTGAAGGAATGTCCACTCAATTCGCGGATTTCCATCCTCTATCCTCCATCCTCTATCTTCGCTTTTCTCCCTCCGATCTCCGTGCCTCAGTGCCTCTGCGGTGAATTACGAATTGCGATTTGATCTCCATGTCGAGATTGAGCGATCCATCCTCTCTCCCCTCTCCCAGCCGCTGGTGGGCGCTGCAGGCGCGGTATGCGCCTTATCTTTTTATCGCGCCGTTTGTCATCCTGTTCATCATCTTTTTGATCTATCCGCTGGTCTCCAGCGCGCAGTTGAGTTTCTGGAAATACGCAACGCCCCATACTCACCAATATGTCGGCACGGGCCATTACCGGTTTATCCTCACCGATAAGCTTTTCTGGATCGCGGTTGCTAATACGATCCTCTTCACGGTTCTGATCGTGGGTCTGCAAATACCGGCTTCGCTGGGGCTGGCGGTTTTGCTGAATCATCCTTCGGTGAGACTGCGCGGGGTGCTGCGATTCGCGTTTTTCTCGTCGCATCTGGTGGGGCACGTTTTTGTGGCGGTGATTTTCCGATTGATCACCGCGCAGCGGCATGGGCTGATCGCGCGCTTCCTGGGCGTGTTCAATTCCAACTGGACGGAAATCAACTGGCTGGGCGACCCGATCTGGGGGAGGGTGGCGATCGTGCTGGCGGTGTTCTGGATCAATATCGGCTGGGGGATGATCTACTTCCTGGCGGCGCTGCAATCGGTCGATCGCGAGCTGTACGAGGCGGCCGAGGTGGATGGGGCGGGGCGGTGGTCGCGCTTTCGCCATGTGACGATTCCGGGCATCAAGCCGGTGCTGATTTTCATGATCATCGTCTGCACGATCGGCTGCTTCCAGATTTTCGAGTTGCCTTACATGCTGTTCGATAACAGCACCGGCCCGGGGATGGCGGGGATGACGATTGTCATGTACCTCTACATGATGGGGTTCGACCTGGGGGATATCGGGGCGGCGTCGGCGGTGGGGTGGCTGCTGGCGTGCCTGATCTTTGGCGTGTCGATTTTGCAGGTTCGCTGGGGTCGGGAAAAGGAGGGGGCTTGATGTCAAATGTCAAAAGTCAAATGGCAAATGTTAAGAAGGGGGGAGTCGGGATGGCGATCGACTATCACGGCAAGCCATCGAAAGATTCGAATTCAGCGCGGCGGCTTCCATCCGGCCGCGTTTTGGGTCTGCATGGAGTATTGGTCATCCTCGCATCACTCTGCTTTCTCCCTTTCATCTGGCTCATTTGCGCATCGCTAAAGGATAAGAACGATTTCTTCACCTACACGTTTCTGCCCTGGGATCATCTCGACACGCTCACGCTGGACAATTACCGGCAGTTGTTCATCCGCAAGCCGTTTCTGCACTGGATGCTCAATTCCCTTTTTCTCACATCTCTTCATACCGCGATTGTCGTAACGCTGTCGTGTCTCGGCGGGTTCGCGCTGACGAAGTATCGCTTTCGCGGACGGAAATTTCTGATGGGGATCATGCTTTTAACGATGCTTTTGCCGTCGCAGGTGCTGCTGCCGAGTTCGTGGCTATTGATGCACCGCTTTGGCTGGCTCGATTCGTATCTCGCGATCATCATCCCCGGCGCGGTGAGCGTTTTTGGGATGTTCCTTTTCATGCAGGCGATGCGGGCGGTGCCGGATGAACTGCTTCAGGCGGGGCGGGTGGATGGCTGCAGCGAGTTGCGGCTGTGGTGGGAGGTCGCGCTGCCGATCGTGCGGCCGATGATCGGCGCTTACACCCTTCTGAGTTTCATGGGCACCTGGAATAGCTTCTTATGGCCGCAGATGGTGCTCCAGAGCGCGGATAAATACACGCTGCCGATCGCGCTCTCGAACATGATCGGGCTGCCGGCGTTTGATACGCCTTACGGGATGCTGATGGCCGGGACGCTGCTGGCGATTCTGCCGGTGATGGTCCTGTTTTTCGTATTGCAGCGCGATTTCATCGCGGGGCTGGCGAGCGGGGCGGTCAAGGGGTAGGGCGGCTGAGATATTACCGCGCCTTGCCGAGCTCGAACGCGTCATGCACGACCTGCAGGGCCTTGTTGCCCTGCTCCTTGTCGATGATGCAGGAGATTTTGATCTCGCTGGTGGAGATGTTCTGGATGTTGATCTTGGCATCGGCCAGGGCTTTGAACATGCGCTGGGCGACGCCGGTCTGGACGCGCATGCCGACGCCGACGATGCTCACCTTGGCCAGATCGCCGTGATAGACGGCCTGGGTATCGGCGCCGAGGTCGCGGACGATCTTCTCGACCACGCCGCGGAGGTCGGCCAGTTCGCCATGCTCGACGGTGAAGGAAATATTGGCGGTGTTGTCATCCATGACGTTCTGGATGATGTCATCGACGACGATGTTGGCGGCCGCGATATCGCCGAAAATCTTGGCGGCGATGCCGGGGCGGTCGGGGACGGACTTGACGGTGACGCGGGTGAGGTCTTTTTTGAGGGCCGCGCCGGATACGACGATGTGTTCCATGTTGGGAGTCTCCGCGACGATCCAGGTGCCTTCGTTGTCGTTCTGGCTGTTTCGGACGTGGATCGGGACGTTGTATTTCTTGGCGAACTCGACGGCGCGGGTCTGGAGGACGCTGGCACCCAGGCCGGCCAGCTCGAGCATCTCATCGTAGGAGATGCGGTCGATCTTGCGGGCGTCTTTGACGATGCGCGGGTCGGCGGTGTAGATGCCATCCACATCGGTGTAGTTCTCGCAGACATCCGCCTTGAGCACCGCGCCGACGGCGACGAGCGTGGCGTTGGAGCCGCCCCGGCCGAGGGTGGTGTAGTCCCCGGTTTCGGTGACGCCCTGGAAGCCGGCGATGATGACGATCTTGCCTTTTTCGAGTTGCTCGAAGATGCGCTGTTTGTTGATGGATTGGATCTTGGCCTTGGAGAACGAAGCATCGGTGACCAGCCCGATCTGCCCACCCGTGAAGCTGATGGCCTCGCGCCCCTGGGCGCAGATGGCCATGGCCATGAGCGCGATGGTGACCTGCTCACCCGTGACCAGGAGCTGATCCATCTCGCGCTTGGGGGCCTGGATTTCCTGGCCGCCGTAGGTGCAGACCTGCCTGGCGAGGTCGATGAGGTCATCGGTGGTGTCGCCCATGGCGGAAACCACGACGACGACGTGATTTCCCTTGTCGCGTGCGGCGATGGCCCTGCGGGCGGCGCGGTGAATGCGTTCTGCATCAGCGACGGATGTGCCGCCGAATTTCTGTACGATCAAAGGCATGTGGGGTGTCTGGCTCCTGCTCCGGGGTAACGGAGGGGGGATTATAGGGGATGGAGTCTAAGACTCAACGGGGCCAACTGGATTGGGAATTTCGAGAATCCGGAATTGCAACAACTGGAAACGCGCGGGGGTCAGCGAGAAGTAAGCCCAAACTCACTCTGATTTCGTCGCTGACTTCCTGGCTCAGGTCCGATTTCGAAATCATCCAAAAGTGTCGGAGACGCCCATCCCATGCCTTTATGGCAAAGACCCGCGGCGTTTCAATTGCGCGCCTGATCTTCTTTCTGGCGATGCGGAACTTCCGATCACCCGCTTGAAAAACTATTTCTTCACTGGTGATCTCGGCGGCTTGGTTGCCAAACGATTGTGGACTTTGCCGCCAGAGGCCTTTGATGTTCGGCTGTGTCCAACCGACAATCGCAAATCCACCGAATGTCACCATTGTTGTGCTGCCAACGAGCAGGTTAGTGCTGAAGGTGCGAGGGTTCAAAAAAAGAGTCCACGCGAGGAGGATCAAGGCCCATAAAAAAATGAGCCCATACGCTACATGAAGAACTCGACGCAGACTCCCGCTACGCTGCCGAAGCAGATGGTATGCCTCGGTGTATTCTTCAACGCTCGGTGAAAAGGTGACGGTCATCTGAAGTCCTTAAAGCTCCCGCTTGCCGTGATGCCGCTTTCATCGATCACTGACTCGGCAGCCGGAATGACAAGTTGCAAATCCCTGAGAATGGTCTGACGCCGGAATGCGTTTTCGAGAATGCGCTGGGCAGTCAGGTCAACCTTGCGGCCAAACAAAGCCTGAAGCTGGTCGATCATTTCCAGCCAATCCCACGGGCCGTAGTCCCTTTCCGGGTCCAACTTGATCATGACGTCGACATCGCTCGTGGAACTGAAGTCCGGGCGCATCACGGAGCCGAACAACGACAACTCGAGCAATCCCCAGCGACGACAGAACCCATCGATTTGAGCGGTGGACACCCCGGTATTGGCCTTCCAGAGCGCGGTTGAAGTTGGCGTGACGGAGGGATCGGCCATGAATCACATTATCGCGCGCTGGCCCGGAAGTCGCAAACACGATACTCGATCGGCACTGGAGGGAGAAAGTAGCTGGCTATCGGGATCAAGATCGCAAGGCAAGTCCGATCGGTAATCGCACCCGCCGGGGTGAAGAATTCGAATATCTCCCCGCTATTGGTTGAAACTGGTACATTCCCGCAATGAACAAAGCGGGCATTTCACTCGGCGGCGCTCTAACTCGAATCACTGGCGCGGGGCTGGTTCTCATGGCCGGCATTCTCATCGCGGCGGATGCAATTCCGCCGGCGGCCGAACCGGGTGTACGACAGGCCGCGACGGGTCCCGCGACGACGCGCTCAACCGCGGCTTCGCTTCCGATTCCATACGATGTGGAGGAAACCACGATCATTCGCAGGATGTCGGAAGCGGGCGACCCGCGCATTATCCCCATCATCAACTACTGGCTGGCCGTGGAGCAGGATGGGCAGGCGATTGGGTTTGGCTCGCCGCGTCTGCGGGCGGCGACTTACGCGGCCGACAATCTTCGCTACCGCGAGGCTGCGCCGCTGATTCTATCGGCCTACGATTCGCCCACCGCCAACGGGGACGCCCGGTCTTATCTGGCGGCGGCGGCGATTCGGCTCGACCCGGCCAATGTCGCCTTTTGCCGGCAGGTTCTGGGTGAAGAATTTAACATCGAACGCCATGCCGATAATCCCGGCCAGGCGGCGGCGTCGGCGGTGCTGGCCCTGGCGGGGGATGAAGAGGCGGCGAAAATCTTTGTCCGCGGGTATGCGGCCTACCTGGATTCGGTGCAGGCGGGGCGGGAGGACAATCGTTCGTTTCATCGCCAGCTTGCCGGCATTTCCGATCTCAAGTTTCGCGCACGCCTGCTCGCCCTTAAGCCAAAATACCCGGCCAACCCGGCGCTTAATGTGTTGCTGATCGATACCGAGTTGATTCGGATGAACGGCAGAACGCAGGATGAGCGCCTGAAGATCGCTCTCAATCCCGATGAAACCGAATCGCAGCGCTATCTCGCCCTGACGTCGCTCGGGCATACCGGCGACCCCGATGCGCTCAAGGCGCTGGAAGCGGCCGAGCCGTGGCGGCCGGCCAAGCTCGTCTCACGGCTGGCGGGAACCCGCCCGGCAACTCGTCCCATCACGCTCCCCACTTCCGCGCCGACGACGGCCAATGCGATTGTGCCGGCTGCTCCGACGCCTCAGCCGGGCTCCACTCAGCCAACAACGCGCAGTCTCGCCACGACGGGTCGAGCGGCGGCGACGATGGCTGCAACGACCCGGCCCGTCACCGGCAGCACGCAATGGGCGATCGACCAGATTCGCGAGCATCATCGGCTGGGGAAGTCTTCGGAAAATCCGCCGGTGATCGCCGGGCTGGTTTTTCAGCCGCTGGCGGAGGGGGAGCGGGTGATGCGAATGGCGGCCATCGTGTATATCGATGGCAAGCCCACGTCGCGCTCGGCCGGGCGGGCGGGGAGATCGCCCTCCGCGTTCGCATCGGCATTGGGCTCGGTCGGCGGGCTTCCCATGATTGAAGTATAGCAGAGAAGAAGGGAAGGCCGGAGTGCAGAGGGTTGCCCTGTCAGCGCGGAACACGAACAACGCCGAACGCGAGTGGCGCTGCACACACGCATGCTTATCCCCGCCGAAGATCGTCCTTCCGCGCAGGCAACCCACCGGCGGCGGGTCTAAGCATGGCACCAGAGCAGGGCCGCATACACGCATGCTTATCCCCGCCGAAGATCGTCTTGCCGCGCAGGCAACCCACCGGCGGCGGGTCTAAGCATGGCACCGGCCTATACCCTATACCCCTATACCCTATACCCTCCCGTCCCATCGTCTCATCGT
>JBBRTW010000426.1:0-6357 GCA_038244055.1 Tepidisphaerales bacterium | reverse complement strand
TCACCTTCTCGCCCGGCTTGTAATCCTTCTTCTGCACCACCGTCTCGACCTTCAGAATCCGGCTCTCCGGCGGAACGACGATTTCCTTGGTTTCGGAATAAACCTTGCCATCAGAGATCGTCAGGGCCTCGACGAAGATGTTGGGCATGTCCTTCTTGGAAATCTCGATCGCCTCTTCCGTGCTCTTGCCCTTGAGGCGAATGATCTTGGGCGGCAGGTAGACGCCGTTGGCCGGGCGGATGAACAGCGCCACCACCGCATCGGCGTGGTTGGCGTTGACCATCAGCGCGACTTTCCCACCATCCTTGTACTCGCGCTGATCGGTGACCAGCTCGAGATCGTTGAAGCGGAATTCCTTGCCGTCGAACTTGTCGCCGCGAACCGTGACGACATAGCCGCCCTCGATCGCGTGGTTCTTCGCATCGGTCACCGTGTACGCCAGGCGATATTGCCCGGTGGCCGCGGCCTTGAGTTGCAGCCGGGATTCGCCCTGGGCATCGGTATCCAGATCCCACTTCTGGACTTCGGTTTCAACCGGTTTCATCTTGTCGTCGTAAGTCACCTTCAAAAGCTTCAACACGCCCTTGCCCTGCACGGGCTTGGAATCGGGCGTCTGCGCCTTGAACGAGGCCTCGACGACATCGCCCGCGCGGTAATACCCGCGATGCACCCAGGCATACACCTTGAACGGCTTGCGCGCCGCGATTACCGAACCGGTGCCGACGATCGTCCGCCGGGACTGGTCCGTCACTTCCGCGCTGATCGAATACTGATGATCCAGATCGCCATGCACCGCTTTGGCGATGGCGGTATCGATCTCCACCTTCACAGTGCCATCCTTGCCCACCGGCACCTCGCGCTCCATTACGATTTCCGGCTGCGCGAAGGGCCGATTGATCCAGATCGGATAGGGCCGCTTGCAGCCCCAGTCGCCAAAGCCCGGATACCAGTTGTAATCGCAGGCGAACCACCAGTAGCCCGGCCCATACATCCAATCCCACCGGCCGATCGGGAACCAATCCACCTGATGGGTCGTCCGCGTGATCTTGTACTTGACCTTCGCATCCGTCACCGGCGCGCCGAAATAATACTTGGCGGTGATGGTCGCGCTGATCTTGTCGCCCAGCGCCACCGGCTCGGCCGGGGCATCCACCTTCACCTCAAACTCCGGCTTCTTATACTCCTCAACGCGGAAGCCGTAGCCTCCCTGCTGATTGCCGTTGAAGAAGCAGGCGATCTGATATTGCCCCAGCGTCGTATCCTTCGGCAGGGCGATCTCGCCATCGCAGCCGCCGTATTCATCCAGCGTGTAACCCTTCTCGTAAATCTTGTCCCCCTTGGGGTTGTGGATGTTCACCACGAACGACTGCCCGGCAAACGGGCTCTTCCCCTGCTGATCGTACTGGCTTTTGGCGATCCACGACTTGAATTTCACCGTATTGCCCGGCCGATACACCGGCCGATCGGTGATCCCGAAAATGCGAATCTGATTGTAGAACTCATCGTAATCCGGATAGCGCGGCTGCCAGATTTGCGAGAAGCCCAGAGTCGCCAGCCGGCCGGTGTCATCGGTGGCCGTGATGAGCCAGCTCATGCGCTGGTTGGGGTCCTTGTTCTTGACGATGACCTGCCCATCGACATCCGTCTTCTCGGCGAATTGGTCCGTGAAGATCTGGAACTGCCGATCCTTGATGTGCCGCTGCTCGTAGCCGAAGAAATCAACCGTTGCCTTGCCCACCGGCTCGCCGGTCGTCGCATCGGCCATGTAGTAATACGAGCCGCCTTCGATCGCCTTCTTCACCAGGATCGAATCGGTCAGCCAAACGACCATGTGGCTGAGATTGCCGTTGTCCATCTTCGCCTTGACGAAGTAAGCGCCCGACTTCTTGAGTGGCGTGGTCACCGTGATCCGCCGATCGAAATGCTTCTCGCGCGGCTCGAGGTCCTTGTTCCAGGCCGCCACCTGCTTGCCCAGGTACTTGGCGGCCTTTCCCTCGACGAGCTGATACCCGATGTTGTCGATGGCGATCTTCTCCCACGCGAGTTGCGGGGGATTCGACTTCAAGTACGCCTGCACATCCGCGAGCAGCATGCGGTAGTCGATCTCATAAGCCTCGAACGCGACTTTATTCCCGTTGCGGAAGCGGAAATCGAAAACCGCCTCTTTCCCGGCCGCCTGCGTGCCGATCGGCTCGAAAATGCCCCAGTTGTTCAGAATCTGATCCACGCGCCCCTGCGCCTGCGTCACCGCGTTGTTGGCGCTGCGCCATTGCGGCGTGTTCGCGCCCTGCTTGTCGCGCTGCTCGGTCGCCAGCGCCACCGCCTTCTTCCACCAGCCGGCCGAGGTGTCATATTGCTGGCGATCCTCGAATTCCCGGCCCAGTTCCTGCAAGGCGTGCAGGCCCCACTGGGCTTTGTCATCGGCCGCGATCTGCTCGTAGAGCTTGATGTAGTTGAACTCATCGGGCAATTCGAAGCGCTTGATCCCGGTCGCCAGCCGCGCGATCGTTTCATTTTCTTTCAACGTCGAAACCGCGTATGGCCCCGATTCGTCCTTCTTCGAATCATCGGCCTGTCGCCCGAACATCCGGCCATAGCCAAACTGCGCCATCGTCCGCGGCGCGAACTGCTGATCCATGAAATTCGCGAAACGCGTCCGCGCCTCGGCCGTGCGGGCCGGGTCGTACTCCATCGCCTGCAGCAGCAGGAAGCGCCAGCGCTCGCCATCGTTTTTCGCGGTTTCCCATGTCTTGGGCAGCGAATAAAAAATCGGCTTGCCCGCATCATCCACCGGCGCTCCGCCCCGCGCATAACCCCGGCTGTAGCGGTTGAAGTACCCCTCTTCGTAATCCGGCAGGGCGGTCAGATCGGAAAGCTCCTGCAGCCGGAACGCCTGTTGCCCATCCACGCCGCTCATCGTCATGTCCGAGAAACGCAGGAAATAGGTCGCCACCGCCTTCTTATCCGCCTCCGTCGCCACCGCCCCCATCGCCTGCACCATGAGCTGCATCGAGCGGATGCGATCCCGCTCCATCGAGTTCACCTGCTTGCCCCCGCCGCGATGCCCCCCGCGCTCGAATTTCCCGGCCACCACAAACCCGTAATGCTCATCGTTCAGGAACGTCTCCGCCGCCGCCTGCAAAAGCCGCCAGTTCTTCGCATGAACCGCGATCACCTTCTCGCGCAGCTCATCGCCTTCATTGTTCCGCCCCAGGCGTTGCAGGCATTGCAGCGCATTGGTCAAATCCGCCCCCACCTGCTTCGGATCATCCTGCGGATCGAGGACCAGCTTCGAGAACCCCTCGTAAGCATCCCGCCAGTTCCCCGCGGTCATCGCCTTCTTGACCACCGCCCGGTCCGGCGCGGCCGCAATCTGCGCCGCCACCATCCCGACGGCCAGTGACAATAGAATAACACCCATCCCGGCAACCGTGCTGCGTTTCATGGCAATCCTCGTAACTGAACCTGCAAGTCGTGGGCACCGCCCACCGTTCGCCTGACACCCAAGCATGACACTCAAGCATGACACTCAAGCCAAACACCCAAACCAGCCGGCGCAAGACCCATGCGCCGGCCGCGCGAATCGAGGGTAGCCCTCGCCGCTAGTGGGATTGGACGATGGGGGGTGGGGAAAGTTTCAGATCAATCCGCCCGCTTCTTGCCGCCGGATGCGATACCTCCAGGGTCGGGAGCCTACCACCCGCGACGGTCACTCGCCGAATCGGCCGATCCAGGCTCCCGACCCTTTCGCGCTCCTGAGTCGAACCGGCTGCCCTTTTTCTCTGTTCTGCTGAAATCCACCCACCGTTTACGTCCGCGATCCAGCCTACGGCTATCTGAATCCGCTTGGCCCGCGGTTGGGGGCGCTTGGCCATCGCTAAACGGCCTCGCCGTCGGATTCATTGTAGATGTCTTCGCCCGGATCGTTCAGGAAGTCGAAGGATTGATCCTTTCCCGCGAGTTCGGCGATGGCATCGGCGGACAGGTCATCACTGTCAAGCAGCGCGACCGTGAGGCGGGTGTTTTCGGGGAGATCGATGGGATCGAGCGGTCTGAAAGCACCGTCTCGAAAAATAGTGCGGATTGTCTTCATCAATCACCTCTACTGTCATTTTATCACGGCAGCCGAGTTCAATCTACTCATTTTATCGTTTCGCCTTCAGGGTCGGGAGCCTGCCACCGGTCACGCTCACTCGCCGAATCGGCCCATCCAGGGTCCCAAACCCCGCACAGTGAATTCACAACGCGGCGGATATGCTTCCAAGCATGAATTGGGTGGCATGGGTAAGGCGATCAGGCCTTACCCGTGTCTTGAGCTTTGCAAGGGGACGCCCCGCTGCTACCGCGCCCACGGGTAAGACCTGAGAGTCTTACCCATGCCACCCATCCAATGGCTCTATCCATGCCTGTCTTTACTGAACCCTCAACCCTCAACCCCCAACCCCTAACCCCGCCTCACGCCAGCACTTCCTTGACCACCTTCCCATGCACATCCGTCAACCGGTAATCCCGCCCCTGAAACCGGTACGTCAGCTTCTCGTGATCGAAACCCAGTTGATGCAGGATCGTCGCCTGTAGATCGTGGACATGCACCGGATTCTCGACCACCGAAAAGCCCATCTCATCGCTCGCCCCATACGTCAGCCCCGGCTTGCAGCCCGCGCCGGCCATGAACACGCAGTAACAATGCGGGTGATGATCCCGGCCGATCACATTCCCACCCGCCGTCCGCCCCTCGCGGAAGGGCGTTCGCCCGAACTCCGTCCCCCACACCACCAGCGTATCATCGAGCATCCCCCGCGCCTTGAGATCCTTGATCAGCGCCGCCACCGGCACATCCATCTTCTTGCAGCGCTCGCGCAAATTCTCGCGGATATCCTCCTTGGGATTGGTGCCGTGGAAATCCCAGCCCCAGTCGAAGAGCTGCACGTAGCGCACGCCCTTCTCCACCAGCCGGCGGGCGAGCAGGCAGTTGTTCGCGAATGAACTCGCCCCCGGCTGCGCCCCATACATCTCCACCGTCCGCGCATCCTCCTTCGAAATATCCATCACCTCCGGCACGGCCGTCTGCATGCGGAAGGCCATCTCATACTGCGCAATCCGCGTGATCGTCTCGGCATTGCCCAGCTCGCGCTCCTGCATCTGATTCAGATCGCGCAGCGCATCGAGACTCGTGCGGCGGATCGATCGATCCATCCCCTCGGGGTCGCTCACGTACAACACCGGATCGCCCCCGCTGCGGCACTGCACGCCCTGGAAAACCCCCGGCAAAAACCCATTCCCCCACGCCGCCTTTCCGGCCGACGGCAGAGTCCCGCCCGAAACCAGCACGATAAATCCCGGCAAATCGCTCGATTCGCTCCCCAGCCCGTAAGTCACCCACGACCCAAAACTCGGCCGCCCCGCCCGCGCCGAGCCGGTATACAAAAGCATCTCCGCCGGGGCATGATTGAACTGATCGGAGTACATCGACTTGATCAAAGTGATCTCATCGGCCACCGAAGCGATCTGCGGAATCGCCTCCGACAATTCCATCCCGCATTGGCCGTGTTTGGCGAATTTCTGAAACGTCCCCAGCAGCTTGGGCACCCCGCTGGTGAAGGCGAAGCGCTTGCCTTTGATCATCGAATCCGGGCAGGGCTCACCCGCGTGCTTCTGCAACTCCGATTTGTAATCGAAAAGATCCAGATGGGGCGGCCCGCCGGAGAGATGCAGAAAGATGACCCGCTTGGCCTTGGCAAAGGCTGGCGGCTGGCGGGGCGATAGCGGGTTGAGCGGATACTGGCCATTGGCGGCCTCCAAATGCGCATTGGGCGCAGCGCCGGCGGAGGAGTCAAGAAGCTGCGAAAGCGCGAGGGCACCGATTCCGCTGGTGCAGTCGCGGAGGAAGTGGCGGCGGGTGGTATGCCCCAGACGCGCGTTATGCAAATACGAAGCATTCATGCCATCACCTGTGATTCAGCGTTTCTGACCGCGAAAGAAAGACAATCGCAAAGGCCGCAAAGACACAAAGACGCAGAGAAGAGAAAGATCCGCGTGCCTCAAATTCATAATCATCACCATCTTAAAACAACAGATTCTTCTTTCTTCTTTGTACCTTTGCGCCTCTGCGCCTTGGCGATTGCATTTCGATCGAACACCAATGGGCTTCAACTCGCCGCAAGCGCCACCACCGCTCACCTCTTCGCCAGCGTCTCATCCAAATTCAACACCACATTCCCCACCACCGTCCAAGCCGCCGCCTCGGCCTGGTCCATCCCCGCCGGCAGCGCCCCAAGCGGTTTGGTCGCCATCGCCGCCGCCTTGGCCGGATCGGCTTTGTAAGTCGCCAGCGTCTGCTCGTATAGCGCGATCAGC
>JBBRTW010000425.1:0-6374 GCA_038244055.1 Tepidisphaerales bacterium | reverse complement strand
GCTCGGGCAATTCGGCGATCGCCTTCTCGACCAACGCCTCGAATTCACTTTTGCTCACATGACAGGGCATACGCTATCATCCAGAACCATCGAACCATCCAATTGAACCACGAAAGACACGAAAAGCACGAAAAAGAAAGAGGAAAAATTGAGGATAGAGGATCGAACGGTTCTTCAATTTCAACCCTCTATCCGCCTCTTTTTTCTCTTCTCTTCTTAGTGCCCTTCGTGTCCTTCGTGGTAAACCTTCTTCGGAGTCTCGAATGAATCGTCTGTTCGCTTCCCTCGCCGGCATCCTTTTATTCACCTGTGCCGGATGTGGATTTCCCAGCTTCCTGGTCACACCCGTGCAGAACACCGGCACGCTTGAAGAACATACGGTGGCCGAGGGTAAAGGGTGGGGTTCGGGGAAAATCGCGATCATTGAAGTCGAAGGCATGCTCACCAACATGCGCTCGGGCGGCCTGCTCCAGCCGACGGAGAACAGCCTCAGCCGTTTCACCCAGGAAATGGAGGCGGCCGCCACGGACGCCTCTGTCAAAGCCGTCGTCCTGCGCGTCAATTCCCCGGGCGGCACGGTCACGGCCTCCGACATCATGTACGAAACCGTTCTCCGCTTCAAAAAGGAGACCGGCAAGCCGGTGGTCGCCTCGCTCCAGGATGTCGCGGCCTCCGGCGCTTACTACGTTTCCTGCGGGGCCGATAAAATCATCGCCCACCCCACTTCCGTGGTCGGTTCCATCGGCGTGATCTTCAATACCTTCACCATCGAAGGCACGCTGGCCAAGCTCGGCGCTAAATCCGAGGCCATCAAATCCGGCCCGCTCAAAGACATGGGCTCGCCTTTCAAGGATCTCGACCCCGAAGCCCGCAAAGTTATGCAGGGAATGGTCGATGAATACTACGGGCGCTTCGTCGGGGTGGTCACCAGCCATCGGCCGCTCAAGGACCCCCAGATTGTCAAAACCGCCACCGATGGGAGGGTCTTCAGTGGCACCCGCGCGGCCGAGATCGGGCTGGTCGATCGCACCGGCCTGCTGAACGATGCCATCGATGAAGCCAAGTCCCTTGCGAAAACCCCCGATGCCAAAGTCATCATTTACCGTCGGCCTTACGGATACAGCGGGTCCATTTACGCCCAGGATTCGACCCCGACCCCTCAATCCAACGTACTACAACTGTCGATCCCCGGTTTGCGGGATCAGATTCCGTCAGGGTTTTATTACCTGTGGATGCCGTGATGTGGATGGTGATTGATAATGATGGTGCGGGCGTCCCCGCCTGCATGTCGTTTTTTCGATGCAGACTTCCCCGCCTGCATCCGGCCTTCACCCGCCCGTTGACAATGTGCCGCAACCGAATAACAGATTTGCATTGCCGTTCGAGCCTCGGTTATGAGATATTAGGCAGCCCACTTCGAACGCCTATGCATCGGACCTTTCAGGCATGATTCAGATCAACTGCACCAACTGCAAGCAGCTTCTCACGATCGACGAAGCATTCGCCGGCGGAGTCTGCCGTTGCGTGCATTGCGGAACCATCCAGACCGTTCCCAAGCATCTCAAAGATCAAAACGGCAATGGCAGCGGCGTGGTTGCCCAGGCGGTCGGCGCTAAGTCGCAGAAAACGCTCTACCAGAAAAAGTCCGTCACCGTCGGCGATGGCGGCGGTGGCAGCGCGGGCAGCGGCACGGGCCTCGAAGACATCGCCAGTGTCGTCGCCAGTTCCGGACTGGCCAGTTCCCGCTTGAAAAAAGGCGCGCCCGGCGGCCGAGGCGCTATGGAAATTCCGCCCGCGCGAAAGATGGGCCTGATCCTGGGCATTGCCGGCGGGGTTGTCGCCATTCTGATCGCCGTCATCATTTTCCTCGCCACGCGCGACAATAAACCGGCCGACAATGGCCCCACTGCCGGCGCGGGCGGCAGCGCATCCACCAACCCCGGCGCGCCCTTCACCGGCGGCATCTCCACACCCGACACCCCCAAAACCAGCGGCGGCCCGCTCACCTTCAAGAAGACGCCCAATTTCCTCGGCCAGTCCATCAGCGAAAAAACCATCGTCTACATCATCGACTGCGGCGGCGCGGCCAAATCCGAAGGCAAGTTCGACCAGATGCGCGCCGCCGTCGTCAAATCCCTCGAATCGCTCGGCACGTCCCGGAAATTCCAGGTGATCCTCTGGGCCGCCAAAGACACACCCCAGCCGCCGCCCCAGTTCTTCCCCAACAACGGCCCGGGCACCGCCGACACCAAGAATATTTCCGACTGCGCCAAGTGGATGGAGAACGACGTGCAGACCGGCACCCAGACCGTCGTCTCCCCCGCGCTCGATAAAGCCTTCAAATCCAAGGCCGATGTCATCATGCTCGTTCCCGTCAAATCCTTCCTCGATGATGGCTTCCACCCCAACATTATGAAGATGCGCGGGAAGGATAAGACCAAAATCCACGCCTTCTCACTCGCCCAGCCCGAACTCGGCGAGGTGCTCAAGAAAGTCGCCAAAGACACCGGCGGCGCCTACCACGATGTCACCCGCGAAGAACTTCGCGCGGCCGGTCAATAATCTTTTCAACCAAAATTCGCGGCGCATTTTTGGGATCGTCAAATCGATCCTTTGCCTTCGTATTTCCGGCGATTTTGTTCGCTTCTTCGCAACCTTCACAATGAATGTTGCCGGCCGGCCATAGCAACATCACTTTAGATTAAAGAGTGCTTGCGCCGAATCCCGATGAGAGTTTTGGGAGATGGGGTGGCCGATCTTATCGGACGTGAGCGGCCAATCTCCCCCGGACCTTTCATCTGTGGGCGAAATCGTGAAAAAACAGGCCAAAACTCCAGCGCGGCGCGGTTTTGTCGTCTTTGGATCACTCGTTGGGGTCCTCGGGCTGACCACCGTTCTCCTCCGCGCCATGCAGGGCACCCCCCTGACGGCCGACGCGGCCAGCTCGCTGGTCTCCAACGAGGCCGGCCGATCGCTGCTGGCCATCTTCAACACCCGCGTGTCCACGCCCTCCAACCGCTGGAACGCCATCTTCATTCACCACACCCGCACCGCCAACGGCAACACCGAGGCTCTCGCCCAGGCCGGCATGGGGGGCGATCATTTCGTCATCGGCAACGGCGACGGCGCAATCGATGGCGAGATCCAGTTCACGTCCCTCTGGGATCAGCAGCAGCCCGCCCATCCCGCCTCCGGGCAGGCCAGCGTCGAACCGACCTGCATTTCCATCAGCCTCGTAGGCGACTTCGACCGCGGCGCGCCGACGGCCTCCCAACTCCGCCGCGCCGAGCAGCTAGTCCAGACTCTCCAGGAGCGCCTGCACATCTCCGGCCAGCAAGTCTGGCTCTACGACTTCCCCGGCTCCCCCGCCGGCGTCGGCCGGTATTTCCCCATTAGCGCGTTCCGCGGGCAACTGCTTCGGTAAGATGGGGGGAAAAGGGTTCAGGGTTCAGTGTTCAGAAAAATAACAGGGAAAATTCACTCCGCAATCTTCCCATCCCTGAACCCTGAACCCTAAACCCTGAACCCACATTCCCGTTCCATCAACGTCCCGCCTTTGGCTTGCTATTCTCGACTGTTTGGCCTACTTTAAGATCGGGGCGCGGACGATGTGGTCCGAGGCTGGAAAGTCGATCTTCAATGGCTCAGAAGTTACTCCAATATGATGTCCTGGAGCGGTTGGGAGAGGGTGCTCGCAGCGTGATTTACGCGGTGAGCGACCCCGCCACCCGCAAGGTCTTCGCATTGAAGCACGTCGTCCGCGCCGATCAGAAGGACATCCGCTTCGTCGAGCAGATGCAGACCGAGTTCGAGATCAGCAAGAACTTCAATCATCCCAACCTCCGCAAGACCTTCGAATTAAAGCTCGTCAAGACCATGCTGGTGAAAGTCAGCGAGGCGTTTCTGGTCATGCAGCTCGTCGATGGCAAGCCGCTCGAAGTGCGGCCGCCCAAAGAGATGATGGACATCGTCGACACGTTCGTTCAGGCCGCCCAGGGCCTCAAGGCGATGCACCAGATGGGCTGGGCCCACTGCGACATCAAACCCAACAACATCCTCCGCAACGACCAGGGGCATGTCACGGTCATCGACTTCGGCCAGAGCTGCAAGATCGGCACCGTCAAAGAACGTATTCAGGGAACCCCCGACTACATCGCCCCCGAGCAGGTCAACCGCAAACCGATCAGCGTGCAGACCGATGTCTTCAACCTCGGCGCGACGCTGTACTGGGCGCTGACGGGCAAGAACATTCCGACGCTGTATACGGTCAACAAACAGGGTGAGCACAGCTTTCTCGTGGACAGCCGATTTCAGACGCCGCTGGAACTGAATCCCAAGGTGCCGCAGGCATTGTCGAACCTGGTGATGGACTGCATCGCCACGAGACAGCAGAAACGCCCTGCCGACATGGACGCGGTGATCACGCGGCTGGAACTGGTGCGACATATCCTGCAAAAGCAGGCCGCCCTGCCCGCCCCATCGACCGCCCCGTCCACCGCCACACCGCCGCCGTCATCGAGCGCGGATTTGAATGTGGCGAAAGATAGGGATTAGGGCGATTTCGCTTGCGGCCTGTCCCAGTTTCATGCAGGCGAGTCGGTACGCGCCTTCCAATATACCGCGAACGACTGCAAGCGTATCCGGAAAGCCAAGCAGGATCGCCCCGGATTTGCCAATGAACAAATAGCGCACGCCGTGTCGGGCGAACGCATCGCGCACTTCCTGAGCCTGCCGATAGTCAAACGCGCCCATATCCCAACCAATCCGGCAGCGATTTCTCGCACCATTGGCGATACTCTTCCATCGTGTCAAATGCGCGGAAGGGTTCATCATCCATCACCGGCTTATAGGTGCTGATAAAGGCGTAGCGCATTCGAAGTTCCAATGGCCGTCGCGCCGCGGCTTCGAATTCCTCGAGCCAGTCGGGAGGAATGTTCAAGGTGGCGGTGACATCCTTCATACGCGATAATCTATCAGATTGGGTGTCTTGGGACACCTTCAAACGGCCAGTTTCAGCCATGATGGGCGGTGTGACGTTCGGTATTCGATGATTTCTGTACGGCGGAGAATGTTCGATGCCCACAATGTTTCCCGGCATGGACGTGGAGATCGACCTGCTGCGCGACGGCCTGCGAACGGCGAATCTGGCGGGCGTGCCGGAGACTGAATATCTGGTCTACATTTCGCGCGGGGGCATGCCGCGCGAAGGGGTGGCGTGGCCGATCACGTTGCGGCAGAAGCTGCCGGTGATCGGCATTCCGCTTCGCTCACCCGACCCGGATGCGCCGCTGGATTTACAGGAAGCACTGCGAAAAGCGATCGAGCGGGGGTCGTATGATCTGGATTTGGATTATGAGAAGGAAGCGGTGCCCCCGCTACGGGGAGAGACGAAAATCTGGGCGGAGTCGATGACCCGAGCGCACAAAGAGGATTGATGGGAGGCTCTCGTGCGGACCAGTGCCGCACCGCGAAATCGATCGAACCATCAGGATGATCCACACATCCTGGACAGCTTCATAAGCACGCCTCGCAACCTCCCTCTTATCATCTTCTCACTTCTCACTTTGCCCTGCTGAAATCATCCGCTGATTAGCCGAAAGGGTCAGGAGCCGGGGGACGATTATCAGCGTATGAGGCATTCTCGGTGGCCGGCTCCTTACCCTGACGTGTGGATTTCAGCAGAGCACTCTCACTTCTCGCTTCTCGCTTCTAACTTCTGCCCTCACCCCCTCTTCGCCTGCTGCGCCACCTTCATCGGCAGCCCGAACAAATCGATAAACCCGCGCGCCGCGGTCACGTCGTACCCTTCCATGCTGAAGCTCGCCAGTTGCGGGTCGTAGAGCGTGTGCGGGCTCTTCGCCCCGACATGCATCGCCCGCCCCTTGAACAGCCGCACCTTCGCCGTCCCGCTCACGGTTGCGTTGGTATGATCGATGAAAGTCTGCAGCGCCTCCCGCAGCGGGTGGAACCACTGCCCGTAATACACCAGTTCCGCGTACCGCAGCGCCACCTGCTGCTTGAAATGCAGCGTATCGCGCTCGATGCAGATCTGCTCCAGCGCCTTGTGCGCCTCGTACAAAATCGTCCCGCCTGGCGTCTCGTAAACGCCGCGCGATTTCATCCCCACCAGCCGGTTCTCCGCCAGCACGGTGATCCCCACGCCATGCCGGCCGCCGATTTTATTCAGCTCGATGATCACCTCGTGCGCCGCCAGTTTCTTCCCATTGACCGCGATTGGGTTGCCGGCCTCAAACTCCACCTCGACGATCTCGGCCTGATCCGGCGCTTTCTCCGGCAGCACGGTCATCGTCAAACACGCCTCCCAGTTCGGCTCGGTATCGGGGTGCTCGATCTCAGCGCCTTCGTGGCTGATG
>JBBRTW010000424.1:0-6424 GCA_038244055.1 Tepidisphaerales bacterium | reverse complement strand
GCGATCGTCACTGTATAGACCCACGGCGCGCCCGCTGGACCGGCACCAGCAAAGTTGATCTTGACAAATGTTGTTTTAAAGTTGAGCAACTGTTGCGCTTCCGGTGCGGTAAAGGGGTTGGCTGGCACACCGGCGCCAGGTGGCGGCTTAACAGCTTGGATTTTGTAGGTGGTTGCCTCCCTCGCTATGACCCTATCATGCCAAACCACTTTGGTGGTGCCGAAAGTACCACCGGCTTTAGTGTCGATCTCCACATCTGTGGCTTCCAGCCATTGACCTGGCTCGGCGATGGGACCGGCCGAGCCTGCGATGTTCGAATACAACGAATGTACCATTGTACCGAGGTCTCCATCATAATACTCACCCCTGACGCGATAGATGTAATCTCCCGATGCCGACGTGATCGACGTGTCCTGGTAGGTCACTTGTCCCATCGAACCCGAGGCCTGGCCAATCTGGCTCCAGCTTGACCCACCATCATCCGACCGCTCGATGTCGAACGTGTCGAGATTGTCGGCATTGTTGGTGAACTCCAGATCGACCTCGCTGCTGGAGGCTTCACTCGCGGTCAGGCCTGTGGGTTCGTCCACACTGCTCGTTGCGCTGGCAACATTGCTGTACTCGCTGTAGTTGCCATTCGCCCCGGCCGCGCGGACCCGGTACGAGTACATTCCCGGGTCTAGGCCCGTATCCCCAAAAGCGCCCGTCCCGTCTTCAGCCAAGCTCGCTGTACCGACTTCGCTCCAGTTCGCCCCCCCGTCCGCGGAGCGCTCCACATGGATCGATGTTGCATTGGGTCCAGTATCAATGAAATTCAGATCGATTTCCGAGCCTGAAACCGCAGTCGCGACCAGATCCGTCGGCGGGGCAACATCATCATCCACAATCTCCCCCGTCGCCGATCCCCCGGCCTCTTGATCCACGCTGTACAGGCTGCCGCCATCCAGCAGGGTCACGCGAACCCCTTCTATCGGCTCGGCCGCCGTGTCGTCGATCGTTTGCAGCGTGAACACCCGGCACGAGCTGAACTCCGAGCCGAAGTTGATCTGGTACACGCCGCCGCCCAGCGCGACAATGTCTCCCTCGGTTTGCCCCTCGGTCACGCCATCCACGATGAAATCGCTGCCCTCGTACGCCTGGTAAGGCCTGGACATGATCCACCAGCTTTCCCGATTCGATCAGAAGTGAAACATCCCGTTCCAAGCGCCGCCTCCCGAGGCGACGCCCCACAACTTTGACCCCCGATCACGCTAACGCGCCCGCAATATGAATTGCAATAATAAATTTCAATCGAGCATGGGCCGGATGTTTTTGTCGGCGGAAGTACAGAAGATGAAATGAGGGCGCGTTTGGAATCCCTTCGCGCCGCGATATCCGATTCCCCGCCCATCCCTTATCCTCCCCCCATGCCCAGGCGCCTCTCGCAGCAACTCGCCTTCCTCCTCGAGATCGACAAGCTCAAGCAGATCACGCGGCAATCCCTGATCGCCGACGGCTCGCGCCGCGAGGGCGATGCCGAGCATTGCTGGCATCTGGCCTGTTTCGCGATGGTGCTGGCCGAATATGCTCCCGCAGGGCCGGACTTTTTTCGCACGCTCAAAATGCTGCTTATCCACGACATCGTCGAAATCGACGCCGGCGACACCTATTGCTACGACCCGTCGGCCGTCGCCACCCAGGAAGCGCGCGAGAAGCAGGCCGCCGATCGCATCTTCGCGCTGCTCCCCGATGACCAGGCCCATGAATTTCGCGCTCTCTGGGAAGAATTCGAAGCCCGCCAATCCTCCGAATCCAAATTCGCCTCCGCCCTCGACCGCGTGCAACCGGTTCTGCTCAACTACCACACCCAGGGCCGCGCCTGGCGGGAACACAAGGTGAGCCGAACACAGGTCCTCGCCCGCTGCGGCAATATCGAACAGGGCTCGCCTGAATTGTGGAAATATATCCTCGCTCTGATCGAAGACTCGGTGGCCAAAGGGTATCTCACGCCTTGAAATTCGAAATTCGAAATTCGAAATTCGAAATTCGAAATTTGAAATTTGATTCCGCTCTGCTGAAATCCTCCCAAGCCGCGCGGCCAACGGAGCGACGAAAAAAGGTCGGGAGCCGGGGATCGATTGACGGCATTTGCGGCCTTTCCGGTGGCCGGCTCCCGACCCTGAACGCGCCCAAGAAAAATCGCCGGCGATACGAATATCACCGGCGACTTCTAAATTTTCTGATCGTTGCTCGTTTCTATTTTCTCGCTTCTGCGGGCCATTAATCCCGATACCGGTCATCGCGCGTCGGCCGGTCGTTGTAATAACGATCATCCCTCGCCTTCCGGGCTTCTTCCTTGTCCATTTCATTGCCGACCACCGCGCCGCCGACCGCGCCGACCGCGCCGCCGATGACCGCGCCGGAGGCGGTTCGGTTATGCGAGTTGTGGCCGATAATCGCGCCCACGCCCGCGCCGGCCGCCCCGCCGATCAGAGCGCCGTTGCCGGCGTTGGTCGAACACCCGATCGCCCCGCCGGCCATCGTCAGGCCCAGCAGCGCGATCATCGAATTACGAATTGTCCTGGTCATGTTTGGTCTCCTGTAAGTCTTCCAGTCATCCATCGGCAAAATAGGGGCCAATGGTTTTGTTTGTGGGGCGGGCGTACACGCCCACCACACTTCCGTCCCACCATAAGACAACCCGTGCCCCCGCACGTTAGGATTCATTTCTCATGCTCTGACAAGAACTTACAGCCGCCTAAACAGGGCAACCCACATCGGGAACCACATTCTAAGGCTACTTTTTCAACCATTTATCGAAAAATGCTTCCGCAGCAGCGGTCTCGGCCGGCCCTCTGAATCCATGCCCCGCCCCTTTGACTACCGTAAACGTCGCATCCACCCCGGTCTTCTTCAGCGCCTCCACCAGCAGTTCGGATTGATTGATCGGCACCGTGCTGTCCTTATCCCCGTGCATGATCAGGAAAGGCGGATTGTTCCTGCTGATATAGTTGATCGGATTCGCCTTGGCCGCCTTTTCTTTATTCTCGGGGACCGCCCCGCCAATCAGAAGCGCTTCCGGCGCTCTGGGCGAGTCGTGATCCATCGCGCCAACCAGGCCGGGCGTTCCCTGTTTCATCTGCGCCAGATCGGTCGGGCCAAAGAAATCGACGACGCATTGAACGCTGGTGGAAACATCCTTGTACTCGCCGAGATCGCCATCCATCTCCTTCACTCCCGCGCTGGTCCCGAGCAGGGCCACGAGATGTCCGCCGGCCGATGATCCCCAGACACCGATGCGATCGGGATCGATGTGATGCTCTTTCGCAGTGGCGCGGAGCCAGCGAATCGCGGCCTTGCAGTCGTGAATCTGGGCCGGGAAAATGGCGACCTGCGACATTCGATATTCGATCGACGCCACCGCATACCCTTTGCCGAGGAGTAAATTCGCGGGGCTTTGACTTTTCGATCCGCCGAGCCATGCCCCACCATGCACCCAGACGACCAGCGGAAGCGGCTTGTCGGTCTTGGGGATGTACAAGTCCAACACCTGCGCCTTGTGGCCTTCTTTAACATACGCCACATCGCGCAGGGCTTCGACGCCCGGCGGAACTTGCGGCCCGCGCGCGGGCGCGCCTGCCCGGGGAGTTTGAGCGCCGAGCGCATTTGAATCCGGCCCGGCCGCCCGAGCCGCCATCCCCGTCACCCATATCACCGCCGCCATCGTCACCGCCAAAACCGCCAGCCTGCCATGATACATCGTCGCACCTGTGCCAAAAGAGGTCATTCGCATAGTTGAGCCCGCCAGCCGTTTTAACGCCCGCTGTGACCGGTTATTTCAACACTTTGCCGCAAACCCATTCCGATTCACAAAGATGGCACCGCCATTGCATCGAGCCTAGCGGACTCTAACACGAGGTGGACTATGACTATGATTCGCCAGATTACCGTTGGATGTGCGTTGGGCGTTTTCGGCCTTCTTTCCGGATGCGTCACGCGCCCCAACGCGGTGCCTTCCAGCGCCATGCTCATGACCGAAGGCCAAGGCGCGATCGTCTTCCGGCCGACTGAATTTGGCCGGGTCTATGTCTCGGACCAGACCGATGACAAGATCCTCTACCAGGCCGATATCAACAAAGGCGAGGTCGTCGAGCTCGATGCCCGCGCCGACAAAATCGCCGTCGGCGGCCGAACGGTTTCGGATCGGACGATGGAAGATGGGCACAACTATCGCATCTTCTTCGAGCCTATGAGCAAAGAGCGCGTCGTGAAGTATCGCGTTACCGAAGAGGAAATTCGGCGCGAGCCGGCGCGATAGACTCGACCCGTTTTGCAAGTCGAGTTTCTATTGATCTGCTACTATCCTCCTTTGAACCTCCCGCGCGCTTCGGCGCGGGAGGATTTCTTTTTTGCCCCTCCCTGTTCGCGCGCGGGAATGCCCATGGTATGAATGGCGACATTCGAAAGTTCAAGCTCAATTAGGTTACGGAGGATTCGATGCGCCAGTGGCTGCTTCCCGCTCTTGCGATCGCCATGTTGACCCAGTTCTCCGGCTGCACCGAGTCCGCCGGCCCGGCCGGCATCCCCGGCGGATCGCGCCTGGTCGATGAGAATAAAAACCAGCTCGTCTTCACCGCCACCGAACCGGGCACTCTTTACCTCCACGATCAGGGCGCCAACCGCGTCATCCTCGAGCAGCCCCTCACCCCCGGCCAGCAATTCGCCCTCGACTCCCGCGCCGGCAAAGCCATGCTCGATGGAAAAGAGCTTGCCATCAAAGACCTCCAACCCCTCGCCGTGTATCAACTCTTCTTCAAACCGGCTTCCAAGCGGGAGTATCATCCGGCGTATAATCCATAAGGCAAACATCATGGCCAAACACACTCCCCGTTTCCTCAAAGTCGCAGAAGACGCCCGCTCGCGCGTGCGCGAATTGACCATCGCCGATGTGAAGAAAAATCTCGATGCCGGGCAGGTTTTTCATCTGGTCGATGTCCGCGAAGAAAGCGAATGGGCGGCCGGCCATCTCCCCAAGGCCGAGCACCTCGGCAAAGGAATCATCGAGCGCGATATCGAAACCCGCATCCCCGACCCCAACGCCGAGATCGTCCTCTATTGCGGCGGCGGCTACCGCTCGGCCATCGCCACCGACATGCTGCAGAAAATGGGCTACACCAATGTCTGGTCCATGGATGGCGGATTCCGCGGCTGGAAAGAGGCCGGGTTGCCGATTGAAGGCGCTAAAGCCTGACGACATGAGCCGTCATGTTGTGATGCAGGCTTTCGGCCTGCCTTTATGCCCCTCCCGCGGTAAACTCGTCCCATGCTCCGCGCAACCCTTCTCTGCATCGCCTTTTGCACCCTCTGCCTATTCACATCCCGCGCCCACTCCGATCCCCCGCGCCTCCGCCTGATCATCGAAACCGATGCCGGCGGCGATCCCGATGATGAGCAATCCCTCGTTCGATTTCTGCTCTACGCCGGCGAGTGGGATATCGAAGGCATTATCGCCAATCGCCCGGTGGCGCGCGAGCCCGAGAACAAGAACCCCGTCCGCGATGGCCTGGGAATCGTCCGCCGCGATCTCGATGCCTATGGCCAGGTGTACGACCACCTCAAGCTGCACGATCCCCGCTATCCCACCAAAGATGCGCTCTGGAAGATGACTGTGGCCGGCTACGATGATGTGAAAGATGGCGTCGATCTGATCGTCAACGCCATCGACAAGGGCGACCCCCGCCCTCTCTGGTTCTGCAACTGGGGCACGGACAAAGGCTCGGCCGAATCGTGTCTCAAGCGGGCCCTCGATAAAGTATTGAAAGAGCGCGGCCCCGAGGGTTACGCGAAATTCAAGAACAAGCTCCGCCTCTCCTCGGATGACAAATTCGGCGATCACACCTGGAAGCTCGATCCGCCCTTCGCGATCTGGGTCTATACCCTTCGCCCGGAGATGGATGGCGGCCGCTGGTATCACCGCTTTTCCGCGCTGACGAAAACGGCCGGCGGATTCGATCTACAGCGCGATGTCCTGAAGGATCACGGCCCTCTCGGCGCGCTCTACCCCGACTACACCGGCCTGCCGCAGAAAGAGGGCGACTCGCCCATGTTCATGCGCCTGATCCCCAACGGCCTGAACGAGCCGGATCACCCCGAATGGGGAAGCTGGTCCGGCCGATTCGGCAAGATGCGCCCGCAGGACAAAATCCCCGGCGCGCCGGCAACCATCCCCGATCGCAATTACTTCTGCCCCAATCAGCGCGATACCCTCGATGGCAAAACCAACCGCGACAACACGCTGCTGCGCTGGGCCGCCCATCTCCAGAATGATTTCCGCGCCCGGCTGGATTGGTGCGTCAATGATTATGCCCACGCCAACCATCCGCCCGTTCCCCGGATCGCGGGCGATCTTTCGCGCACCATGAAGCCCGGCGACTCCATCACCCTC
>JBBRTW010000423.1:0-6425 GCA_038244055.1 Tepidisphaerales bacterium | reverse complement strand
GCCGCGCGGGTCGTGCTGGCGGGTCTTGGCGTTCCAGACCCGGCCGGCGATGTTGGTGAATTCATCCCAGCCGTGGAACGCGCCGCAGGCGAAGTGCATGAGCACCAGGCCCTTGCCGCTCTCGACGAATTTCTTGAGATTGGCGCGGGCTTCATCGCCGGGATCGGGGCTTTCCCAGTTCATGTAGTTGAGAAAGATGGCATCGTATTCGAAGAGCTTGGGGTCGTTCAGGAAAGCGATGTTGTCCTGGATGGTGATTGTGAGGCGCGTATCGGCGGCGAGGAATTTGGCGACGAAGGGGGAGGTCTCCTTCCATTTGTGCCCGGGGTATTCGTTGCCGGTGAGGATGAGGATTTTGGCGGTGGTTTTATTGGGCGGGGGATTGTCGGCGGAGAGTACGATCAGAGGCGCTGCGAGGATTGCGAGGGCGGCGAGGAGTGCGGGGCATTTCATGGGTCACCGGTTGTTGGGTTGGTTGGTCGGCTACGCGCGGGAACGGGAAAGGGTCAGGAGCCGGGGGACGATGATCAGCGTATGAGGCGTTTTTGGTGGCCGGCTCCTGACCCTGTGAGATCACACATTGCGGGTTACGCCGGGTGTGGCGCAGACGGGGTACTCGCCCTTCTCATCCGCCTTGGTGGGCGGCTCCATTTCCCAGGTGCAGTCTTCGGGTTTGGGGCCGAGCGAGTAGGTGGATTTGTTGATGCGGTCCCAGGTGATTTCCTGGCCGCTGTAGCAGGAGAGCTGGCCCATGATGACGACCATGGTGGACTGGGCCATGTAATCGCCGCAGTTGATCGGCTTGCCAGCGCGGATGGAGGCGAGGAAGGCGCGGTGCTCGGCGACGTAGGGGCTTTCCTGTTTACCACTGTATTTCCAGGGTTTGTCGCCGGTGATCGTGCCGGTGAGCGGGTAGGCAGCGCCTTTGGAGCCCATGATGATGCTGGAGTTCTCGTTGTAGCAGCCGGGCGTGGTGCGGCAGAGGGCGTAGAGGCGGACGCCATTGGCATATTGATAGACGACCGAGTGATGATCGAAGACATCGCCGAGGAGATGGCCGGTGGTGGAGCGGCCGCCGAATCCGTGGCATTTGACGGGCGTTTGTTCTTTCATGGCCCAGGTGGCGCGGTCGACATTGTGGACGAGGGACTGGGTGACATCGTCGCCGCACATCCAGGAGAAGCGATACTGGTTGCCGTACTGGATTTCCAGATCGCGCATCGGGGCGGGCGGGCGGACGGTGCTGCCGTAGGGCGGGCGGACGAAGTTTTCTTCCATGGCGATGATCTCACCGATCTGGCCATCGTGGATGCGCTGCATGGTTTCCTGGATCGATTCGTGGAAGCGGCTTTGCAGGCCGGAGAGAATGCCGAGGTTTTTCTGGCGGGAGGTGGCAATCGCCTCGCGGAGGACCTTGATGCCCAGGGGATCGATGCCGTGGGGCTTCTCGACGAAGACATGCTTGCCGGCCTCGATGGCGGCCTTGGTGTACATGGGGTGGAACTTGGCGGCGCAGGCAATGAGCACGACATCGACGTTCTCGATGACCCGCTTGTAGCCGTCGAGGCCGGAGAAACAGCGGTCCGGGGTGACATCGACCTGGGCGGGCTTCTGAGTCTTGAGGCTGGCGAGCTTGGCCTGCACGCGATCGGGGAATAGATCGGTCATGGCGACGAGTTTTGTGCCGGGATCGGCATCCATGGCATCGCGGGCCGCGCCCGAGCAGCGGCCGCCGCAGCCGACCATGCCGATGCGGATGGTGTCGCTGCCGGCAGCGCGGACGGAGCGGGGGATGGCCATCGCGGCCAAGGCGGCAGAGGCGGCGAGGGAACCTTTGAGAACCTGACGACGATTGGGAGTGGGAGTGGACATGATGCTCCTTCGTGGGTCGGGAGTTGAGGGATACATGTCCGTATAGATGCGCATCGATCGCACGTTTGACGGCACTTTCCAAGTCGCATCAGGTGAATCCGAAATGGATCGGGTTATGTTTCAGGCGCTGGGACCAGGTGCGCGCGGGTTGACAGCCTCCAGCCCTTGGCTGTTCCGAACTTCCTGAAGTGATGCGCGCTCAGGGATCAGCGGCTATACTGGACTGCGAGAAATTCTTTTTATTTCCGAGTTCGATTTGGCTTGAATTTACTTGTGTGTCGTGTTGGAATTGGAAACAAGGAAGTCGGAGGTGGCACATCGCCGACTCATGCAAAGAACACAATCCGACTAGGGAGCGTTGTGCATCCGTTCATTGAGTCACTTGAATACCGTCGCCTGCTTTCGACGTATTATGTCGATCTGTCGGGCTCCGACGCCAATGACGGACTCTCCCCGGCCGCCGCATTCGCAACGATTAGCAAGGTAAACTCACTGGACCTGGAGCCGGCCGACACGGTTCTGTTTAACGGGGGCCAGTCCTTCAATGGGACGCTCACGCTCGGCGCGAATGACTCGGGTACGGCGGCGTCCCCGGTTTCGCTGGGTAGCTATGGCACGGGCAATGCCATCATCAACTCGGGCCTCGGTTACGGGCTGTATTCGCTCAACGCATCGGGGATTTCCGTCTCCAACCTGAACTTCATCGGGACCAACCAGCCTGCCGCATCGTCCAACGGCATCTGGTTTGAGACGAACCTGCCCGGCAACATCAAGCTGCCGTATATTCACATCGATTCGGTGAGCGTATCGGGGTTCGGCAATGACGGCATCACCATCGGCGGGAGTAACGGCAAGAGCGGCTTTGACGATGTGCGGATCACCGGGTCGAATGTGTTCGGCAACAAGCACGATGGGATCGAAACCCATGGCGTCTTCTCCGCAACGGCAACCGGCTATGCGAACAGCCACGTGTACATCGGACACAACTTCATCCACGACAACAGCGGCTACGCAAGGTCTCCGAACCATTCGGGTTCGGGCATCCTCCTGTCGGATGTTCAGTATGCAACCGTGGAGCGAAACGTCGCTTCCTACAACGGGGCGCAGAACACCCATGTGGGCGGTCCGGTCGGTATCTGGGCCTGGGACTCGGACAATGTGACGCTCCAGTACAATGAGTCACATCATAACCTGACCAACAGCACCGCCGATGGCGGCGGGTTCGACTTCGACGGAGGAGTGACGAACTCCATCATGCAGTACAACTACTCGCACGATAACGCCGGTGCCGGCTACGGTATCTACCAGTTCTCAGGGGCGCGGCCGCTCAACAACCTGACGATACGGTACAACATCAGCCAGAACGACGGCCGCAAGAACGGCTACGGCGCCGTGGATTTCTGGAACGGCAACGGCAATAACGGGATCAACAACGTCGCAGTCTTCAACAACACGATTTACCTGTCCCCCGCGCCAAGCGGCACCCCCAAGGCCCTGCGGTTCCAGACCGCCGTCAACAGCGTCTCGATCCGCAACAACATCTTCCAGACGACCAGTGGAGTCCAACTCGCCGAAATCGGTGGGAAGCAGCCAACGCTTTCGCTCCAGGGCAACGACTACTGGACCACCGGCGGCGCGTTCAGTCTTAAGGTATTCGCCAAGACCTACAGCAGTTTTTCGGCCTACGTCGCGGCCACCGGATATGAGAAACTGAACGGTGTCACTGTCGGCAAGAACGTCGATCCGCTGCTTAACGCGGCGGGCACGGCGGGTACGCTCAACAACGCGGACCTGATTGAGGCGAGTCTGGACGCCTACAAGCTCCAATCCACATCCGCTCTGCGGATGGGGGGACTCAATTTGTTCTCGAACTTCGGGATCGACATGGGGCCGCACGACCTGTACGGCAATGTCCTGACCGATCCGTACAGCGTCGGGGCGAACGAAGCGTAAAAACCTGCGGCTGTGGTCGACGGGGCATGCGGAAGAAACTCAACGAAACATGCGGAACAAACTCAAACTTGGAGATTTTATGAATCGGAAGCCGAACCGCACGAGCGCGATCGAGTGCCTCGAGAGCCGCACCCTGCTCACGGCCGACTTCACCGTCGTCGCGATGTCGGATACGCAGTACACGGTCGAGAGTTTCCCGGCCACTTTCAATGCCCAGACGCAGTGGGCGGCCGATCATGCCAGCGATCCGGCCTTTAACGTGGCGTTTCTAGCGCATCAGGGAGATATGCTGCGGCGCGGGTACTCGACGCTCCAGGCGGATGCGGCGCAGGGGGCGCTGTCGCGCATGAACGGCGTCATCCCCTACACCGTCAGCATCGGCAACCATGACTTCGACAACCAGTTCGACGATCTGGATCATCACATCAGCTCGGCCAACTTCACCAGCCGATTCGGCGACAGCATGTACGCGAGCAACCCGGTGAGCGGGTTTGTCGGTTCATCGCTGGACCAGCGGAACCATTACCAGATCATCTCGGCCGGGGACCGGCAGTACATGGTGCTGGGCATGGAGTGGGAGGCGACGGATGCGAGCATCGCCTGGGCGCAGGGCGTGATCAACGCCAATCCGAACATCCCGATCATTCTCTCCACGCACGAGTATCTGAACAGCAGCGGGAGGACGACCTCGCCGCTGGACCCGGCCGGAAATTCGGGCAACGGGATTTTCCAGAAGCTGGTCAGTCCCAACCCGCAGATCTTCCTGGTTCTCAGCGGGCACACGGGCGCGGTGCGACACCAGACTTCAACCGATGCGGCGGGCCTGCCGGTGCTGGAGACGGTGAGCGATTTTGAAGGGCGGGCCAATGGCGGGGATGGGTGGATGCAGTTGTTCCACTTCTATCCGGACCTGAACAAGATCAGCGTCAGCTCCTACTCGCCCAAGCTGGGCCAGTTCGATACGAGTTCCTCAACCTACGCTTTTGATCTGCCGCTGGATTTCTCCACGCGCTTTAACTTCTCCAATACGCCGGTCGTCATCCCTCCGAGCGCGAATGCGCCCGTGGGCGCGGATGATGCGGCCACGACGCCCGCCGGGAAGTCGGTGACCGTGAATGTGCTGGCCAACGATACGGATGCGGATGGCGATACGGTAAAGGCGATTTTGTCGAGCCTGCCGGCGAACGGGGCTGTCTACGCCAACTCCAACGGGACGTTCACGTATACGCCCGATCCCAAGTTCATCGGCACGGATACATTCAATTACGTCGTCAGCGACGGCACGCAGCGGGGCAACCAGGTCACCGTGACCGTGAATGTCACCTCGGCCCCTGTGACCTACAGCTACCCGATTTCCGAAACGACTTCCGCGGGCACGCGGACTGGGAGCTATCTGAATCTGAATGCCACGGACGGAGTCGAGGAAGTGCTCACCGGCTCGACGTTGACCGAGCAGTGGGGATTCAACGTGACCGGCGGCACGGAAGTGACGTTCGCCATCAACGCTAAACGAAATTGGAACACCAACGAGTACAAGTTCCAATACTCCACCAATGGCTCGACCTGGTCGGATATGACCCAGATCGTGGCCGCCTCTTCCCGGAGCGTGACGCGAGCGGGTTACGATCCGGCCGAGCCGTACCAGATGTGGCGGTTGCCGGCCACGACCAGCGGCACGCTCTACGTCCGCCCGGTTTCAACCGACACCGAGAGCGGCGGCTGGGCGATTGTGGCGGATGAGATGTTCATCATGACGACAGGGACGCCGGTGATCGTCGCGCCCGCGGCACCGACGCTCCTGACCGGCAGCTACAGCAAGGGCAACCGCAAGGCGACGCTGAGGTGGACGGATAACGCCAGCAACGAGACGGGCTACAAGGTCTGGTACTCCACCGACAACGGCACATCCTACAACGTTTACGCGACGCTGGCGGCCAACTCGACCAGCTTTGTGACCAGCGCCCTGACCAAGCGTGTGACGTACCTGTTCAAAGTGACGGCGTATAACTCGGCCGGGGATTCGCTGTTCAGCAATACGGTGACGATCCTGGCGACCTAGCCCGAATAATTCGGATGAACCACGAAAAACACCAAGGGCACGAAGAAGACCGGAGAAGAGTGCAAATGCAATTTGCGCAATGTGCAGTTCACCGTTTACCGACTTTTTGACTGTAAGACCATTGGCTCATTCCTCTTGGTGCATTTCGTGTTTTTCGTACTGAACAATCTGGGCTAAAAATAGACAAGCACTTCACGCGCAGGTTTTGCTTTACTATTTCACAAAATGGGGTATGACATGGATTCAACACTGAGAAAGACGCGGTCGGCCGTTCTTTTTGCATCGATCCGCCCGCGAATTGGATTCTTTCCCGCACATGGAGGTGCTTCATGCCCCGCTCGCTTTCATCCTTCATCCTTCTACCGTCGTTCTTCCGCAGGTCCCTGGTTTCGGCCACGGTCGCGCTCGCTTTGGCGGGCTCAGCCGGAATGGCGCTCGCGATTGAGCCGGCTGACGCGGCCGATGGTGGCGCGAAGGAGGTCGAGAACTCCAAGTTCGCCGCCACCGGCATCGTCACCTCCAATGCCGTCTTCATCCGCTG
>JBBRTW010000422.1:0-6453 GCA_038244055.1 Tepidisphaerales bacterium | reverse complement strand
TGGGCTTTCTCGCCGCGCGCAAGCCCGGCGAGTCCGAAGATTGCGTGAAAGCCATCGCCTGCGGCGCATGCTCATCCAGCGGCAATTGCGAACTTCCCCGCGCCGCCATCTGGCGGGATTCCAAGTCCAAATTATCGCTCAAGATCGTCGAAGGAGAGGGCCATGCCGGATGAACCCAATGTCTCGCGCCGCGATTTCCTCTGCAGCGCCGTGCGCGGCGCGGGCTTGCTGGCGGCCGGCAGTCTCGTCGGCGCGGCCGCTCTGCGGGCGCAGGGCAACACCGTCTGGCAGATCGACCCCTTCAAGTGCATTCAATGCGGCAAGTGCGCCACCTCCTGCGTGCTCAATCCCTCAGCCGTCAAATGCCTGAACGCCTTCCCCATGTGCGGCTACTGCAAGCTCTGCACCGGCTATTTCGAAGCCCAGCCCAGCGCCCTCAACGAAGGCGCTGAGAACCAACTCTGCCCCACCGGCGCGCTCAAACGCAACTGGGTGGAAGACCAATATTACGAGTACGAAGTGCAACTGTCGGAGTGCATCGGCTGCGCCAAGTGCGTCAAAGGGTGCGTCGCCTTCGGCAATGGCTCGCTCTTCCTGCAAATCGATCAGAAGCTCTGCGTGAAGTGCAATCAGTGCTCCATCGCCGCCGTCTGCCCCTCCGAGGCGATCTCGCGCGTCGATGCCTCCAAGCCCTACATCCTGGTGGACCGAACGAGGAATGGATGATGGGAGAGGCGCGTCCATCTCGGCTCCGCATCGTTTGGGCGATTGCAGCCGCATTCTCGGTGTTCACGTTGATCGCTGGCTCGACTGGTAACGCTCTCGCCGGTGACCGCGTCGAGCGCTTCCCCGCCCCCGATTTCCGTTCCGGCCATGTGATGCCGACGCTCACCACCACCCAGGGCCCGTGGGCCGGCTGGCAGGAGATCGATGTGGTGGTGTTGGCCGTATTTCTCGTTGTGGCCGCCTGGCTGGTCCTGAAAAAGCGCTCGCGCCGCGCGACTTTCTGGATGACCGTTCTCGCGGTTGCCTATTTCGGATTCTGGAAAAAAGGCTGCATCTGTCCGGTTGGCTCATTGCAAAATGTCGCCCTCGCGGCCGGCGGAAATGGATACTCCCTCCCCTGGACCGTCTCGCTCGTCTTTCTCCTGCCGTTGCTCTTTTCACTCTTCGTCGGCCGGGTTTTCTGCTCCGGCGTCTGCCCTCTCGGCGCGATTCAGGATCTGGTGCTCTATAAGCCGATCCACCTTCCCGCCTGGATCGAAACGCCCCTGGGCATGATCGCCTGGGCGTACCTCGGGCTGGCCGTCCTCTTCGCCGCCACCGGCAGCGATTTCCTCGTCTGCCGCTACGACCCCTTCGTCGGCCTGTTCCGCATGAGCGGCCCCTCCCACATGATTATATTCGGCGGCGTTCTGCTCGTCCTGAGCATGTTCATTGGCCGGGTCTATTGCCGATTTCTCTGCCCCTACTCCGTCCTTTTGCGCATGCTCGCGATCTTCTCGCGGACGCGCGTGACCATCACGCCCAAGGCCTGTGTCGATTGCCGCCTCTGCGAGATGTCCTGCCCCTTCGGCGCGATTCGCTATCCATCCTCGGTTGAAGGCCGCCGTTCTCCCGAAGCGGCGCGGCGACAGGTGGCATTGGCGATGGCGACGGTTCCCGTTTTGATGATCGCGCTGGCCGGGCTGGGATACTGGGCTCGCGGCGCGATGGCGAGAATCGATTTCACGGTCCGCCTGGCCGAGAAAGTCTACGCCGAAGAACACGGCGGCGCTCGCGCCGCACTCGATGAAACCCGCGCCTTCTGGGCCACCGGCCAACCCGCCGAACAGCTTTACACCGCCGCCGCCAAAACCCAGGCCCGCTTCGCCATCGGCGCGCCCCTCTTCGGCACTTGGATGGGCCTCGCCCTGGGCGGACGCGCCCTCAGCATGATGATCCGCCGCCGCCGCACCGGCTACACCGCCGACCCCGCCGCGTGCGTCTCCTGCGCCCGCTGCTACGAATCCTGCCCAATCGAAATCGAAGTTCGCCAGATGAAAGCCGATCCATCATTCGCCCGCGGCCACGCCATCGGCGCAAACGCAGGCGTCTGAAAACCACCATGACCTCCGCTCCGATCCATCTCGACCTGCAATCCGACAACGGCCGCCGCCAGCGCGCCCGATGCGCCCGTCGAATCGGCTACGTCGCCGGCGGCTTCATCCTCCTTGTCGCCGCAATCATGCTGGTCACCATCGTGCGCGAGGAACAGGACAACCCTCTGACCGCCGGCACGATCGACAATCTCAAATCGAGCCTGATCGCCGATGGAACCAACGAATCGCTCAAAGATTCCATCCGTCAGGCCGACCAGCGCGTCCGCGAAGTCTATTTCCATCGCCGCACTTTCCTCATGCATGGCGCCTGGCTGATGCTGGGTGGCGCTCTGGTTTTGGCCGTGTCCATGAAACTGGCCGCCAACTGGGGCGCATCGGCTTACACGCCCACCGGCCCCGCGCCGGCCGGCCATCGCTGGGGATTGGCGATGAAAATCGGCATGGCGGCCATGACTGTCATCCTCGGGGGTCTGCTGGCCGCGCTGGCGACCAGTTCATCCCGGGCCATTCGCTTCGCGGATGCAGCGCGCGCTGCGGCGGACGATGGCGGCGATTCAAAAATAAAAACATCCAATCCCGCGACGACCACTGTGGCCGCGATCGATCCTACCGCTCCGAGCGATGAAGAGTTCGCCCGTAACTGGCCCAACTTCCGCGGCCCCGGCGCCGCCGGCATCGCCATCGGGGACTACCCCATCGAATGGAACGCCGCATCGGAAAAAAACCTCCTCTGGCGCGTCCCGATCGCCCAGTCGGGCAAAGGCTCGCCGGTGATTTGGAACGACCGCGTCTTCCTCACCGGCGGCACCAGCGATCGCCGCGAGGTCGCCTGCTACGACGCTGCAACCGGCGCGCTCAAATGGGCCTGCCCGATTGGCGCGAAAGTCTCCGCCGGCCTCGAATTGAACGAAGCGACTGGCTATGCCCCCGCATCCCCCGCCACCGATGGCCGACGCGTCTTCGCCATGGTCCCCACTGGCGAACTCGCGGCCGTCGATTTCAACGGCAAGGTTGTCTGGAGCAAAAACTTCGGCAAGCTCGCCAACCTCTATGGCCATGCCACTTCACTGGTCGTCTCCGGCGGAAATCTGATCGTCCAACTGGATCAAGGCCAGGCTAAGGAAAATCTCTCAGCGATCATGGCCCTCGACGCCGCCACCGGCAAACCGATCTGGAAAACCGCCCGGCCAGTCGGCGCATCGTGGAGCACACCCATGATCGTGAAAAGCCCCGCCGGCCCGCAGATTATCGCGCTGGGCGATCCCTGGGTGATGGCCTACGATCCAACCACCGGCGCTGAACTCTGGCGCGCCACCGGACTGGGTGGTGAAGTCACGCCTTCCCCCGCCTTCGCCGCCGGAACTGTCTACGCCGCGGTCGAGCGCGCCGATCTCCTCGCGATCCGCATCGATGGCAAAGGCGATGTCTCCAAGACTCACGCGAAAAAACTCGAAGCCGATATCCTCCCCGATATCGTCAGCCTCGCCGCTTACAACGATCGCGTTCTACTCGTCTCCACCGGCGGCTCGGTCACGCTCGTCGATTCGAAATTGGCTAAGACCGTCTGGACCCAGGACATCGAAGGCGGCTTCAACGCTTCCCCCGTCGTCGCCGGCTCGCGCGCCTATCTGACTGATCTCAAGGGCGTCACCCATATCTTCGATCTCGCCACGCCGGCATTCAAAGAGCTCGGCCGGGGCGAGGTTGGCCAGGAAGTCGCCGCCACGCCCGCCATGGTCGCCGGCCGAATCTACATCCGCGGCCATCACGAATTGTTCTGCATCGCCGCGGAAAGGGGGGCGAAATGAACCTCACCACCGCCGACTCACTCCATGTCATCACCAGCGGTCCCGGTCTGCATTCGAAGAGCCCCGTCGACGATCCGACTTCGGCCGAACCACCTGTCGATCTTTCCATCATCGCGCGAATCGTCGGCGAGAAGGGAACGTCTGCCGATGCGGTCATTCCCATCCTCCACGCGATCCAGGAACACTATCACTACCTTCCCGAACTCGCCCTCAAGCGCGTTTGCGAGCTCTCTCAAATCACGCCCGCCGCCATCTCCGGTGTCTCCACTTTCTACGCCCATTTCCGCCACAAACCGGCCGGCGAGCACATCATTCGCATCTGCCACGGCACCGCCTGCCACGTCAAAGGCTCGCCCCTGGTCCACGATGCGATCAAGCACCATCTGCAACTCACTGAAGGCGCGGATACGGATGCCAGGGGCCAGTTCACGGTCGAGCGCGTCGGCTGCCTCGGCTGCTGCACCCTTGCCCCGGTCCTTCAAGTCGGCAAGGTCACCTACAGCCACCGCAGCGCTGAGAATACACCCAGCGCCATCGCCGACTATCTGGAAATGCTTGATGAGCGGGCGGCCGAATCTCATAAAAAGGTGAAGAAGCCCCGGGCCGTCGCGAAGAAGAGGCGCTCCGGCCCGACGACCGAAATTAGCATCGGCTGCGGCTCCTGCTGCGTCGCCGGCGGCGCGGGCGCGGTGCGCAGCGCGTTGGAAAAGGCCGCCGACAGTTCGGGCAGCGATGTCATCATCAAAGGTGTCGGCTGCGTCGGCATGTGCCATCAGACGCCGATGGTCGAGGTCGAATCGGCCGGCCGGCGCATCTCGGCCTACAACCGCGTCGGCACGAGCCTGGTCGATGACATCATCCGCCGGCACATCAAGCCGCATGGCCTGTGGGGGCGCATCAAGCAGAAGTTCACGCTGGCGCTCGACAGCTTCGTCGAGGCGGGGGATCGCACGCCTGAAGAATCGATCGAGCGGCATTCCCTGGCCGTGCGCGATCAGGCCGTTTGCGAATTTCTCGGCCCGCAGAAGCGCCTGGCGACCGAGTTCTGCGGCGAGATGGAGCCGCTCGATCTCGATGCGTACATCGGCCGCGGCGGCTTCGAAATCGCCCGCAAGGCCGCCGTGGAATCCGACCCCGCCGCCATCATCAAAGAAGTGAAGGACTCTGGCCTGCGCGGCCGCGGCGGCGCGGGCTTCTCCACCGGCACCAAATGGGAGCTCACCCGCGCCACCCCCAGCGAAGTCAAATACATCATCTGCAATGGCGATGAAGGCGATCCCGGCGCGTTCATGGATCGAATGATCCTCGAATCGTTCCCCTACCGCGTGATTGAAGGAATGATCGTCGCCGCCGCGGCCGTGGGCGCGAGCGAAGGCATCTTCTACATTCGCCATGAATATCCACTGGCGGTTCAGAGGGTGAAGGCGGCCATTATTCGCTGCGAGCAGCGCGGGTTTCTGGGCCGGCGCATTTTCGGCGCCGAGCGCGGGCTGCAGCTCCGGGTTGTCGAAGGCGCGGGGGCGTTTGTCTGCGGCGAAGAGACGGCCATGATCGCCAGCATCGAAGGCGGCCGAGGTTCGCCCCGTCTTCGTCCGCCGTTTCCGGCCCAGAGCGGCCTGTGGGGCAAGCCCACCTGCATCAACAATGTCGAAACCTACGCCCTGGTGCCGTGGATCATGCGCCATGGCTCGGCCGAGTTTGCAAAGATTGGCACGGCCACCAGCAAGGGGACTAAGGTCTTCGCGCTCACCGGCAAGATCGCGCGGGGCGGCCTGATCGAAGTGCCCATGGGCGTGACCATCCGCCAGATCGTCGAAGAAATCGGCGGCGGCATCGCCAATGGTCGAAAGTTCAAGGCCGTCCAGATCGGCGGGCCCTCCGGCGGCTGCATTCCGGCCAGCCTCGCCGACCTGCCCGTGGACTACGAATCGCTCACCAGCGCCGGCGCGATCATGGGCTCGGGCGGCATGGTGGTGCTCGATGATTCGGATTGCATGGTGGATATGGCGCGATATTTCCTGCAATTCACGCAGGCCGAATCGTGCGGCAAATGCTCCTTCTGCCGCGTCGGAACCAAGGTCATGCTGGACATTCTGGAGAAACTCTGCGCCGGCAAGGCCAAGCCCGCCGACCTGACCAAGCTCGAAGAGCTCTGCGGCACGGTCAAGCAGGGGAGTCTCTGCGGGCTGGGGCAGACCGCCCCCAATCCGGTCCTCTCCACCCTGCGCTATTTCCGCGAGGAGTACGAAGCCCATGTGAACGGCCGCTGCCCCTCCGGGCGCTGCAAGGGGCTGATCAAGTATGTGGTGAACGATGGTTGTATTGGCTGCACCAAATGCGCTCAGAACTGCCCGGTCGGCGCGATTCCGATGTGGCCTTACCAGAAGCATGAAATCAACGTAAGCCTCTGCACGCGCTGCGATGTATGTCGCACCGTCTGCCCGGAGAAAGCGATTGTGGTGGTGTAGTTATGCCCGCGATTCGAATCGATGGCCGAGAAGTGTCGGTGCCGGCGGGGGGGACGGTATTGGATGCCGCGCGGG
>JBBRTW010000421.1:0-6454 GCA_038244055.1 Tepidisphaerales bacterium | reverse complement strand
GGAAAACATCGTGGGTCGCCACAAGACCCTGAATTGTGGGGATGTTTCCGGGTTGTATTCTGCCCAGAACCCCTACGCTGGAACCCCGTGAACTCTCCACTTGACCCATGGCCCGGAATCTCCCCCGCCAACAGGCTGAATACCCCCTCCGACAACTCCCTCTCTCCTTTCACCGGGTACACCCGGCAACACTGGATCGAAATCGTCGAAAAAATCATCGCTGGGTTCATGCCTTACGTTGACCCGGACACGGGCGTCCCCTCGCTGCCCGGTGACCCGGACGAGACCGCGCACCATGATCAATTGGTCGCCGCCGGGGGCTGTCGCGAGGCCTTCGAACGCATCCACCTCTTCACTGCCGCCTATATCGCCGCCACGGGAAAAAACACCGTCCCCGGATTCGACGGGGATCTTGCGGAAAGTTTTCGCCGGGGCGTCCGCACCCTCACCGATCCCGCCTGTCTGGACCGTTTCCCGATCCGGCGGGGAATTTATGAATTCGGCATGGGGGCCAGCATCGCCATGTCCTGGGCCCCGCAATCGCTCCTTGATCCGCTCGACGATCGCGTCAAAGACCACTTGGCCGATCAT
This sequence comes from Tepidisphaerales bacterium, assembly GCA_038244055.1. Taxonomy (GTDB): domain Bacteria; phylum Planctomycetota; class Phycisphaerae; order Tepidisphaerales; family Tepidisphaeraceae; genus DASPKW01. The sequence continues at coordinate 5,863 of JBBRTW010000421.1, read as the reverse complement.
CTCACCACCTTGATCCATCGGAAGCAGAACGAAACGAATTGGCTCCTTTTTTCCATTATGCCTTCCGTGCTCATGGAACGGATGGGGAAATCTTACGCCCGCAATTTGCTCGATGGCTTTTTCGAAAAAATCCTCAACATGCATGCGGGAGACGGATGGTTTTCAGATGGCTGGAATCGCAGCATCGATTTTTACAACACTTGGGGCTTCCAATTTTATCTCCACACCCTGGTCCACCTCGATCCGGCATGGCGGTCTCAGTTCGGGGAACGCCTGCGCGAAATCACCCGGTCCCACGAACAAACCCTCCCCTACCTCTTTGACCGTGCTGGCGGCATGGTTCCCAAAGGCCGCTCCCTCTGCTACCGCTTTGCCGCCGTCTCCGGCATAGGTGCCGCCCAGTTATCCGGCCTCTCCGCCCTCGACCCCGGGCTGGCCCGGCGACTGGCCTCCGCCAACCTTAAGTATTTCTGGGAACGCGGCGCTCTTGACGAACGGGGTTTGCTTTCCATCGGGTATCACCAAAGCAATTCCGCTCTGGGCGAAGATTACACCGACTACGGCGGCCCCTACTGGGCTGGCACCGGCATGGCTGCCCTGCTCCTGCCGGAGGATCATGCCTTTTGGACCGAAACCGAAAAACCCTCCGTTGCCGATCTCCCCGGCATCCAAAGAAAACGCATCCCCGGTGCCAAGGCCGTCCTCAAAGCCGATGGGCGCCGGGGCGAGTCCCGCTGGCTCAATGCCGGCGAGCACATCCTCCACCAGCGCGTCTGGCAGTGTGGCTCCAAATATTTCCAGCACACGTATTCTTCCACGGTGGGCTACGCTCTCTCGGGCGACCAGGGCCCCGAACTCCTTGCCGGACGCACCGGCCTTTCACTTGATGGCCAGCATTGGGCCTACCGCACCTGGCCCGGAGTGGTGGCTTTGGCTGATGACCATGCCCTCAGCGCCTGGGACGCGTCAGCCACTGAAACCGGAATCACCGGAAGCGTCTTCACGGAATCCAGACTGTTGGATGATGGGGAGGAACACACATTCTGGCACGATGCGGAGAGCCCCCGCTACCTCGCCCTCGGCGGCTACGCCATCCAACTCGCCCATGGAGAGCAACCCACGGTGCAACAGGAATCCCACCGCATCCTCATCCAAAGCCGTTCTCTCTGGTCAGTTCTCGAAATTCGCGGGCCCCATCCCGGAGAACCCGCCATGGAGGAGGTCAGGCCGCGCCCCGGATTTGCCCACTCCCATCTGTTTGGGGGTTGGGCCGCATTCACTTTCTGGAAAAGCACGCAGCCCATCGCTCCCCACACCCGGATCACCGCCCGGGTCGATGCCGGGGGTAGTTTCCTGACTACTCCTGCTCCCTGAAGGCGGACGGGGAAATTCCCACCCGCGTTTTGAAGACACGGCTGAAGGAGGAAATATCGGGAAATCCTAACAAATCAGCGATTTCCCCCACACTCAGTGAAGATCGCCGAAGTTGCTGCCCGGCGGCCTCCATCCGGCTGTTAAGGATGAATTCTCCTGCGGAAATCCCGTTTATGCGGCGGAAAAGCCGCCGGAAATTATCCGCCGAAATGCCCGCCCGGCGGGCCATTTCATCCACCCGCCACGGGTGGGAGACGTTCTCCAGCACTTCCGTGGCCACCCGGCGGATCGATGCCTCACGTTCCCGCCGCGGCCCCGGTGCGCCTTGTCACCAGTCGGAAGAATTCGCAATTCCGAACCCGCTTTCGTCATGCACGGAGTAGACAAAGTTTAAGAGGTCACTCCATCCAATTACGAATGCCCGGATCCACTTCTGAACAATCACTTCCGCTTGACACCATCTCTCCCGACTTTCTGAAAACGACCCGCCGCCTCATGCCCGGATTGTCAAATTTTGGAAGCCATTCTCATTTTCGCAGCATTCCATATCTTGGGTTTGGAAGCAAAAAACCTTTGATGAAGTCCGGTCACACAGCAAAACGGGATCGGCCACGAGGAAACCAACCATGTCTTTGACCATCACCATCACCCCGGATCATTGTGATTCTCACGGCCACCATGGCCAAGCCATCCAGCATGCCATCGATACCGTGTCCCAGCAGCGTGGTGGCACAGTCCACCTCAGCTCCGGCAAATACGTTTTACGTGGTCCGCTGCGTGTGAAATCGCATGTGCGCCTGGAGGGTGAAGGGTCCGGAACGGTGCTGACCGCCGTGCCGTTTTTCGCCAGCCCGCTGAACGAGAGTGCCGACACCGGCCAGAAGGAAGTGCATCCGCAAAGCGTGGACGAATTCCTACCGGGCAGCGGACTCATCCTGCTTGATAAGCGAAACGGCTCGGCCATGGCCAAGCTACCGTTCACCATCCAGCACGTTCAGAACGACACCATCTACCTCAATGAATTTCTCACCAACGACTGGGGTGCCGAACAGGACGGCCTGGCGCTCAATTACTTCCCGTTCATCCTTATCCTTGACGCACATGATGTTGAGATTGCGGACCTGTGCATCGACCAAAAACGGGCCAACGATGCTGTTGTGTTGGAGCGCAACCTCTGGGGTGCCGGCCTCTACTCGAGATCGTCCGAGAACATCAGCGTCGAACGCGTCGTGGTCGAAAACGCCTACGGCGACGGCTTGCGCTGCGGAAGTTGCCTCGGGGTACGCTGGATTTCTTGCATCGTGCGCAACAATACCCACTACGGCGTACACCCCGGCAGTCACACCAAGCGGGTTCTACTCGAGGATTGCAACATTCACGGCAATGGCTCCGACGGCGTCTACGTCTGCTGGGGAGTTCAGCACTCGATCTTTCGCCGCAATCACATTCATGGCAATGGCTTCCGTATCCACCGCACGGGATTCTGCATCGGCCACAAAGACACCGACAACCTGGTCGAGGGAAACCACATCCACGGCAACGCCAAGCATGGCATCCATATCAGGATCAAACCTGTTGCAAATGGGGCCCACCGCAACGTCTTCCGCAATAATTTGATCGAGGACAACGGACGCCCGTGGAGCGACGTGCCGCAGTGCCTCAAGGACTTGGTACCCCACCATACCCTGGAAGGGGCGGGCGTTTTCATCAATGGCGTGACCCGCGACCTGATCTTTGAACACAACACCCTCCGCAACCTTAATGGCCTGCAGAAACGCGGCATCCACGTTGGTCCGGAGGTCCTCAATCCCGTTTTCACCGGCAACGATATCTCAGGACACGAGATTGACTTTGAGCTCACAGACCCCGCCAGTTAGGGCATTTCCAATATAGTTCGACGCAAACTGTAGGGACGATCTCCGAGCATCCTGTTTTTTTCCCGCCTAACTCGCTTTTTTGGCCGATCTTTCTCGAAGCGGACTACTTCGGGCGCGGCTTCCCATTCTCCTGTCCGGGACGCGACGGCGGCTCCGTGAACTACAAATCCGTCTCCACCCCGGTGGCCGACGCGATCTGTGACCGGGTAAATCTGGAGATCAAGGTGCAGCTGACGAGTGGCCCGGTGGAGACGCGCCAGACAGCGGAAGCGATCCGCAAAATTCTCGCGCATCGCGACGAACTTAAGGAGGCGGAGGCGGCCATCGCGGAAGGCCGGATCAAGTGAAGCAGCTCGGCTGGGCATCATCGGGTGTGGCGATGTCGTTTTCAAAAAGAGCGGCCCGTCGATCCTGCAGGCAGGCCGGAGCCGGATCGCAGCGGTGATGCGGCGCGAGCCGGCGAAAGCGCGGACGTTTGCGGAGACGCATGGAATCAGCGTTTGCACGGATGACGCGGCGGAGGTGATCCGGCACCCGAAGGTGGAAATCGTGTATGTGGCGACGCCGCCCTCGAGCCACCGCGAGTACGTGCTCGCCGCCGCGGCTGCGGGAAAGCATGTGCTCGTGGAAAAACCGATGGGCATGTCGGCCGCGGAAGACCGGGTGATGATCGCCGCGTGCGAGATGGCGGGGGTGCAGTTTTTCGTGGCGTACTTCCGGAGGTTTCATCCGCATGTGCGACGGATGAAGGAGTGGATCGATGCGGGCCGGATCGGGCAGCCGGTGATGGCGCAGGTGGACTACGCGCAGCCGCCGAGTGCCCGCCATGACTGGGGCTGGAGAGTGCAGTCGAAGATCAGCGGCGGTGGATTGTTTGTGGACATCGTCAGCCACCGTATCGACCTCATGGTTCACCTGCTCGGCGAGCCGGCGGCGATTCGCGGCGTGAGCAAACCGGCGTCTGGAGATACGGCGGCGGAAGAAGTGGCCGCTCTCGCGGTGAGGTTCGCGTCGGGCGCGCCCTGCTCCATCTTAGGCGACTCCGCTTCGTCGCGACGCGCAGATCGCGTACTGATCGCGGGGACTGCCGGTGTGATGTGGTGCGACCCGCTGGATGGGCATAGCCTTTCACTCCGCACCGGCGATAAGATGGAGGAGTTTAATTTTCCAAAGTTCCCCGCGCCGCATCTCGGGCTGATCCAGCACATCGAGCGGGTGCTGGATGGGAGCGAGGTAAACGCCGTGTCGGGCACGGATGGGCTGTGGACTGATTTCATCCTCGATCACGGGCTGCGCGCGTAATTTCTAGCGCCGGTTTTCGCGCGCTGCTACAACCGCGCCCCTATGCGTCTCTTAGTTACCGGCGGGTGCGGATTCATCGGCAGCAATTTTATTCGTTACGTGCTCGAACACTACGCACCGGAGTTTGTGAGCAATGTCGATGCTCTGACGTATGCGGGGAATATGGCGAACCTCGCGGGCGTGCCGGAAAAGTACGGGGAACGCTATGAGTTTTTCCACGCGGACATCGCGAATGCGGACCAGATGGACGCGTTGATGAGCAAGCATCGGTTTTACGCGGTCGTGAATTTCGCGGCGGAATCGCACGTCGATCGCAGCATCAATTCGCCGCAGAATTTCATTCACACGAATGTCGTCGGCACTTCCATCCTGCTGGATTGCGCGCGCCGGCATGGGGTGAAGCGGTTCGTCCAAATTTCGACGGACGAGGTGTATGGATCGCTCGGAGCGGAAGGGAAGTTCACCGAAACCACGGTGATCGATCCGAGTTCGCCCTACTCCGCAAGCAAGGCGGGCGCTGATTTGCTCGCTCTCGCGTGTCATCACACCTACGGCCAGGAGGTGGTGATCACTCGGTGCTCGAACAACTATGGGCCGTTTCAATTTCCCGAAAAACTGATTCCGCTGATGGTCGTGAAGGCGCTGAGCGATCAGCCACTGCCGGTCTATGGCGATGGCCTGAATGTGCGCGACTGGATTCACGTCGAGGATCATTGCGCGGCGATCGTCACGGCGCTTTTGGAAGGGAAACCGGGCGAGGTTTACAACGTGGGCGGGGATGGCGAGATGCGGAATATCGATGTGGTGAAACTGATTTTGACCCACCTCGGGAAACCCGATTCGTTGATCCAGTATGTGACCGACCGGCTCGGGCATGACCGGCGTTATGCGATTGATTCGTCCAAGGCGCAACGGGAGTTGAATTGGAAGCCCCTGCATCGACCCGAGGAAGGTTTGCGCGAGACGATTGATTGGTACGTGGCGAATCGCGCGTGGTGGGAGCCTTTGCTGAAGCGGTAAGCGATGCGGATTGTCATCACTGGCAGCGGCGGGCGTCTCGGCGCGGCGCTGGCGCGGGTTTACGGGACGGAGCACCAAGTCATTGGGTTCAACCACGCCGAGCTGGATCTCGCTTCGCCTGACGCCATCCAGCGCGCGATCGAGCCGCTGAATTTTGACGTATTAATCAATGCGGCGGCATTGACGAACGTCGATTACTGCGAGACGCACGAGGCGGAAGCGCAGCGGATCAATGCCGAAGCTGTGCGGGAGCTGGCGGAGATTTGTCTGCGGAAAAAGGCGCGGATGAT
>JBBRTW010000420.1:0-6470 GCA_038244055.1 Tepidisphaerales bacterium | reverse complement strand
CTCGTAGGCGCTGACCAGATCGGTGAAGGTGCGCGTGCTGTCGGTGTAGCGGCGGTTGCTGCCGATGAAGGTGTTGATCCAGCGCTTTTCCCGGCCATTGACGACGATCAGGTCCACCTTGCCGCTGGAGACTTTCCACATCTCGCGCAGGGCGAGGTTGAGCTGCTCCTCGGTGAGCGTCGGGTCCCCTGGGAAGCCGCCCGCTCCGGGGACGAAGCGCTGGGTGGCGATGGCGGCGAGAATGCCCTTCATCGTGCGGCGGACGGTGGAGGAGCCTTCCTGCGTGGCGGCGGGGGCGCGGCCGTTGATGACACTGTTTTCCAGATCGCGCAGAAGCTCGCGGAGCCGCTGCTGTTTTTGATAATCGAGTTCGTCCTGCACGCCGAGCTGGCGCACGGCCAGCTCCGAGCCGGAGACCTCGACGGTCGAGGAGAAGATCTGGGTGTAGTTGGTCTTGCGGGAGCGGGCGGTGAAGCGGGCGGCATCGGCCGCGTCGCCTTCGAGGGCGGCGTTGCCGAGGATGGTCAGGGCGGCATCGTTGGAGAGCGCGGCGGCCGTGCTGCCGCCGTAGGCGCGGACGACGGTGAGGGTATTGGTGCCGGTGTTGATGGCGGTGACGAGCATGACCTCCGCGCTGCCGACGAGGGCGACCTGGTCGCCGATGCGGAAGCGGTCGGCGTGGTGGACGACGAAGGAGGTGTCGGCCGAGGCGTCGACGTAGGAGGCATCGTTGATCGTGTCGGTGTTGGGGAGCAGCGCATCCTCGAGCCATTCGTGAATCGTCGAGCGCGCCGGCCGGGGCGCATCGCCCAGGGCATCGAGCAGGGGGGTCTCGTGGGGCGAGACGATGGAGATGAGGTCGGAAACGTCTTCGGCGATTTCGGGGAGCGAGCTGCCGGCGGTGTACGTGGCTTTTCCGGTGAAGGACATGGTGGTCTCCGGGTAGAAGGTAGAAGTTGGAAGCGAGAAGATGGAAGAAAACTAAAAACGAAAAACTTAAAGCGGTGAAAGATTGGCTTGGACGGTGGGCGGTGCCCACGCTACATGGCGCGTCTGAGGCGGAGGTATTCGGCCATGAGGCGGCGGTTCTGGGTTCGGACGAGTTCGGCGGCGAGTTCGAGGAGGCGGGCGCGGGGATCGAACTCGCGGCGCTCGGGGGCGGGGGCCGGGGGCGGGCAATCGACCGGTGTCGCGGGCAATGGCGCCGCGGCGGGTGCGGCTGGGGATGGCGCAGGCGGCGGCGCGGGTGATGGCGCGGGCGGCGGATCGCTCGGCGGAGCGGCCGGGGGGACGGGCTCGGGATCGGACACGATGGGGACAGGTTCCTGGGGCATAAATGCCTCCTTTCGGGAAAGAGTTTGGAATGTTTCGTCGGTGACACGGGCGTCCCGCCCGTGCTGGTTGCGTTTGGGGTTGAAGAGTGCGGAATTAGGAACTTTTAGTACGTTCGCACTGCTCGCACGGGCGGGACGCCCGTGTCACGTGGTTGCTCGCGCCGGGCTCGCTCGCACGGGCGGGACGCCCGTGTCACGGGGTTGCTCGCACGGGGCTCGCTCGCACGGGCGGGACGCCCGTGTCACGGGCGGGGTCAGTAGCCGAGTTCTTTCAGGACGGTTTGCTTGTCCACGCCGAGGCGCAGCTTGATCTCGGCTTCCTGGAGTTTTTCGATTTCGTTTTCGGGCAGGGGGCTGGGCCAGTTGATTTCGATGCCGCGCTCGGCGGGGTCGGTGGGGAAGACGCCGGCATTATCGAGCCAGGCGAGGGCGAGCTCGCAGAGGCGCTCGATTCCCGCGCCGTAGAGGGCGCGCTTCTTGTCGGTCTTGGAGAGCAGCGCGAGCAGCGTGATGCGCAATGCGGCGGCGCTGGTGAGGCGGCCGATGCGGTTCTTGATCGCGCCGGCGGCGATGGGGGTGACGCCGGAGGTTTTGTCGAGGGCCTCGCGGATATCGGCGATGTGGGCTTCTTCCGAGGGGCAGCCGGAATCGCCGCCGAATTCCTGGATGCTGGCCTGCTCGTTGTCGGTCATCCACATCCGGCCGGGGGAGACGGGCTGGTCATTGAACTGCTCGATGCCTTTGCCGAGGTACATCTTGAAGGACTGGAGGGTGATGCGATGGGCGCGGTCGGAGAGGCGGGTGTTGAGCTCATCCTGCAGCGGGATGAGCGGCTCGACATCGGATGCGCCGGCGTAGGCGAAAGTCTCGGCCGTGTTCTGGATGTGAACCAGGGGAATCCGGCCGAGCGAGTTGAGGCCCTGCGAAACGATCTGGCCGGATTCCAGGCGGAGCCAGCGCTCGGGCGTGATCAGCTCGATGGCTTCGATGGCGCGGAGTTTTCCGCGCGAGGCGGGTGCGAGGGCAGCGGTGGGGGAGAAGAGGGCGCGGAGGCGGTCCCACCAGCGCGAGGCGTTTGTGGGCAGGGAGGCGAGCGCGCTATCGGAGCCGCTGCGGGATTCAGATTCCCACACCTGGGCGTAGGCATCGACGATCTGGCAATCGCGCGGATTGAGCAGAGGCAAAGCCCGGGCCGGCTCGACGATCTCCAGGCGGATCATGCGGGCGATGCGCTCGATGAGCGCATCGGTGGCGCGGGCGCTGCCCGGATCCGATGCCTGGGGATTGTCGGAACCCGGAGAGGAGGCCGAACTCTCCGTTGGCCCGGGCGATGCTCCGCTTGGCGCCCCCGACGCCGCGAGCGGGTCCGAGGGCGACGATGTGGCATTGGGAACGAACTTGACCAGAACATCGACAAAACCATGCACCGAGCCGAGGGTGGCGAGCTGCTGGAAGAAATGGATGCCGCCGGCGCGGGCGAGGATGGCGCGGAGGAGCCGGCCGATGAGATCTCTGCGGGCCGGGCTCTTGGCGGCCGAGGAGAGGATGAAGGGCTTGCCGAAGAGGTAATCGCTCATGGTGTCGATGCGCCAGGCGATGTCGTTTTCGATGACGACTTCCTTGCGGGCCCGGCCGGTGGAGGAGATGTCGGCGAAAGGCTCCGCGCCGGCGCAGAGCCCGGTGATGCGCGGGGGAAGGCCCCACTCCTGGGCCTGTCGGTAGGGCCGCTCGGAGCCCTGACCCTGGCCGGTGACAGGCGCGGCGATGCGCTGGGGATTGCGGAAGTAGGCCCAGAGCCTGCGGAAGCGCGGGCGGGCATTGAGAAGCCGGCGCAGCGCGGCTTCGAGGCGGTCGGGGTCGACGGGGGCGGATGAAACGGTTGATGAAATGCGGGATGAAATTGGCTTGCTCATGCGGCCTCCAGTGGACGTTGATGACGTTCTTCTGGAAGGCCGGGAGGCGTCACGCGGGCGTGGTGCCTGGCGCGCACGGAGGGCGCGGGAAATGGCGAAAACTCCGGGAAATCCGGCGGATTATTTTTTGAGAAATCTGGATTTTGTGTTGTGGAGGGGTAGCGCGGCGATGGTCATGCGTGCGCACGGAAGCCGCTGTGTGCGCACGGCGCGTCATCGGTGCGCACGGATGACGTTAAAGCGGATGCTGCGGGTTTTGATTTGGACCCGGGCTAGCGCAACCTTTTGTCGGAATTGATATCATCGAGTTACCAGTCGGCATTGTGCTTCAGTCCGACGAGAAAGCAAAATGAAGGCAGAACCTGATCCAGCACCGGATTCACACGTTTTCAAAGGCATCTATCAGGTGGATGGATTGCTGAAAGTTCGCGGCGGGGCCACGCTGCCAGCAAGGTGCGTTTATTGCAATGCACCGGTCAGCGAGCCGGCGATGAAAATTGTATTTGAACCGCTGAAGCGAAATTCCCCGGCCCTTCCGCCGCATGGGTTGATTGGGGCCGTTATTCAGATGGCACTGGAGGTGGAGCCCACCGAGGAGGAGAAGGCATCGTACATTGTTTTCATTCATCGCTGCGTGCATCACCGCACGGAGGCGCGCCGGCAAACACTCGTTGCCGTAACTCTGGCGATGTTGGGATTGGTCGGGTCGCTCGCGCTGAAATTCTTCGGATTTGATTCGTCATTTGTAATTGGCGGCATTGGCTGCAGTTTAATTCTCGGTGTGATATGGTCGCGCCTGAGAATCAGCAGATTGATTCCCGTCAACAGACGAAACGGGTACATCTATCTGAAAGGCGCATCCAGCGATTTTCTGGCAGGGTTGCCCAAGGCGCGCGCGGAGATTGATCCGGTTTGGCGGCCGAAGTAAAGGTGGATGGAAAGTTAGCTGACGCAGCGCGTTCAGCTATCCGCGTACTTCGATCGGGATGGACAACGGGCGCGAGTGGCCGCAGGCATAACCTACTTTGTGAGCGATGACAGCACCGCATCGCGCTTTGCGGCCCAGTCGGAGCTGGCGGTGGCTTCCCAGACCTTCATGTCCTTGACCAGCACCGATTTCCCGCCGACTTCGAAGCCGAGGGCGTTTTTGGTAGGGTGGTTGACGCCTTCGGACTTGATGTAGCCGGCCGGCTTGCCGTCGATGCTGACGAGCATTTCATCGCCGACCACTTCGACGCGGATGGCGTGCCACTGGGAGAGGTCGGCGGCGGTTTTGAAATCGGCGGATTTGTCCTTGATGCTGTCGCGGAGCTTTTTCTTCTCGTCGGCGGTCGTGTTGGGGTCTTTCATCTTGTCGAAGATCTCGTTCTTCATCGCGCCGAATTTCCAGTCGGCGACGTTGACCTTGCCGGGGGCGACGGTGGCCTTGAGGATGTGGCCGGCGTGGGCTTCCTTGTACTTGGTGTCGCTGATCATCAGGGAGCAGGAGCGCGCGCCATCGAGCTTGACGGAGAACTCGGCGATGATGTCCTTGTAGATGAAGGAGGGGGTGACGAAGGCGTAGGCGCCGTGCTTATCGTCGGGATTCTCGGCGATGCTGACCGCGCCGTCCTTGACGGTGAAAAAGCCCTTGCCCGGACGCCATTTGGGAGTCAGATCGGGGCGGGCGAAGTCATCGGCGAAGAGCTGCTTGCCGGGCTTGGCCAGCGCGGGGGCATCGGCGGCGCGGGATTGGGCGACGAGGAGGGAGAGCGTTAAGCAGGCGAGGGCGATGCGGGTGGCGGGATTCATGGTTGGACCTTGGTTGGGGGAATTAGCCGAGCATAAGCATCTATCGTGGGAAGCGGGTCATGTTGTCCGCCAAGCGTGGTCATTCGATCTCGCCGGTCAGCAGCAATACTGATCGCACTCAGGAGGTCCCGATTGATTGGCGGATGGTGGGCGTCGATGTGCGCAGTTGATATCATCGCCATGAAAACGCTATTGAGAGGCTTGCGATGTGCGACTACCACTTGCTTGAAGGGAGATCCATGACGCCCCCAATCAATCCAACACCGGTCCCCGAAGCGACGGTCGATGCCTTCAATGCGGACGGCATGTTGATGATCCGCCATGGAGTCACGCTGCCGCCAAGATGCGTATTCTGCAACCAATCCTGTCAAGGATCGCCGAACAAACTCGTGTTTATGCCCAAGGCCAAGCTAACTTTGGCCGGAGCTCTCGGTGCCGTTATTAGTGGGGCCATCTCCGGCGTCACGGTCCTCTTCTACAGCGTGCCCGGCGGCATATACATGATTTACATTTATCGCTGCGGCAAACATCGCGCCCAGACACGCATGCTAACGCTGATCGCCCTGATGATCCTGGGGATCGCCGTCTTTGTGGCAGGCAAGATGGCGGAGTTGAGGATAGAATTGCCGAGTTATCTGGGAATTTCGGGTTTTGGGCTAACCGTCGGATTAGAAGTATTGGCAGTCTTGGTTATTTTAACCTTTGTTCTGACCAGAATGCGCAAACTTGGCGAGGTCGGCCGAGCGAATGGCTTTATCTTCTTGAAGGGCGCTTGCAAGGAATTTATGGCGGAATTGCCGTCGGCGACCGTTGATCCAGAGCGGCCGTCGAAGTGAGTGTGGGGGCGCGTAGCTGTTACAATGCCGGCGTGAAGCGCGCGTTTCAGTTGTTCTTCGATTTTCTGGGGTGGGTGTGCCTGTTGCTCCTCATCGGCGTGGTGGTGGTGTGGATACGGGGTTACTGGCGCTCGGAGACCTTGCAATTTTCATGGCGGGAAATGGCGTCCTCGCGCCAGAGTGGCGCGGGGTTGAACCTTCAACCTCTTGAGCCAAGCTGGCGGTGACGATCAACTGGGATGGGGAGGAAAAGGCGAAAGGATGAAAGGCGATGAAAGGGCGGGCCGGTTTAGTTTTCCGGGGCGAGTCGCTACCATTCCGGGCACCGTGCTCCATCGCCAATTCACATTCTTCGTCGCCATCGGCCTGCTCTTCACATTTGCCGGGTGCCAGAGCACGCCGCCGCAGCCCGCGCCGACTGCTCCGCAGGTGCCATCGGTTGAAAACGTCAATATCGATTTCAAGGATCTGAAGCCCGAGACCGGTCTGCTCACGATCGGGCTGTCGCGGCCATCGAGTAAGTCGGATTTGTCGGCCGAGCAGCGCCGCGCGCTCGCGCCGCTGCTGGCCGAGCCCGCGCCGCTGCTGGTGACGCT
>JBBRTW010000419.1:0-6477 GCA_038244055.1 Tepidisphaerales bacterium | reverse complement strand
TCACCCCCGCCCTCTCCCACAGCCGGAAAAGCGGTGCCGCGTATTGCGTTATCTCACCGGCCTTGGGAGAGGGAGTGAGGCCCAGGTCGGCGAAGGCGGGGAGGCGGGGGGGGGCGTTGGCTAACGGCGGATCAACGTTGGCCGAGGACGGCGACGCATTAGCGGAAGGGCGCGCGCCGGCGACGGGCGATGGGGCAGCCAGTGCGGACGATGAGGCAATGGCGGCGGGCGATGGAGGGTTGGCGGCCGGGGCGCTCGCCAGGCCATGTGCCTTGAGCGACACTGCGCCGCGGGCGATGGCTTCGACATCGGATTGGTCGACTTTGCCATCGGCGTTGAGGTCCCAGGCGGGTTCGATTTGTTGGCCGGATTGCAGGCGGCGGGCGAGGGTGAGGGCATCGACCATGTCGAGGTGGCCGGATTGGAGGTCTTGGAGGTGGGAGGCGAGTTGGGGCGCGTGATCGGGATGGTTGGCGCGGCTGATCCAGAGTGCGACCAGGAGGCAGGCGGCCAGCGCGGCGGCGGCGGTCGACCAGCCGATCCAGAGGCGGGTTCGCGGGCGGCGGGCGAATTGAGCGCGGGCGGCGGCGAGGATGGTCTGGTCAAGCTCGGCGAGGCGGGCGGGGTCGGGACGGTGGGCGTGGGCGCGCTGGAGGGCGCTGGCCAAGTCGGGCGGAAGTTGGTTATCGAACTCGTCGGAGGGGAGGGGCATTGAGGTACTCATCTACTGAAGTGGGGCGGTGGGGGAAAAGGTTCAGAGGGCTGCGGAATTTTTTTGCGAGCGAATTTCGGCGATTCATGGTATCTGATCCCCTCTCCTGTACTCGGGAGAGTGTTAGGGTGAGGGCCTTAGGCGGATTGGGAAATGTCTTGTTTTCGCGGCAAAAAGACCCTCACCCCCACTCTCGAGTACAGGAGAGGGAGTTGATGCCAGGAGAGGGAGTGAAGACATTACGTTTTTCGTTTCTCGTTTTCTGCCTCACCGGCCTGGTCGAAGAAGCGGCGGACTCTGGGATCATCCCGCATCATGGCGATCGCGTTGTGGAGGCGGGATTTGACTGTGCCTACGGGGATTTCCAGGGACTGGGCGATTTCTTCGAGGGACATGGCATCGACGAAGCGCATGAGGATGACTTCGCGGTGGGTTTCGGGGAGGGCGGAGAGGACCTGGGGCAGGTCGCCGGCTTCGAGCGGGGTTTGGCCGGGGGCGGGAGCGGGGAGGGAATCGAGGGTTTCGTCGGCGGCGGGTTTCATGCGGCGGGATTTTTTCTTCAGGCCGATGGAGAGGTTCTTGACGGCTGGGTAGAGGAAGGTCGTCAGGCGGGCGGTGAGCGTGAAGCCGGGGAATTTGGAAAGGAGGTAGATGAAGGTTTCCTGGGCGACATCGAGGGCGAGATCGGGATCGGCGGTGAAGCGCATGGCCAGGGAAATCACCCAATCGCGGTGGCGGTGGTAGAGGGCCTCGAAAGCGCCGGGGTGGCCGGCGTTGGCGGCGGCGACGAGGTCCTGGTCGGAGGGTGGTGGTGAATCATCGCATGGCGGATTGGGCACGCGGGACAGATTACCGCGAAAGGAGGAAAAGGCACGGATTGAGGAGGAGAGTCAATCTGATCTGCTAAAATCTTCAGTATTTGGAGGCAATGTTGCTTGGAAGGCCGCTCATAGTTGCTTCGAAAGCCGCTCACAGTTGCTTCGAAGGGTGCTCACGGTTGCTTCGAAGGCCGCTCACACGGGCAGGATGCCCGTGCTACGGGAGAGGATTTCAGCAGCGTAAGGTCGATCGGGGGTGATCCTTCGGGATTTGGGGTGGCGGGAGCGACGCGGTAAGATTGAGGGTTCATGTTCCGCAAGCTGCGCACACTGGAAATTTCGCTGGCGGCCAAGTGCCAGTTGCTCTTTGGAGCGGCGGTGGTGCTGATCATCGCGGCGGCGCTGTTCGTGCCGTGGCAGCGGATGGATCAGCTCGTCGAGCAGATCGACGAGCGCGCGGCACGGGCGATGGCGGAGACGGCCAAGGCGCAGCACATGCTCTGGGCGGGGCTGCCGGATGAAGTGCGGATGCGCACGCCGATGCCGTCGCGGATGGCGGGCGGGGCGACGACTTTGCCGGTCAGCCCGGATGGGCGGTATGTGCCGGTGCCGCGGATGCTGCCGCTATGGGATGGGGCGCTGAAGCAGACGCCATTCGAGAAGCGGTCCATCGAGCATTTTCGGAAGCATCCGAATTTCGAAACCTATGCGCAGAAGTACGAGGCGCGCGATGGGACGGAGCAGGTGCGCTTCGCGCTGGCGCTGCGGGCGGAGGATTCGTGCATCCGGTGTCACAGTGGTGAAGTCGGGAAAGTGCCGAAGGAAGCGGCGCCAGTGGAGGGGGCGGCGCGGGTGCCAATGAAGGAGAATGCGGGCGGTGGGCGAGAGGCTGTTGCGGGCGCGGGGACGGGTGGGGAGGTAAGTGGAGGAACGGGGCCGCGGGGGGGCGTGGCATCGGATCTGGTATTGGGGAATGCGGGGGCGAAGGCGGTGGATTCGGCGAGTGATTCGGTGGCCGCGGAGCATGGGGCGGGAACAACGCCGATTTTTGCATCTACGGAGGGGGCGGGAGCGGCATTGCCGGCGGCGGGTCGGCCGGCGGCGACTGGGCCGGGAGTGAGGCCGGCGGTGACAGGGCCGACGACGACAGCCGCGACTACGATGACGACAGTGAAGATGACTACGGCGGCGACCGTGCCCACGACGGCTTCTATCACGACTCAGAATGAGCTGCTGAAATCCTCAACGTCAACGCGCGACAAGACCCTCACCCCCGCCCTCTCCCGAGTACAGGAGAGGGAGCCAGCAATGATTTCAGCGGAGAAGGCTCTGGTGGCTTCGATTCCAGCGACGCCGCCCGCAACGGCCGCCGCGCCGACGACCATGACCGCGATAGCGCCGGGGGCCCTGCCGAGCACCGCGCCCGCGATCCCCCCTGCCACGCTGATCGGGCTGGTGAGCATGGAGATGCGGACGCAGGTGGATGCGAATCAGCTTCTGCTCAATCGGATCTTCATGCTCAGCGCGGGGCTGCTGGCGGGGACGCTGGCGATATTGGTGTTCTTTCTGATCACGACCAAGTTGATTCTCCAACCGGTGCGGGTGCTGCGGGAAACGGCGGAAAAAGTCTCCAAGGGGGATCTGAATGTGCGCTCGCATATTTTTACGGGCGATGAGTTCCAGCATCTGTCGGAGACGTTCAATGTCATGCTGGCGAACCTGAAGGAGAGCGAGGATCAGCTCCGGGCGATCAATAAATCGCTGGATTTGAAGCTCGGGCAGCTCGCGGAATCGAATGTGGCGCTGTACGAATCGAACCGGCTCAAGAGCGAATTCCTGGCCAACGTGAGCCACGAATTGCGGACGCCGCTGAATTCGATTCTGGGGTTCGCGGAGTTGCTGCGCGACACGGTGGGGCAGGGATTGGATCAGCGCACGGGGCGGTATCTGCAGAATATTCTCACCAGCGGGAAGAACCTGCTGGAGCTGATCAACGATCTGCTGGACCTGGCCAAGATCGAGGCGGGGCGGATGGAAGTCCGGAGCGCGCCGCTGCCGCTGGGAGATTTGTTCGAGGGCCTGACCGGCATTCTCAAGCCGCTCTGCGAGAAGAAGAGTCTGGAGATCGCGATGAGCATTCCGGCCGATGTGCCGATTCTCCAGACCGATGCGGCCAAGCTGCAACAGGTGCTCTACAACTTTCTATCGAACGCGATCAAGTTCTCACCGGCCGGTGCGACGATCGGCTTGTCGGCCGAGCGGGTGGAAAACGGGATGGTGAAGATTTCGGTGGCCGACCATGGGCCGGGAATCGACCCGGAGAAACATGCGGTGATCTTCGAGAAATTCCGGCAGATCGATGGCTCGGTGACGCGCGAGCACGGCGGCACGGGGCTGGGGCTGGCGATTTCAAAGGAGCTGGTCACGCTGCTGGGCGGGGAGATCGGTGTGATGAGCAAGGCCGGAGAGGGGGCGACATTCTGGGTGATGATCCCGGTGAAGATCGAGGCGGGGGCGGCGGATGTGAGGGGGAGGATGGTTTTGGCGTAGGCCTTCAAAACGAAAAATGAAAAACTTAAGGTGGGGAGGCCGAAAAACGTAAAGACTTAAAACATAAGGGGGGACGCGGCGAGCCTAAATTGACGAGTCCCCGCGCGCCCACCGAACTTGGGGAAGGGCACAGCACTTTGACCCCCTTTTATGTTTTATGTCTTTATGTTTTGGCTTCGCACCCGACCCCCGCGTGGGTGTCATCCCAGGACGGCGGCGGCGCTGCCGACGAGTTCATCGAGCTTTGCGGCGGTCTGGGCGATCAGGGCCGGATCGAGGTGGACATCGGCGAGGTTGCCGTCTTCGAGTTTCTGATTGAGGGCGGTGAGGTTGAAGCCGCGCTTCTGCTGGCAGCAGAGGGTGTCGGCGACGAAGACGAGCGTGACCAGCAGGCGATTGCCATCGGAGAGGGCGACGGGCTGATGATGATACCCGGCCACCATCTGGCAGGAGCGGGGGAACTTCCAGAGCTGGGCGAGTCCCTGGCCGAGCTGCTGGTGATCGACGCCGATGATCTGGCGCTCGACTTCGCAGAAATCGCGGCCGCCGGCTTTGGCGGCCTCGCAGGCGGCGCGGAGCTTGTCGGGCCAGAGCTGGAGTGAAACGAGCATGCCGACATCGTGGATCAGGCCGGCCAGGAAGGCCTCATCGGCGATGGGGACTTTCATCTGGCGGGCCAGCTCGCGGGCGGTGACGGCGACGGCGATGCAGTGGGTCCAGAGGTCCTTGGCGGTGAATCCTTCGCAGAGCTTGACGCCGCGGAAGAGCTGGCCGAGCGAGGCGGCGACGGCGATATTTTTGATGGCGTTGAGGCCGAGCAGAACGATGGCGCGCTCGACGGAGCCGATCTGTCCGGGCAGGCCGTAGAAGGCGGAGTTGACGACTTTGAGTATACGGGTGGCGAGGGCGGGATCGTGGGCGACGATTTTATGGAGTTGGGCGGCGGTGGAGCGGGCGTCCTCGACGGTGCCGACGATCTTGGCGGTGACTTCGGGGAGCGTGGCGATGGTGGTCAGGCGCTTGAGGGCGTCATTGACGAGTGCGGCGGGATCGATGAGTGTGGCCGTGGGCATAAAGACAATCTCCCACTGTTTTATCGGTGGGAGAGCGGAGTGGCTTTATGCGCTTAATAGGCGATAAGCTTGCGGCGGAGGCGGTCGTTGAGTGGAATTATCGACAGATGGCGGGCGACGGCAACACCGGTTTGGCCGCGGCCATAGGGGTTTTTACCGGGAAATCGCGGTGGTTTGCCGTTATTCCAGATTTTGGCCAGGGCTTTTCGCAGATCATTCGTATTAAATGGGACAGACGCTACATTCGGCCCACGCTGGCGGCCTTTCTGGCGGTCGCCGACATCGATGACCGGGGTTCCGAAGGAGGCGGCTTCGATGATTCCGGAGGAGGAGTTGCCGATGAGGAGGGCGGCGTCGCGGAGAACACCCAGGAAAATGTCGCGATTGTAGTTATCGATGGTGAATACAGGAACAGAGGAATCGCGAACAGAGTAATCTCGCGCGAATTCATCGATCGCGCGAATAATCCCCGCTGCGCCGGGATCGTTGTTCGGGTAGATGCAAACGATCTCCTCAAAGCCGGCCGCGACACATGCGGCAAGCAGTAGATTGGCCCTGCGGCGCTCAAGTTCGTTATCGGGCTCTGTCGGGTGAAGGACAAACAATGCAAATCGTCGCGGGCGGGTGATCAATGTGATCGGCCAGTGCGTCGCGTAGGGCATGGCTTGTTTTGTAATCCCATCAATCCCCGGCGAGCCGACCAATTTGATCCGCCATGAATCCTCGCCCAGTTTCTGGATGCGGTCGGCGGATTCGTGTGTGGCGGGGAAATGGAGGTGAGCGAGTTTGGTGATGGCATGTCGGAGGACATCGTCGACCTGGCCGAGGGCGCGGTCGCCGCCGTGGATGTGGGCGAGGACCCGGCCGGAGAGGTGGGCGGCAGTGGCGGCGGCGAAGGCTTCGACGCGGTCGCCGACGACGAGGACGATATCCGTCTGGAGTTGTTCGAAGGCGCGGGCGAGGGCGGCGGTGGCGAGGCCGGTCTGGCGGGCGAGCTCGGATTGATTCGCGCCGGCGGGTTTCCAGGGGATGGTGGCAGCGATTTTCCAGCCGTCTTTTTTGATCTGGTCGATGGTCCGGCCGTGGGCGCGATCGAGGTGCATGCCGGTGACGATGATCTGGAGATTGAGGTCGGGGTGGGACTGGATGGCGCGGAGGACGGAGTGCATCAGGCCGAATTCAGCGCGGGTGCCAGTGACGAAGGCAATGTTTCTTGGGGGCATTTGATCACCGCAGAGGCGCGGAGGAATTTATTGGGACTTACTATCGTGCGATTTGACGTTCGCCCTCACCCCCACCCTCTCCCGAGTACAGGAGAGGGAGC
>JBBRTW010000418.1:0-6512 GCA_038244055.1 Tepidisphaerales bacterium | reverse complement strand
TTATTGCCCGTGAGGAAGAGCGTCTGCCCGGCCGGGGTCGTCGCGACCGATACCGCGCTCACAAGCGTGAAGGCACCACTGCCGCCGAGCGCACCGCTGATGGTCAGGTTATGATTGGTGGCCTGATAAAAATCGCCGAGACGGATATTAAACGCGCCATTGGCCGTGATCGCGCCGCCAAACACAGGACTGGTCCCATTGCCCGAGAGGAATGCGCCGGCATTGGCGGTGATCTTATTCGCCATGGTGCTGCCGTTGACGCTGAGTTCCGCTCCGCTGTTGACCGTGAAGGTATTGCCGGGCGCTGTGCCGTTACCCAGTCCGCTGGCCGATACTTCGGTCGCCCCGCCATTGAAAATCACCGCGCCGGTGAATCCCGTGTTGGCCGCGGAGAACTGTACGTCGTTGCCCGTTCCAGTTGCGGTCGCAGTCGTAATGGCCACGCCCGTGCGGGTCAGCGTGCCCGATCCGGTCAATTGTCCAACGGTGGCAAAGGTGGCTTTGCCGAGGTTCTGGTTGTCAATGGTGCCGCCGCTGGTGCCAATCACCACGGGCTGCGTGAATGTAACGCCCGCGCCGGACGCCAAAGTGCCGCCATTGATTGCGATGATTGATGTGGCTGCTCCGTAATTCGCGGTCGCCGCGCCGCCCTTGACGATGCCGGCATTGATGTTCAACCCGCCCGTGAAAAGGTTGGTGCCGCCCAGCACCAGCGTGGAGGTCGAACTGTTCTGTGTCACCGAACTGACTGTCGCGGCGATCGCGCTATTGATGGTCACCGTTCCAGCGCCGCTGCCGGAATTGACAAGCGTGCCGGTGGTGGCGATGCCGCCGGCGGAGGTGATGCCGCCCGTGCTGTTGGCATTGAAGATCAGGCTGCCCGTCCCGGCCGCGACGCCACCCGTCAATGTGTAAAGGCCGCTACCGCTGTTGGCGATCGTGTACCCCAACTGAGACACCGGATAGGCCGGTGTCAGGGTGAGCGGGCTCGCGCCCGATTGCGTAATCCCCAGCACGGAAGCGCCGAGCAGGCCGATGGTCGTCGTGCCGGTCCCCGTGCCGGAGTTCGTGATGGTCCCGGCATTGTTAACCGCTACGGTCGACAGCGTGATGCCGCCGGTGCTGTTGGCATTAAAGGTCACATTCTGATTGCCCGTGATGCCGCCGGACATGGTGAACAGCCCCGTGCCCGTCGAGCTGAAGTTGTTCAGCGTGGAACTCAGCGTGATTGCGCTGTTGACAATGAGCGGGCTGGTCCCGGTCTGTTTGACGCCCGTCAGGTTGGACCCCAGGCTGGCGCTGATGGTGACGGTTCCCGCCGTGCTCGCGACACTGACCGTGCCGGCATTGTTGATCGGCAGGGTTGAAAATGTGATGCCGCCGGAGCTGCTGTTGTCGAGGACGACGCTGTTGGGGCCGTTGATTCCACCCGAAAAGACTTCCGCGGTCGTGCCGTTGTTGCCCTTGATGGTCAGGATGCCCGTGGTCGTGCCCAGGTCGACAGGAGTGTTGAACGTCGCATTGGTGCCGGCGAGCAGTAATGTGGCCGGCGCTGAACCGCCCGTATCCCCCAGCACGACATGGCCCGCTCCCAGGACGGTGGTCGTGCCGGTATTCTGGGTGGCCAGCACCGTGCCCGCCTGAATCGTCAGCCCGGAAGTCCATGTGTTTTGTCCGCTGCTGAGGCTGAGGGTCGAGGTCAGGCTGTTTTGGATGACGCCGGTAACGTTGCTACCGATGATGGAAGTGATGGTGGTCGTGCCTGCGCCGCCACCGGAATTGGTGATCGTGCCCGCATTATTGATTGACCCGGTGCTGAACGTGGTTCCGCCCGCGGCGGCGTTGCTGATGGTGAGATTGAATGCGCCGGTGACGCCGCCGATGAGCGTTAACCCGCCCGCGGCACCCGCGCCGACCGTGCTGGGGGCGGCCAGGACAATCGCGCCGTGGTAGCCGCCCGCGGTCGCGCTGCTGTTTGTCAGCACGCCCTTGGGGCTGGATGCGAGGCCGGTGCCGTAGACCGTAAGGACATCGGTGTCGGTGATGACGTTTCCGTTCACATCGAAGGCGGCGCCGCCGCGGATGGTCGTTGCCGCGGTGGTGTTGCCCAGAACGCCGCTGACGCCGGTTGCTTGGAGCGTGCCGGCGGTGATATCGATCGCCCCCGAGAATCCGTATTGCTGGCGAAGAATCAGCGTTCCAGCGCCTGTCTTGGTCAAAGTGCCGGATCCCTGAAGCTGCTGCGCGGTCGCACCGGTGGTTGTGACGTTCACCGTTCCATCGTCGATGGTCATCGAGCGCCCGCTATCCACCTGCAACGTGCCGCCGCCAGTCCCGATATTGAAAATAATGCCAACATTCGTGGCGCTGGGCAAATTGTTGTTGTACGCGGTCGCCGTCGAGTTGAATATGCCGCCATTTTGGAGTTTGAGAGTTCGATAGGTGGTGCCAATCTGCCCGCCCAACGGACTGGCCGCGGCGTTAACCATGCTGGCGCTCAGCGTGCCGCCATCCACCAGGATATCACCCGTAAATGTATTGGCCGCGTTTCCAAGGATAACCGAGGAGCCGGCGCTGATCGTTAATGCGGTGTTCCCCGTTGGTGTCGATCCACTGATGATGCCGCCAAGGCTCGTCGTCCCCGTGCCCGCGAAAATCAGCGAATTGGCACCCATGCTGACGGCGTCGACAACGGTGAACGGATTGGACGAGTTGTTGGTCCACGTTTGTGCCCCGCCCAGTGTGATCGGTGCGTGATTGAGCGCATCGCCAATCGTAACCGCGCCCGCGCCGGAGTTGATCGTGATGCCTCCCGTCCCGATACTCAATGTTTGTGATCCCGCCGCGCTGGCGGCGAGCAGCGTCGTGCCCGTGTTGTTGAAAACGATCCCCGCGATGCTCGTTGCCGCGTTCAACTGCACCGTTGCCGCGCCGTTGACGGCCGATCCATTGAAGAAGGCGGTGTCATCAGTTGTGTTGTTGGCGGGGGCCGTCGACTCGGGAGTCAGCCCGGTGGGATCCGTCGTCCAGTTCGTGCCGGTGGACCATAATTCCGCGGCCGTGGTGACCCAGTAGAGATTGGCGGCCTGCGCCGATGGCGCGATCAGCATCCCCAGCGTCGCCAGCATTACCAGCCCGCTCGAAACCCGCTTGAACATCGAGTTGTGTGAGCGCCGCGAAGTTGCCGCACGATTCAGAATATTCCGCTGGTTCATAGTCACTCCATCCGATCCGTCGAAGTTCCAACAACCAACCTCTAATTAAGGTTGGCGATTTGCGTGGGCGACCACGTTTAATGAATAAAGTGGTAATTGCGTCCACACCCTATAACGAGCGACACATTGGCGTTGAGAATCGATAAGCAAGTCATTTGCTTACGATGTCTCCGAAACCGGCAATCGGCCAATGCCCTCGCATCGCCCACGCGCATTGTAGTACCGTAGCAGGTGTTGGAGGGGAAAAACAGGAAGGAATAATACCCGGACCCGTTCTGACAGTTCGCGTATCCTAAATATAGCAGCGATCCACATGCGTAATATGCGGATTACAATTAAATGACATTTAATAAATCCGCAATCTATAGTTATAGTTGTAATGCTCGACACCGCTTGCACTTCGATCTCAGCAGTAATGAAGTATTATTATTCCATCCGCTTATTAAACGGATGACCGCTACAACTGTCATGGCCGGCCTACAGATTCATCCCCGCTAAGTGTTATTCGTGAAGTCAACCTGGGTGAAGTGGGCGCTCCCGCTCCGCGCGTCAGACGGCATCGAGCCGGCGACGAGATCGCATTTTCCCAATGAATGCCCCCGCGACGCCGGAGAGTGCGACTTTCTCTCGTGTCCGCTTCGATCGCCCATCCCCTAAAAACCCCCCGCCATCTTTTCCGCGTTGCCCCGAGCCTTGCGGCCCGCGTCAGCATTGGGCGATCGGAAACGTCGACGTCAAACAAAATGGGATCCGCTGCAAACAACCTTTTCCAGTCGTCCGCACCCGAGCCCAAATCGAGATACTCGCCCGCAAATCGCATTACTCGCGATCGAGCAATAATCAGTTAAGATCGAACGCAGGCCAGTGCAAAGCCAAATCGTTGCCGCGCGGCGCAACCCCATTTTGGCGTCATGGCCATTCTTGGATAACCCGCCAGTTCAATCGGCGATGATAAATCTGCTTCTTTTCGGACCTGCCACCCGAAGACGCGCTCCCTCCGAGTCCATAAGCCGACAATAGAAAACACGCCCGCCCCGGCATCCCGTCGAATTTCCTAAGACACTGCAAATAAAGAGCTTATATCAGGGTGACCGACGGGGCTCGAACCCGCGACCCCAAGGACCACAACCTTGTGCTCTGCCAACTGAGCTACGGCCACCAGCTATCGAACCGCCAAATGTAACGCCCTGCCCCCACCTGTCAATATCCCCATTACTTGAGTTCCGCCCCCAGACGCTACAATATCCACGCCTTACAACCGTTTATGAAGCTGACGGCCGAGATGAGTGCGATGCCCTTGACCAAACCGAGTGATCACCGCCCGGTTGACCGGGGCGAGGTGTCGGGTCCTACCGATGTCTCCCTCATCGCGCGGCTGCGCGGCGGCGAGTCGGCCGCCGGTGAAGTGCTGGTCCGCAAGTACTACCAGCCGTTGGTTCGATACCTTCAACGGCTGGTGGGAAACGATCAGGTCGCCGAGGAAATGCATCAGCAGACTTGGCTGAGCGTTCTGGAGCATTTGGATCGTTTCGACCCGCTTGCCTGCAATGGCGGCTTCAAGGCGTGGCTTTTTCGAATTGCCACGAACAAAGCCAACGATTTCTGGCGGTCGTCGGGCCGGGAAAAAGTCGCCAAGGCCGGCCTGAAACTGGTGACCGATGAGGAACTTCCCTCCGCCAGTCATCGTATGGAAGGCTCCGAGATGGAGGCCAAGTTGAAGGAAGCGATCGAAAAACTTCCCGAGGCCCAGAGACAGGTGCTGGTATTGCGCTACTACAGCAACATGAAGTTCGTCGAAATCGCCGAGCTTCTGGGTTGCCCGCTGAATACCGCGCTGGGCCGGATGCATAAGGCGATGTTGAAGCTGAAGGAACTGATGACGGAGTAGGGCCGTGAAGAACAAGATTGGTTGGTGCGTATGAAAAATCTCCTCGAACAGCTCGAAAACAACGAGGCCATCCTCCTGATGTACCTCGCCGGTGAACTCCCGGCCGAGGACCAGGCCGAGGTCGAGCAAATGCTCGCCCGCGACCCGGCCCTGCGCGCGGAGTTGGAAGAAATGCGAGCCCTCGAAATCCATGTGACCGGCACCTTGGCCGAACTCGATGGCGCGGCCGCCCTCGCCGGCCAGGATGCATCCATCAGGCGCGCATCCCTCGCCATGACCCGGTTCATCGCGGCCCGGCCCCAATCCGCCCCCGCCGCGCCAGCGCGCCGCGCGGTGCGTATCGGCTGGGTTGCCTATCCCAGCGCCATCGCCGCCATGCTGCTGATCGGCGTCTGGATCTGGTTCAGCCAGGCGGGCAACCCCAAGCAGCGCGATGGTGACTTGAATGTGGCTGTGGCGACGGCAACATCGTCCACACCGGTCATCTTCCGAGACGCCGCCCGTGAAGAAATTCAGGACGAGTCTCTGCCGCCCAAAACGGGCCTGGCCAAACTCGAAGAGGAAGCTGAGAATCTGAGCGTTGCTGCCCGCGAAGACGATCAATTAGGCTTCCGAAACTGGGACCGGTAATAACGATTGCGAGTGGCTGTGCTGATCAGGAGTGTTATGCGATTGGTAAAGCGGAGTTTGTTGTCGGTGCTGTGCGCGGCCTCACTCGGCTTCGCATCGGCGGGGCTGGCTGCGGACAAAGAGACTCCTCCCCGCAAGCCCGATCATTCCCCCGGCGCGCATATGAATCAGGGCGATCGCGGCGGAGACCGAACCGATCGCGGTCCCGGTCGCGGCCCGGGTTCTTTTGACCCGCGCGACCTTGAAAAATATAAGGAAGAGTTACGGAAGTTCTGCGAAGATCACTCGAAAAATCGATGGAATGACATCGAAGAGATCAATAAAAAGGGCAGTTGGCGCAACGGCGCGCTGTTGGCCATGAGCATGCGTTTTCGCGCATTGCAATCGATCGAAAAGGACGATCCAACGCTTTACAGGGCCAAAGTCAGACTGATCGAACTGGAGGATGAGGAATACGGCCTCATAAAGCAGCGTCAGGCCGCTGTTAACAAGGCCGATTCGGCGGCGGATGCCAGGATCAAATCGAAGTTGAAGGACGTCGCCGATTTGTTCATCGAGGCGCAATTGGTGGAGCGCGGACTTCGCATCGCCCGTCTGGAAGCCCGCATAAAGGCGGAAAGGGAAGACTTGGCGTCCGACGAATTGATGAAGTCCGAACTGGTTGATGTCTATTACGAACAACTTCTGACCAAGGGCCTGGATATGTTCCTGCCCAGCCGCGGCGGACCAGGTGGCCCCGGTGGTCCCGGCGGCCCCCCCCCCCACGGCCCCCCCCCGGG
>JBBRTW010000417.1:0-6513 GCA_038244055.1 Tepidisphaerales bacterium | reverse complement strand
CGCGGGATGGTGGGCTGGGCTTTCTCTGGGCCGCGGTCGGATGGGGAGAGAGCCTTTCACCGTATGTACTCATGCCTTCCCTTCTTCTTCGGCAAGAACAGAGCGGGGACGGGCGATTGGTGGCGCGCGGACAAGGCTTCACAAGCGAGCGATTAGATCGACGAGGGAATCGGCGCTCGCGGCATTGGGCATCGCCGCAGCGGCGCGGCGGGCGGCCTGGGTGTAGGAATCACTCGGACGCGCGGCCAGCGACTCGAGGAGCCTATCGAGGCGGGCGATGAGGCGATCGGTATCATCGCCCGCGGCATCGAGGCCCGCGCCCAGCAGTCTGATCGCGCGGGCGGTCAGGCCTTGCTCGAGGTTGAGGGGGATGTGCAGCATTGGCTTGCCGGCCTGGAGAAAAACGCTGGTGGCGGCGTGGGTGCCGTTGAGAAGGGCGAGGTCGCACGCGCGGGCGGCGGCCGCGAGGTCAACGGGGGCGTCGGCGAAGGCGATCCGGCCCGGAGCCCCCTCCCCGTCTTGCCCGCCTTCTGGCTGTTCGAAGCGCTGGCGGTGGACCGGGTCCAGGTCGGGGGCGAAGACCAGCGTGGTCGCGTGGCGCTCGCTGAGCCTTTGCAGCAACTGGGGCAGGGCTGGAAAGGGCTTGAGATAGGCGAAGACCAGTGTCACTTCCGCCAACCCCATCTTTAATCCGGTCGGCGGGGTCGTCAGACTGCCGGCATGAAGAACAACAGATCCGATGACGGTTGGCGCGGCCGCGACCCCGACCGAGAGAAGTTGTGGCGGGACACCCTCAAGCAGTTCGCCGCCGGCGGGCAGAGCGTTCGTGAGTTTTGCGCCGCGCGACGGCTCAAGGAGACGGCCTTCTACTTCTGGCGAGCCGAGATCCAGCGCCGCGATGGCCAGGCTCGGGCCCGAATGCAGCGTTCCACGCCGTCTTTCCCGTCCGCGGCATTTCTCGCAACACGTCACTCGCCACTCGCAACTCGTTCCACGCCGTCTTTCCCGGCTGCGGCATTTCTCGCAACCCGCCACTCGCAACTTCCCCCCCGGCATTTCTCGCCACTCGCCACTCGCAACTCGTTCCTCGCGGGATGGTGGGTTGGGTCTTCTCTGGGCCGCGGTCGGATGGGGAGAGTGAGCCTTCACCCGCCTGTACTCAGGCCTTGTGTTTCCGCCGCAACAGCGCAGCGGCGGCGGGGGTTGGATAAATCGTGCCCCGCGCCTTATTCTTCGCACTCGTGAATATCACCGATCTCGTCCAAGGGTTCTCCAAGCACATCAAGGACTACAAGTCCGCCCAATACAAGGAATCCGAACTGCGCCAGCAGTTCATCGATCCCTTCTGGCGCGCCCTGGGCTGGGATGTCGGCGATCGCGCCCAGCTTGGCCCGGCGCAGGCGGATGTGATCATTGAAAAGACGGTGGACACGGCCGCCGCCGGTGGATTCGCCAATCGCCGCCCCGACTACATCTTCCGCCTTGGCGGCTTCCCCCGCTTCACCATCGAAGCCAAGAAGCCCTTCATCGATCTGGATACCGATGATGCCGCCATCTTCCAGGCCAAGATGAATTCGTGGAACAGCACGATCCCCTTCGCCATCCTCACCGATTTCGAGCAGTTCCGTCTTTACGACACCACGCTCAAGCCACTCTTCAAGGAACCCACGCGCGGCTTGGTCAAGGAATTCCGCCTCGACTACCACGACTACGAAGCCCAGTGGGATGTCATCGCCGCCACCTTCAGCCGCGCCGCCGTCGAGGCGGGCTCGCTTGAGGAATTGCTGTCGAAGATCAAGAAGATCAAGCCGGGCAAGCGCCTGCGCACCGTCGATCGCACGCTCTTTGATCTCAAGGGGGCCGAGCCGGTGGACCGCGAGTTCCTCGCCTATCTCGACACCCACCGCCGCCATCTCGCCGTCGATCTCTACAAGCAGAACAAGGCCGCCTTCCCCGAGCCCGAAACCCATCACGGCGCGGCCAAGCTCACCGAGGCCGTCCAGCGCATCATGGATCGCCTCGTCTTCATGCGCGTCATTGAAGATCGCGGCATCGTCAAATGGGGCGCGTTGCGCGACACCCTCCAACGCATCGGCACCGAGGGCGGCGACTTCTACGAGGCCCTGACCGCCGTTTTCCGCGATTACGATGCCCGCTACAACGGCTACCTCTACAAGACCCACTTCTCCGAGACCCTGACCGTCAGCGGCGAGGTGCTGGCCGATTTCACCCGCGCCCTCTACCCACCCGATGGCCCGTGGAATTTCGCCCTGATCGGCGATGATCTCCTCGGCATCGTCTACGAGCGCTTCCTCGGCAATGTCGTCACCGTCAAGCAGACCCACGTTGACATCGAAGAGAAGCTCGAAGTCCGCCACGCCGGGGGCGTCTACTACACCCCCCGCTTCATCGTCGATTCGATCATCCGCCGGGTGATCGGCCCCCAGCTCAAGGACAAGACCCCCGCGCAGGTTCTGGAGGTGAAGATTCTCGACCCCGCCTGCGGCTCGGGGTCATTCCTTGTCGCCGCCTTGCAATATCTCTTCGATTACTGCCTCGATGCCGTCCACACCGATCCCGCCGTCGCCAAGGCGCATGTCCCCGCGCTGGGCGCGGCCGCCGGCGCGAAGGGCCGTAAGAAGAAATCCGAGATCGCCTTCAAAGATGCCGATGGCCGCTGGTATCTCGCCCCCGATTTCCGCGCGGCCCTCCTCACCCACTGCATCCATGGCGTGGATATCGACAAGCAGGCCGTGGAAGTCACGGTCATGTCCCTCTACTTGAAGATGCTCGAATCCAAGCTCCCGGAAAACTGGGCGACCCTCTGGGTCGAGAAACAGTTGCTCCCCACCTTGGACAACAACATCCGCTGCGGCAACTCGCTCATCGATGAAGCCGACTACTACGCCTTCCGCGAGAAGCACGACCGCAATCAGAAGGCGCTCTTCCCCTCCGAAGCCGCCGATACCACCTTCCGCATCAACCGCTTCGACTGGGACAGCCAGACCCTCGGTTTCGGCCGCCTGATGCGCCCCGATCCGGCCATGGCGCGCGATCCCAAACAGCGGATCATGTTCGATTGCATCATCGGCAACCCGCCCTATATCCGCGTTCAGGAGCTCAATAAGTGGGCTCCGGAGGAGTGCGAGTTTTATAAGTGGAAGTATGCCAGCGCGAGGAAGGGGAATTACGATATCTATGTCGTTTTCACGGAGAAGGCGCTGTCGCTTCTGGCTCCGGAGGGGTTGCTGGGGTTCATTATGCCGCATAAGTTCTGGCAGGCTCAATATGGGGAGGGATTGCGGAACATGCTATTGGAGGGACGCAACCTTCTCAGCGTCGTTGATTTCGCGCATCAACAGGTGTTTCAAGGCGCGACGACCTATACGGCGGTTCATGTCATTGGACGCTCGCGAAATGACGGGGTAATAAGCTTCGCGAGGTTTCACGAACTCATCGACGGACTCAGCCAATGCGCGGCGCTCGACGAGACGGGTAGCGCGGGCGGCGTCGAGACGTTCAATGCGCCGATGCCGCCAGAAGAGTTGCCGTGGCGTTTTGTTGGCCCGGCCATGTCGAAGGCTTTTGGGGCCGTCGCGAGCGCAGCGACACTCACGCTGGGCGACGCCGCCGACCGGTTGTTCCAAGGTGTGCGGACAAGTAAGAACGAAGTGTTCGTCCTGCGTCGCATCGGAGGCAAACGCGGGGACTATGTTTCAGAGGCACTGGGACGCCAAGTTGAACTTGAGCCGAAGTTGCTCAAGCCGTTCCTTGGTGGCGACGAAATTCGCCGGTATGCCTTGGAACCAACCGATGCCGTTGCAATCTTCCCATACACATCCGCGAGGAGCGGCGGGGGCGTCGATTTGATTCCCGCGAAGGAAATCGCGGAAAAGTGTCCGAAGACATGGGCTTACCTCGTGGCCTGCGAGAAGATTCTCCGAGCCCGTGAGAAGGGCGCAATGGACCACGACCAATGGTACGCATTTGGCAGGACGCAGAACCTCGACCTATTTGGAATACCGCGCATCCTTGTACCCGACATGATGGACAAGGCTTCATTCGCACTTGATGAAGACGGGCATGCCGCTTTCGTCAGCGGGTACGGCGTCATCATGAAAGAGCGCTACACTAAACTTCTTCCATTCATTACTGGCCTACTCAATAGCGCGCTTGTGAGCGCCTTCCTTAAGAGCGTGTCAACCACGCTCCGGGGTGGTTGGTATCGAACATTTCCGCAGTTCCTCCGTCAAATCCCCATCAAGCTCCCCGAGACCGCCCCGGAAAAGAAACTCGCCGAGCGGATCACCCAATCCGTCCGCGCCATCATGGACGCCAAGATCGCCCTCCGCGCCGGCGCGGGCGGCGGCAAATCCCCCGGCCTCCACGCCAAGCCCTCCACCCTCTCCGACCGCGAAATCAGCCAGCTTCAGGCGACCATTGAAACACAGGAGAAGCGGATTGATGAGGCGGTGTTTGAGTTGTATGGGGTGGCGGGGTTGCCCTCTACGTGACCTACTCCACAGAAGCTTCAGCAAACTCGACCCAAAATCCAGTACCGAACATTGCCCTCTCACTACCATAGGGCCTATAATTGTTCGGCCAGTCGCCCGGTTTGGGCGCTCGCCGGAGATTTTCCCATGGCAAAGTCCAATGGCCGTAACGAAGTGACGTCCGCGAAAGCTGCCACCGCAGCCAGCAAGGTATTGAGCAATCCGCATTCATCTGCCGCCGCGAAGACCGCCGCAGCGTCGGCCCTGACCCAGCGTCCCGGTGGCTCTGGGAAGAAGCGATGACCGCAAACCGGGATCGGGCGGGCGATATATGCGTAGGCCAACCCTAGCCCATATGAATGCGAGCCCGCGATGCTTCGTGATGCCCTTCCCCTAAATCTCCAAAGAATCGTTCGGCGGGCGGTCGAAGCGCTTCCCCGGAACGGTGGACGCGATTTCTTCTTTGATGCGCGAAGCGGCATCAGTATTCCGAATGGTGAAACAGCCCCTGCGATCCCCGCCCCAATGCGGGATGTCGAGCTACTGGCGGCTGCCGGGATGCTACGCATCGACGACTACGCATATGGGGGAGAAGTTCTTGGTTGCATAATGCCCAATGCGCTTACACAGGTTAACCGGGACTTCGGACTCCAGCGTCGCGATCGCGTCCTGCTCGCCATTTATGAGCTAGCCGGTAAGAAGGTTGGCGGCACCTGCAATTCATTCCAAGTTATCGAACTGGCCGAGCAGGGACGGGATGAAGTCTTTGCAATCGGAAGCGTGCTCGCCGACGAAAAGCTAATCGATGTCCACTGGAACCCCGAGCCACCGGGCAGTTATACCTTTATGTTGCAATGGCGCGGAATTGAGACAGTCGAAGGCGAGGCGAAGCCAATGGCAGGGATGACATTTAACGCGCCGGTCGCTTATGTGAATCAAGGGCATCACGAGGGAACGGCCAACGTCTCGCAGACGAATCATTCAGATCCGGCCGAACTGCTCCGCATCGTAACTGAGCAGACCGAGAAACTGATAGCCGCTCTTCGAGATGTACTCCCCGCCGACAAAGTGGCTGTTATCGAGTTGATCCGTGATGAACTTAGGGATGGCAAGAAGCTCGAGCCGAAGTCGTTGATGGAAAGGGTGAAATCCACGGGGAAGGCGGTCATCGACGCCATAGATTTTGGTTTTGACCAAATTGAGAAGATACCAAAGCGCCTTGAAGCGCTCACGACGTTAACCGGCTGTCTTTACGCCTTGTCAAAATGGGTACAGTCTCTTCCCTTGCAATGAATACCATTTCGATGATGCATGAACGATCAATCGCGTGGCTGAGAGAACAAAAGATCAACAAGAAGTTTCTTGTCTGTCAGGAGAGAGACCGCACTCATATATTCGATCCCGATTTTGAAAACTGGATTCAAAAAGATTCCTGGAAGCGCCCGTCGACCTGCTGGGGCGATGGCTTTGAGACCTATGACCATGGATTCAGTTTCTGTAACCAAGCCCCGCCAATGGAGAGGAAAGACGATGACCCATTCCCTTTCATTGAACCCATTTACGCCCGCTACAGGTGTCCATGGGAGCATATCACGGCGATATACGAATCCAGCGGTACCGTCTACATCTTCACGAGCAAAGAAAAGCAGCAGCGATAACGACGTTCACATGATGCCGTGTCAGGGCGTAGGCGCATCGAATTCCTAAATCGCCGTAACCAACCCAATGTGAGAGAGGGGGCTGTGTAGAAACCATAAAGCCTCATGTTTTCTCCCCCGCCCCCTCTCTCACGCTCTCACCCCCACCCCCACTTCCTTCTCTCCCTCTCCCCTCCCAAAAGACGAAGAAATTGAAGAGGAAGAGGTTGCGAGTTGCGCGTTGAAGACCGGATGCCCGCGAGGAAGTTGCGGGTGGCGCGTTGCCAGTGGCGGGCAAGGCGGAGGAAGTGGCGAGTGGTGAGTGGCGAGCAAGACGGCCGGGCCGGCGGGGGGATCGGGCATTACAGCAGCGCGGGAGGGCG
>JBBRTW010000416.1:0-6549 GCA_038244055.1 Tepidisphaerales bacterium | reverse complement strand
GGCGGGTACTGGCCGTAAATCGCGCCGGCCATTCCATCGGGGTAGGTCTGGGCCTGGTAGTTGTCGAGGACCTGGAGCTCGAACCGGCTCTGAAAAAAGATTCCCGAGTTGCCGCGATCCTGGTCCGTGCCGACGGGCGGATTGGGGGCCATCCACTCGGCGTGGAGCTGGATGTCGCCGAAGGATTCGCGGGTTGAGATCGATCCGGTTCCTTTGACGATTTCGAAGTAGCCGCTCTCGACCTTCCATTTGGGCTGGCCGCCATCTTTGTCGGCTTTCCATTGGGAGAGGTCCTTGCCATCGAAGAGGATGATGGCATCGGATGGGGGCGTGCCGGGAGTGTCCTGGGTGCTGAATGTGCCGGGTGTGACGACTGGGGGCTGGGGGCGGGATCGGTCGTGGACTTGCCATCCTTTGCCGTCATTATCGGCCGGAATCTCGCCCGCGCGGAGAAGGAGCATCCCCAGGCCCGCTCCGGCCAGGATGCAGGCTCCGGCGATGAAGAGCGAACGCAACGATATCGGCCGGGTCATGGATGATCTCCCTGCATTACCATCGGCCATTTTCCCCCCGCATCGTTGGTTACGGGCTATGATTGAGATACCATGCCCCGCATGAACCGCGCGATGCGCTTCACTCTTTTCGGGTGGCACTGGCAGGCTGTAAGCTTGCCAGTGGCCGCTGGGATTCTCCTCATCCTGACGCTGCTTTTATCCTACGGGTGCGACAATTCGGGATCGTCGGTTCCGCCGCCGCCGGGCGCGAAGGCGGGGCGGATTTCGGGCAAGCTGGCCGATGCCCGGGGTGGGCCGCTCTCGAATGTGATGATTGAGATTTCCGGATTCACGACGGGGGGCGAGTCGGTTCACAAGCAGGTGGAGATTCCCGGGCCGGCCACGGAGTTTTCCATCGAGGTGCCCGAGGGTCAATATTCCGCGCCGGCTGCGATCATCAAGCCGCAGTACAAAGACCGCGTTTACGCGTTCCCGCTGGCGGCCGTGGATGGTGCCAAGGAGTGGCCCGAGGCGCGGTCGTCGAAGAAGGGACTGGTGCGCGATTTCGTCTGGAAGATCAGCGGCACCAAGCCCGAAGGAATGGGCGCTGCGCTGGAGCCCTCGGGCTACTGGGGCGGCGCGGTGCAGTTCGAGACCGGGGCGGATCTCGGCGACTATGCGCAGTTCGAGATCACGCTCAAGCCCGATGGCCCGCTCATCGATGGCAGCCAGGGGAAGGATCTGGTCTTCACCAAGAAGCTCCCGTGGAAGCGCGCCGAGGAACATTACATCCTGGATATTCCATTCGGCAGGTATATCGCATCGGTCAAGCTGGTGTATGGCACCAAACCGCGCCCGCTGAAGCTGGTCTGCTATACGATCGATCCCGAATTCCCGGACCAGGTGCCCGAGAAAACGGCGCTGACCGCCATCCTGGAATACGAAGTGAAGAAGATGAAGGATGGGACGATGAAGCTGATGACGCCGATTATGGTCGTGTTTCCGTAGGCTAGTTCAGCTCTTTCACCCGCATATTGCGATATTCCATCTGGCCGCGGTCGGCTTCGAGGCCGATGCCGCCGGTGTCGGGGACTTTGAGGGAGTCTTCGAGGACTTCGCCGTTGCAGGTGCAGTGGGCGACGTTGCCTTTGACGGTGACGACGATCGTGTTCCAGTCCTGGGGCTTGTACTGCTTGAGGGTCTTGTAGGGGCCCGCGACGAGATAGTCGCGGCACTGGAGCTGCGGGCTGCGGATGAAGATGCCGCTGTCGGCGTTGACGGCGGCGCGGAACTCGATGGTCAGCTCGAAATCCTTGGGGAACTTGGCGGTCGTCCAAAGCTGCTTGATCTTCTCGCCCGGCTTGGCGGGGTTGACGACGATGATCCCTTCTTTGGCGGAGAAGCGGCCATCATCGGACTGGGTCTTGCCGTCGAATTTCTCGCCGGATTTGTAGCCCCAGCCGGTGAGGTCTTTTCCGTTGTAAAGTTCCGTGACGCCGGCCTCGGGCTTGGCCGGCGCTTTGGCATCCTCGGCCTGGAGGATGGCGCAGAGCGAACCGAGAATCAACACGGATGCCACACGATTGAACCAACGCGACATGATGGACTCCTTCGGGCCGGGGAATTGAATGAAGTGCGAACGTGACGGGGGAATAGTAACCGAGGCGGCGGGCGGAACAAACCTTTCATCGCGAACCATCCATTGCGGATTGCGGATTGCGGATTGCAGGCTGAACGTGTCTGATCAATCCGCAATCCACAATTGGCAATCCGCAATGCCCCTACCTCGCCCCATCTTCCTTTAATTCGGCCGCCAGCAGCGCCGCGACTTTTCGCGCGGCTTCCAGGCGCTTGCGGGCGAGTTGGCGGGAGGCTTCGAAATGAAACCCATCGTTCAGGCGGGCTTCCCAGTATCCGTATTGCTCGCGCTTTTCCAGACCATCGGCCAGCATGGTTACGCCCTGGCCCTGGCGGGTGAGGGCGACCATCTGGAGCACCAGCCCTGTGACGCCGAAATCTTCGAGATTCAGCGCATCGGCCAGGAGGCGGGCCTGCTCGGAGATCGGGCGTTTCTGGTGGACATCGGCCAGCAGCCGCGAGACCTGTTCGATGAGTTCATCGTGGCCGAGGTCGGCGACGAGGCTGATGAGCATCTCGGCCGACTGCTCGGTGCGTTCCTTGAGGTTGGTGCGGGAGGTCTTGGCGGCGAGGGATGATTTGGTCTTGAGGGGTAGTTGCAGCGCGAAGCAGCAGACTTCCATGGCGGTAGAGTCGACGCCTTCGGCCAGCAGCCCGAGCGAGACAAGGTGGCCGATGCGGCCGCAGAGACGGCGGGCATCTTCGAGCAGGCGCGTACCGCGGGTTCCCTGGTCGTCGACGACGGCCAGGGCGCGTTCGAGTCGGGCAGTGAGATCCTTGGGCAGTGCCATGGTGGCGCCATTACCTTGAGGCAGAACCTCACCCATCGCCATGCCGGATGGGCGCGCGGGCCGGCTTGACGCGAGCGAAGTCGCCCTGGGGGAAGCGCGGATCCCCCGGGGAGAAATCGAACCTATTCAGTTGACGGTGGATCGGAACGAATTTACCACACGGCTCGCCGGGCTTTGTGCGACGCCATCGGCACGATGCCGAAAACGGCCCAAAGTCCCGCACCCAACTATCCGAGAGCGAGCGCTGTTAGTATCATCACTGAAATCATTTTGGAAAGAGAAAAATTCGTGATAAAAATACAACCCATCATGCGTAGATTCGCCATTTTGGTGTTTTCGGGTGCGATTTGCCTTTTCTGTGGGTGTTCGCAGCCGGAATTCAACCCCACCCCCGCTACCAGCGAGGCGGGGGTGTTAAGCGACGCAGTTGAGTTGACCCACGGCTTTGCCCGGGCCGGGGAAGCCTATTTTTCGCCGGATATGGGCTGGATCATTTTCCAGGCTTCGATGAAGCCGGATGAGGATTACCAGATGTACGTGGCCCAGGTGAAGTGGGGCCGGGGGGCGAGCGAACCGAGGGTGGAGGGGCTGCTCACGCCAATCCGTATCTCCCCGATGCCCTCGTGGAACAGTTGCGGGTATTTTTCACCCGATGGCGAATCGCTGATCTTCTCCTCCACCGCGCTCAAGCCCAAGCCCCAGGAAGAGCGGGGGGGTTATCAGAGGGACAAAAACAACTACAAATGGGAAATGCCCACCGGCGCGGAGATTTTCCGGGCCGATGGGTGGAAGGGGGCGGTGGCGGCGGTGCCGGCCGGGGGATCGGTGGATCTGGCCAAGCATCCGCTGACGGATAACAATCTCCACGATGCGGAGTGCTCCTATTCGGCGGATGGGAAGTGGATCATCTTCGCGGAGAAGCTGGATGAGCCGCCGCTTGGGGGGATGCAGGGGGCGACTGCACAAGGGGAGAAGCGGGAGGGGACGCCCGCACCACAAGGCGGGACGCAGGTGGGGACGGCGGCACCACAATTGCTGCATGAAAAGACGGCCGCCCCCACCAGCCATCCGACATCGGAGACGGGTAATGTCGAGCTCTTCGTGATGAAGGCGGATGGGTCGAAGAAAACCCGGCTGACCTACATGCCCGGGTACGATGGCGGGCCGTTTTTCTCACCCGATGGCAAGCGCATCTGCTATCGCTCGGATCGCAAGGGGAACAATTTGCTGCAGGTGTTCGTGGCCGATCTGGTTTTCGACGCGGCCGGGGATATCACTGGGATCAAAAACGAAAAGCAGCTCACCCACGATGCCAACGTCAACTGGGCCCCGTTCTGGCATCCGGACAACAAGCACCTGATCTGGGCGACCACGCTGCACGGGCACTCGAATTTCGAGCTTTATCTGATGCGCGATGATGGGAGCCACAAAACGCGGATCACTTTCTGGAACGGGTTCGACGGGCTGCCGGTTTTCTCGCCCGATGGGAACTGGATGATGTGGACCAGCAAGCGCGGGCAGGAGAAGACGAGCCAGATCTGGGTGGCGCGGTTTAGGATGCCGGAGGGGAGTTGATTTTTGGCCACTGATGCGGCACCGATTGGCACCGATGAATGGACTAATCATTCTCAAATTCGCTCTCAAACACGGCGGGGATATCCCGCGCGCCGTGGATGACGTGCAGAACTTCGATGCCTTGCTCGTTCGGCCGGTAGAAGATCAGATGGTTGGGGAACCCTTTCACGCTGCAAACGCGGACGCCTTTAAGTCTTTTGTCGGATGATTCATAGAGATGACCCAGGCCGGGCATGGATTCGAGCTGCGTGAAGGTGCCTTCGGTGGCATCCATGAATCGTTCGGAGGCGGCAGGGCTGTCCTGGCCGAGGTACTCCGCGATTTCGATGATCGCATAGATGGCGCGCGGCCGGCGCTCGATCATTTGGGAGCCTTTTTCTTCGCGGCCAGACGATCGCAGACTGTTGTGCGGATGTGCTGCCAGTCTTTGGCGGTCATTTCTTCGGCCGGCCCGCTTTCGAGGGAGTCGATCAGTTTTTGATCGAGTTGCTCGCGGACGCGGCGCTTCTGATCCTCGCGAATCAGTTCGCGAAGATATTCGCTGGCGGTGCCGTATCCCCCGGCCGTGACGCGATCATCCACCCATTGGCGAAGTGCCTCGGGGAGGGAGATGTTCATGCTGGTGAGAGTTGCCATGCAATGAGAATAGCGCGCCGAAGGCCTGATGGCAAATTATGCCATTGGAAAATGCGACGAGCAATCGGAGGAATGGATGTCCTGATTTCGCGGCGGCTTTTGGACGAAAATCTGCGCGGCGTGATCGGAGTCTGAATAACATGGCGCGAAAATCTTCAACTTTGAGCTTTACAACAGAGAGAACATCTCCGGGGCGGCGGAGGCGGCAAAACACGCGGGCTTGATGGTGTCTTCCCCGCCTCATCCCTCACATTCGCGGCGCGGGGAGGGGTTGATCAAGTCGAATCCTGTCCCCTTTGAAATTCCTGTCCCCTTTGAAATTCCCTCTTTGAAATTCCGTTCAATCCGGGAACCGCAATGCGTAATTGCTCCTCCATTCGGAGAAATGTGTTTCACGAATCAACACGAATGACCACGAATGGACGGGACGCCCGCCACTCGCCTTGATTCGATTCGATTCGCCTCTATTCGTGTTGATTCGTGTTGATTCGTGAAACCGTCTTCCCGTTTCCTCACGGCGGCCCCACGACCCCCTCCACCGGCACCGCCATCTCCGTGAGCACCCAATCCGGCTGCCGCACCGCCTGCCAAGGCGTCGAAAACAACACCGCCGGCACCTGCATGTACGCCCCCAAAGTCGCCGGCCCCTGCTGCCACACGCTCGACAACGCCAGCCCGCCAAACAGCAGCGCATCATCCGGCACCGCCCCCTCCGCGAGCACGATCTCCCGATCAAAATTAATCGCGATCCCCAAATCCCCCTCGCTCCCCCCCACCGAAGTAATCAGCGCCGGCGGCACCGGCATCGGATACGGCAACACCACCCCGCTCCCGGTCCCCGCCCACACCCCTCCATCATCGGCCGCCACAATCCCGCACGAAGCGCTCGCCAGCAACACAATCGCCATCCCTCCCGATGATCCCGCATCGCTCATCCCCAGCGTAAATCGCTCGGGCGTGAGCACGGTTGCCGCCCCACTCCCGACATAAGCCAGCCCCGTCCCCGGCCCATCATCCACCCCGATCTGCGAAGGATCGAGCGCCTCCAGATCGACCGCGCGATCGAACCCAAGCGTGAGCACGAGTGTCCCCGCGTCGAACGATGCTTCAATCAACACCGGCGGCACGGGGGGCGGCGGCGGAGGCGTGGGAGTCGCAGCGCCCCCCCGCACGATGCGCCGTCGAAGAATACGTTGAAGCGGTGGGGGGATGAAGAGCATGGGAGGACATCCTCAAGGGTGAATTCTGAATGATGAATTATGAATGATGAACGATGAATCATGAATTCTGAGTTGTGAATTCTGAATGATGAATGATGAATGGTGAAACAAGGTCGAGCGCGGGGAAAACTCTGAAATCTCAACTGGCTCTGCTGAAATCCTCACCGTAGCATGGGCATCTTGCCCATGTGGGTC
>JBBRTW010000415.1:0-6569 GCA_038244055.1 Tepidisphaerales bacterium | reverse complement strand
TGCTGCGCCAGCGCGGGCTGGTCGTCCGTGACGTCCAACCGGCCGATGCGGATCAGCCTGCGCGCGGCCGCATTCCGGGCCGATCGCCCCGCCGCCCGCGCGGCTCGCGTTCCCTCCGCCGCCAGGCCACGGTCTTCGCCCGCGAAATGTCCACGCTCCTTTCCGTCGGCGTCCCGCTCCTCGAAGCCCTCGAAACACTCGCGCGCCAGCACAAGGGGCGATTTCATACCGTCCTGCTCCTACTGCGCGATCGCGTCGCCGGCGGGGCATCGCTGGCGGCCGCGATGGGCGATCATCCCGGCGTGTTCGACGAGCTTTCCCTCCGCATCGCCGAAGTCGGCGAGGATTCGGGGACGCTCGATTCGTCGCTGCAAAGACTGGCCGAGTTTCGCGAGCGCTCCGAGCAGCTTCGTGGGCGGGTGGGCACGGCGCTCATCTACCCGGCCATCGTCCTGGTCCTCGCGCTGATCTCCACGATCTTCCTGATGACCTTCGTCGTCCCCAAGATTCTTCAGCCGCTGATCGAGCAGGGGCAGGAGCTTCCGCTCCCCACCCGCATCGTCAAATCGTTCAGCGATTTTCTCGTCTCCTGGTGGTGGCTTCTGGCGGCCGGGGCGGTGGGGGTTTTCATCGCCCTGGGCGCGCTCGTGCGCACGCGTCGCGGCAAACTCGCCTGGCATCGTTTGATCCTCAAACTTCCCCTCATCGGCGATCTCGCCCGCAAGCAGGCCATCGTCCGCATCTGTGTCGTCGTCGGCACGCTCCTCAAGAGCGGCATCGTTTTCATCCGCGCCATCCAGATCGCCCAGCGCACCACCGACAATCTCATCCTCCGCGAGGCGCTGATCGCCTGCGAAACCGCCATCACGGCCGGCGGCGATATCGGGCTGGCCATCGAGCGCACCGGCGCGTTTCCGCCGATGGTGGTGCAGGTCTTCGCCATCGGCCAGCAATCCGGAAAACTCGAAGAAATGCTCGACCGCCTGGCCGAGACCTATGATCAACAGGTACACCAGTCCGCCCAGCGCCTGACCGCCGTCCTCGAACCCTTGCTGATTGTCGTCCTGGCCCTGATCGTCCTTTTC
Organism: Tepidisphaerales bacterium; assembly: GCA_038244055.1. Taxonomy (GTDB): domain Bacteria; phylum Planctomycetota; class Phycisphaerae; order Tepidisphaerales; family Tepidisphaeraceae; genus DASPKW01. The sequence goes on along the minus strand of JBBRTW010000415.1, from coordinate 5,484 downwards.
ATTGTGCTGGCGACTGTTTTGCCGATACTGGAGGCTGGCAATGCGATCCAGTGAAAAAATGCGAATGGAACCACGAAAGCACGAAGGCACGAAGAAGAAGAGCCATGCGGCAGCAGAGCCGGTGCTTCCGCATTCATCATTCATCATTCATCATTCAGCATTTCCCCCCCATTCATCCTTCATCCTTCATCCTTCATCTTTCAGAAAAGCCTTCTCGCTCGTCGAGATCATGATCGTCGTGGTCATCATCGGCCTGCTCGCCGGGCTGGTCAGCTACACGATTCCCACATTCATGGGCAAGGCCAAGGTGAATGCCGCCAAGGCCGACATTTCCACGCTCGGCGGGGGGGTCAATGCGTTTTTCCTCGACAAGGGCCGCTATCCCTCGAATCAGGAAGGCCTGCAGATCGTCGTCACCGAAAAATTCCTTCCCAAGATTCCACTCGATCCGTGGGGCCATCCCTACCAGTATCTTTCCCCCGGCCGAAACGGCGGCTTCGACATCATCTGCTACGGCGCTGATGGCCGCGAAGGCGGCACCGGCCTAGATGCCGACATCTCCAACGCCGACATCGAGCCTGCGAAGAAGTGACCTCCAGTGACACGGGCGTCCCGCCCGTGCGAACCGCGTCCTCCCCATGAAGAGACTTCCTTTTTCATCCTTCATCCTTCATCCTTCTTCCTTTGCCCGTGCCTTCACACTCATCGAAATCATGATCGCCCTCGCGATCCTCGCCCTACTCAGCGCCGCCGTCGTCATCAGCTTCCGCAAGCCGCTCGACCGCGTCCGCGCCTTCGACGCCATCGAACAAATCCGCCAGATCGATTCCTCAGCCCGCCTGGCTTCCAAACGCATCGGCCGGCCTACTGAAATCTCCATCGACATGGCCGATCAATCCCTTGCCTGGCGCGAGCGGGGCCATTCGGCCGATGCCGCCTTCAAAACCACGTTCCCCTCCCCCATGCGCATCGAAGAGGTGCGCACCGCCTCCGCCCGCCGCGAGTCCGGCGAGATCACCATCGAATGTTCCAACCTCGGCCTTTCCCAGACGTATGCCGTCAAAATCACCGGCGGCGATTCGCCCGAGCGATGGGTCGTCGTCACCGGATTGGCCGGCCAGATCAGGACTGTTCGCGATGAAGCCGATGTCGATTTCATTCTCGCGGGGCCGACGGGCCGGCATCACGCTGATTGAGATCCTGGCCGGGCTGGTCGTGCTCGGCGTGTTGATCTCAACGGTAATGGTGGCCCGCTCGCGCTCCATGCGCCAGTGGGCCGATGCCGACCGCAAGCTCGAAGCCGCCCGCGCGGTGGATCGCATGGTCGCCGGCTGGATCGGCAGCGCCGAAGGCCCAGACAAAATCCCCGTCCCCTCGATCGGCACGCTGCAAGGTGTCGAGGGCGTCACCTGGGAAACCCGCTGGATCGCCGACCCGGCCGCCAGAACAGTCGGCGCAGGCATCGTCCGCCTCGAAGTATTCCAGGACCGCCGCCCGATCCTCACACTCGAACTCCTCAAGCATTTAGACCGCCGCCGGGAAGGTGGATCGAGATGATCTACAAGACAACATTGCCAATGGGTGGCATGGGTAAGGCCTCAGGGCCTTACCCGTGCGAGTACCAGGGGAGTGACCTTTTCGAATCGCTCTTTCAATTGAATCTCAATGAGCTGTCAGCCCAAGACACGGGTAACGGAGTACCGTTACCCATGCCACCCAGAAGCCGCCGCCCCGCCTTCACACTCATCGAAATGCTCCTCGCCAGCACCTTGGCCGCGCTGCTCATGGCCGGCGTCCTCTTCCTCACCGCCAGTCTCTCCCGCGACCGCCAGCGCCTCGAATCGCGCACCCAATCCGAGCCGCTCGATGCCGCCTTCGATCTTCTCCGCCGCGATCTGGCCAGCACCGCCGCCATGATCCCCAGCCCGCGCGGCGATGGCATCGCGCTCATCGGCTCGGCCGGCCTCGACCCCGCCGCCCTCACCGCCGATGGCCGGCTTTGCCGCATCACCTGGCGCATCCGCAGGCAGGGGGATCGCTCCATGCTCCTCCGCGAGCAGGCCTTTCTCGATGACCCCATCCGCCCCCAGCCCTGGACCGAAGTCGTTGCCATCGATGCCACCGCACTCGCCATCACGCCCCTTTCATCCGATGGCAAACCCGTCTTCCTCGGCGATGAAGTCGGCGAGCGCATCCTCACCCAGACCGGCCAGCGCGGCACGACCAGCTCCGCCGGCCCCGTCCGCGCCTTCCAGGTCCCCTCGCGCCTCAGCATCCGCATCGATACCTCCACCGGCGCATCCGTGCGCGAAATGGTGGTGCGATGAGTCCCCATTCACCATTCATCATTCAGCATTCAACATTGCCCGGCCGCCACCCCCGTCCCCGCCGCCGCGGCTACGTTCTCGTCGTCACACTCGCACTCCTGATCCTCGCCTCAACCCTCCTGGTTGCCGTCGGCCGCGCCGCCATCCGTCATGCCAGCGCCGCCCGCTCGGCCGAGCAGGATTTGCAGCGCCGCTGGGGCCTGGCCAGTTGCCGCCGCGCGGTGCTTCCCTACACGGAAGAAATCCTGCTCGCCAACGAGCCCGCCCGCCGCAAGAATCTCGCCCGCCTCGATGTCAGCCTGCGCCTCGGCAACCAGACATTCGAATTGATCGTCTCCGATGAACAGGCCAAGGCCAACATCAACGCCATCCTCGACGAGGCCGAACTTACCCGCACCGAATCGCGCCTCCGCCAATCCCTGGCCGGCTCAGGGTTAATCAACAACGTCCGCCTCCGTCCCACCGCCGGCCCGGTTTTCATCCTGTCGAATGAACAACCGACTGGTGCCTCCGTGGGTTCAACATCACCCTCCGGCATTCCGCCCACACCTCCTACCGCCCCCTCCGCGCCGGCCGCACCTACCACCCAACCCATCCTCTCGACCAATCCCTCCGCACCGCGCATCAGCGGCCTGGGGCAGATCTTCGATGGCATCCCACCCGTCAAACTCATCCGCCCCATGTCCGGCACGCGCCTCGCGCCCATCGATCTGGTCACCTGCTGGGGCACCGGCGCGGTCAACATCCGCCGAACCTCCGAAGCCGCGCTCGGCCTCGCCGCCGGGCGAGCGCTCACCACAGTCGAAATCAACCGCCTCCTCGACGCCCGCGATGCCCTCCAGCAACAGCGCACCGGCGGCCTCTCCAACTCCGGCGCAGGCCGAATGACCTCCGACCAGCTCAAGCAACTGGTTCACGACGCCACCGCCCAGGCCGCCAAATCCCGCGCCAACCTCGCCCTGGTCGAATATTCCCAATGCCATTCCCTCTGGATCATCACGCGCACCGGCCAGCGGGATTGGTATGATCTATCCGTGATCGATTCCGCCAACGCCAAGGAGCCGCAAACTTTCACCTATTCATGGTAAAACTCTCACATGACTTGGGCGTCCCGCCCAGGCGAACCGCGCCAACGCCAACGTCTCCCGTGACATGGGCGTCCCGCCCGTGCTAAGAGCAAGGCTTCCCCGTGACACGGGCGTCTCGCCCGTGCCAGCCCATTCAATGACCCCCCGCCAACTCAACCTCACCCTCTGGTCCCTCACCGCGATCCTCGCGCTGGCGGCCGCCGCCTGCGCTTTCTGGGGCCTCACCTCTCCGGTCACCGTGGACGCCTCCGCCCCCGACCCCCGCCGCTCCACCCCTTCCACCACCCAGTCCGCCTCCTCCGCCCTCCCACCGCTTTCCGCCTTCGAACCGCTCTGGTCCCTCCCTTTGCGAAAACCACTCACCGACTCCTCGACCACGGCCGGCGCTTCCAACAACACCCAGCCCACACCCCCGCAGCCCGCCCCCGGCGCATCCCTCTCCTTCACGCTCGTCGGCACCATCGGCGATTCGCTGGCCATGATCCGCACCGCCACCGGCCAGATCGAGGTCAAATCCGTCGGCGAGGAAAGCGCCGGCGCGAAGATCGTCGCCATCCGCCCCTACCAGATCGATGTCCAATTCAACGGCCAACTCATGACCCTCATCACCCCGAAGGAACCGCCCGACGGCGGTTAATCTCAGATTTCCAACCGCGCCTACTCCCTCACCTGTACTCGGGAGAGGGAGGGGGTGAGGGCGAGCGTCGATAGCGTTTCGATCACGCAGAAATTTTTTCATCATCTCACCCGCCGGCCTCCCTTCCGCATGACCATCCCCACGTTCATCCTCTACCCCGCCGATCGCTCCTGGCGCATCTCCAGCAGCAGCGCCGGCAAACGCGTCGACATCGACGTCCCCGTCCCCGATGCCGCCGCCCCGGCTCAAATCGCCTCCGCGATCCGCCGCGCTCTTCAATCCCAGTCCTATCGCGGTCAGGGCATTCTCCTCGCCCTCCCCTCCGCCTGGTGCCATGCCGCGACAGTTTCCACCGATGGAATTCCGAAGGAGGACCGCGCCGCCCTCGTCTTTCGCCTCGAAGAGCAACTCCCCATCCCGGCCGAGAGTTTCACGGCCGATTTCTCCATCCACGCCGCCCGCGCCTTCGGCGTCGCCGTGCCCAATGATCGCATCTCACTCCTGGTCCAAGCCCTCGAATCCGCCGGGATCGGCGTGCAGTCCATCGTCCCGGCCGCGATTCTCGCAATTGATGTCTGCCTGGCCCGCCTGCAATCCCCCACCGCGCTCCTGGTCCTCCCCGATGCTGAAAATCATCTGAGTCTCTTCGCCATCGAGCAGGGGGTCCCCATCGCCTGGGCACTGGTCGAGAATGACCCCGCCCAACTCGATCTTCACACCCAACTCCTCGCCGCCGAACTTCCTGCAACGGGACCGAACGCCGCCGCGCCCGTCATCGCCTGCGGTTTCGCCGGAGACCCCGATTTCGACACCACCGCCCTTTCATCGATTCAAGCCCAGGACCTCGAAATCAATCTCCCCGCCCATTCCCTCGAACAGGCCGCCCAGATCCTCACCGGCCGCCGCGCCGCCCGCATTGAATTCCGCCGCGGCGCGCTGGCCATCGGCGACCCGCTTCGCCTGCATCGCCGCGCCCTCAATGGCAGCCTCGCCGCGGCCGCCCTCTTTTTCCTCATCGCCGCGGGCGTCTTTATCTATCGCTCGATCCAGTACGATCATCTCGCCCAATCCTACGAAACGAAACTCGCCAATGAATTCCGCGCCCAGTTCCCCAACTGGCCCGTTCCTCCCAATGTCCGCGCCATCGTCCGCAGCGAATACCAGAAACTCACCGCCGCCGGCTCGTCCACTCTTCCCCTCGAGGCCCGCCAATCCGCCCTCCGCCTCATGCGCGATGTCCTGTCCGGCCTGCCTGCCACCGCGAATCTCACGCTCGACCGCATGACCTTCAACGACACCTCCATGGAAATCCAGGGCCACTGCCGTTCGCGCGAAGATCTCAATGCACTGATTGCCTCCTGCCGCACGGCGGGCTTGGATGTGCCCCTCCCCCAGGTGCGTACTTCTGCTGATACCGCTGCCGATAAAGGCC
>JBBRTW010000414.1:0-6585 GCA_038244055.1 Tepidisphaerales bacterium | reverse complement strand
GCTCGCCCATCCCCGCCACCGGGATGACCATCGCCGCCGCGGCCGGGTCCAGCGATGAGCTGCAGATCATCGGCGCCAACCCCACCCAGGCCTTCGACATGACCGATACCCAGATCGGCCTGTCCGGCGGCCCGGCCATCCTCTACCAGAATCTCAACACCCTCTCCCTGTTCAACGGATGGTTCCAATTACACGGATCGCTCAATACCCTGGAGTATCTCATTCTCAATGACGGCACGACGCTGGTGTGGTCCTTCTAATTCGTAGCACGGGCATCCTGCCCGTGTGGACCGATAATCGCATTTCGACTCAAGTTATTCGAGCGTTCAACATCGGCAAAGCCTGTCTTGAGTGAAACGAAAGAATGCCCATGCTACGGGGAGCGCCTATGATGGTTCATGTCTAAGAAAATCGCGCTCGTGGGCCACTGTGGCCCGGACAGTTCATATCTTCGAATGGTGGCGTCCAAGGCGGCCAGGGATGTGCAAATTCTCCACGCCGATGATGATGCGGAATTGAGCAGGGTGATCGGCCAGGGCGTGGATCTGGTGCTGTTCAATCGGGAGTTGGGATATGGATTTACCCACCAGACGGGAGTGGAAGCGATCGGGTATCTGCGCGCGGCGATGCCGAAGTTGAAGATGATGCTGGTGAGCAATTACGCCGAAGCCCAGGCCGAGGCGGTGGCGGCCGGCGCGCTGCCGGGATTCGGCAAGCGCGAGCTCGGGTCAAAGCGGGTGATCGAGTTGCTGGCCGGGGCTTTGGAGGGGGAGTGATGCGGCGGGCGCGGGCGCAGTTGGCTCGATGAAGCGGCTGGCCGGCGGGATCAGGTTCTGGGCGCTGTTTGCCGTCGCGGCGAGCATTTCGTGCATCCGCCCGAGCAGCGCCACAGTTCCATAAAATACGATTCCCATTCCCCAGCCCATGAGGGAATACGCAGCCAGTTGCACCTGCCGGGAATCGCTGGCCAGGCCGACACCCAGTGAAATCGCGAATTGAGCCAGTTGCGAAATCGGCAGCGCCCAGAGAACCAGTTTCGCATGGGCGATCATCGACTGATTCTTCGATCGCCGCGCGAGCTTGTAGAGGAGAATGCCGACCAGCCAGTTCAGGACAATCAGCGCGCCCGTTCCGATCAGGCCGAGAAGCCCGAGCACTTTGGCGTTCTGGAACATGAACTCCGGCGAGATGGATGCGACGGTTTGCAGCGCGACCCACACCGCCACGACGACGGCAACGACCTTCAACCCGCGCTGCTGCGCCCCCAGCGAATCGGGCGGGGGCTCGTGTCCTTCGGGCCGGGCCAGGCACCAGCAGGCATAGACGACAATGACCGCCATTGCCAGTTCCAGGATCAGGTACACCGGCTCATATTGATATCGCAGCACCGTCGGCCGGTAATTGAGCAGGCAGACCGCGATCAGCCACAGCATGGAGCGAGCCTGAAACCTGAGCCAGGCGGGATCGGCCAGGGTCAGTTCCTGATTGAGTGTCCGCTCGACAGCCCGGCCGCATTCCGGGCATAAGCCGGACTTGGGCTGGCCTTTCAGGTTGTACGAGCAGATGGCGCAGGAAAGATCACCTTCGACAAGTTCAACCCCCGATTCAGTCACTTGGTCGGTCATGTTGAATTCCCTTCAGAGTCGAGCGGTACGATCTGGAATTGGACTGCTCCGGCCATCCACGCGAAAGGGTCAGGAGCCGGGGGACGGTCGTTCTGCGAGCTTGGCATTCTGGTGGCCGGCTCCTGACCCTGACTCACAACCCGCAACTCGCAACCCGCAACTCGCAACTCACAACTCACAACCCGTAACTCACAACTCACAACCCGCAACTACTTCTTCACGATATTCACGCCCTCATCCACCGTCGAACAAACCGGCAGGACGCGATCGAGTTTGAGGCATTTGAGGATTTGGTCGATGCGCGGCTGCGGGCCCGAGACGACGATCCGGCCGCCGCTGTCGCGGAGGGTGATGGCGGCTTCGAGAAACATGGCGATGGCGGGGGTGGCGAGGAAATCGACGTTGGACAGATCGACGACGACCGCGGCCCCATCGCGGTGGGTGGCATCGTGGAAGGAGCGCTCGACGTTGAGAACCTCTTCCTGGGTCAGGCTCCCATCCAGCCGGAGCACCGTCACGCCTTCACGCTCGGTTCGATTCAGGTTCGTCATAGCAGCCTCGATGTGCGGGAGGATAAAGGATAAAGGATGGAGGATGAAATTAACATCCAATTCGCCCATTCTTCTAAATTCCGTCATCCATCCCTTGAACGTCTCCGTTTTTCCGCCTATCGCCCTCTGCCGACTGCCGACTGCCGACTGCCGACTGCCCACTGCCCACTGCCGACTGCCCCCTGCCCACTGCCTACTCCTCTTTCCCCGGCGGAATCTCCGGCTCGGTGTCGGGTTCGACCAGGTCCTGGGCCAACCGGCCGAGGAAAAACTGCAATTCCTGCTCGGCGATGGTCTTGGGGAGGGGATCGCGCAGGTCGTACTGATGGGAATGGTCATCGGCGCGTTCTTCGCCGCGCTTTTCGCCTTCGGTGATGATGTGATGCTCGAAGGTGACGCAGTCTTCGTGGGTCTGGGAGATGACCAGCTCGCCCCAGCGCCAGGTCAGGTGGACGCGCATGGCGAGCTGGTTGCCCCAGGTCGAAACGCGATGGACGACCCGGCTCTTGGCCAGCAGTTTGACCAGATCATCGACCACCGGAAAAACTGCATCCTGGAGGAAATCGGTGTAGTGCTTGTTGTATTCCTGAAGGTGCTCGATGGCCTCGCGCTCGGCCTCGAGTTTTTCGGGAGTCACATCGCGGAACGGCGTAACCCGGCCAACCCACCACTGGATGAAACTTCGGTCGAACATCGGGGATATGATAACCGGAAAGGGGCGGGGGGGAATATCTCGCACTTGTGCGATCGCTGTGGGTATAATCGGGCTGTGATGAAAAGCCCTTTCCCAGGCATGGACCCGTATCTCGAGCAGCACTGGCTGGATGTGCATGCGACATTGGCCATCGAGGCGCGCGTCGCGCTCAACCAACGATTGCCCGAGGACCTCATCGCGAAAGTTGAACAGCGAGTCGCGGTCGAGGCGGACCTCGACGAAGAACATGCATTTCGGGCGGATGTGCGGATTGCCGAAGTGCCTCCGATTGTCGACATTGAGGAAAATCAATCCGTCGCGGCGGGAGTGCTGGCACCGTATCGCGTCGTGGTCGAACTCGACCCGGTCAAAGAGCGCTTTGTACAAATCATTGAGGCGGCAAATAACCGCTTGATCACAGTGATTGAATTCCTCAGTCCGAGCAACAAGCGTGGCGTGGGCATGAGGGCTTTTCGAATCAAGCGCGCGGACTTACTGGCGGCAGGCGTCAACTTCGTCGAAATCGATCTGGTGCGCGCGGGGGACTGGCAGCAACTCATGCTGCCACACCGCCCGAGCGCCCGGCTTTCAACTGCATACCGTATTGCGTTTCGCGTTCCAGAAGATTCGATGGCCGTTCACCTTTTTCCCGTCGATTTGAAGGAACGGTTGCCTGAAATAAGAATCCCACTTCGACCAAATGATCCGGAAGTTCGCGTCGACATGCAGACGCTAGTCGATGATGCGTATGAAAGCGGTCGGTATTTTCGCCAGCTTGATTACAAGGCGAATTGTGAGCCGCCGCTGAAAGGCGAAGAGGCCGCCTGGGCGGATTCGCTCCTGCGCGCGGCGGGAAAGCGGTAGAAGTGAAATGAAGGGGCGGGCGGGGCGTTTTGCGCTTACAGCTTCGCTTTGATCGCCGCCGCGCCGCTGCTTTCGGCTCGGGGGGCGTTGCCGCCGGCACCGGCGTTTCTCTTGCCGCGGCCGGGCTTCATATTATCTCCCGGACGTGTCGTGGGCTGGACTTTGATCCCCGCCTTCTCCAACAAGGCGCGGCCCTGGCCGGGCTGGAGAAGCAGGACATCGGTGCCCGCTTCGATCCCTTCCTTGATTTCGGCGTGGGTGTCGTTGGTCGCGCCGATTTTCACTTCGGCGGGACGGACCGATACGCCGTCGCGCACGAACACGAAGCTCTGGTTTCCCTGCGAATAGATCGAGGTGAGCGGAATCGTCAGCACCTTGGGCCGGCGGTCCATCAGCACTTCCACCTGGCAGCCCAGGCCGGGCTTGCAGTTGGCGGGCGTTTCATCCAGGACCAGTTCCACCGGGTATTCCTTGAGGTCCGGGTTCCACCAGCGCTGGCTGGAGTCGGCCAGAACGCTGATCTTGGAGATCGATGCGCCGATCGGCTTTTTGTAGCCGACGACCGTCACCGTCGCCCGCATGGGGTTGTTGTCATCGACGCGGAGCTTGGAGACCTGCCCCTCCTGCACGCGCACGACGGCTTTCATCGAGCCGGTGTCCGGCAGGCGGAGAAGCACCTGGAGATTGCGGACGTTGCCGCCTTCCTTGATCGGTTCAGCGCCGCTGCGGTCGCTGGAAGAGGCGTAGACGACCATGCCATCGGCCGGGGCAATGATCGTGCAGTTATCGAGCTGCTCCTTGAGCTTGGAGGTCAGTTCTTTTCGCAACGCCAGCGCCTGCTGCGCCTGGCGAAGGGCGGCGATGCACTTGTTCATCGAGGCGGAGTTTTCTTTTTTGGTGCGCTCGAATTTCTGCTCGGCCTGGGCGACAGCGCTCTTTTTGGTCGCCATGTTCTTCATGTGCGTAAAATCCTTCAGCACCTGAAGATCGGTCTCCGCCTTGTTCATGTCGTTCTGGCAGGTCAGCAATTCCAGCTCCGCCTTTTTCACATCGGCCGCGGTCACGAAACCCTTCGCGAACAGGTTGCGGGTGGTGGCCAGGTCCTCCTCCTTATTCTTGACCATGATCTCGGCCATGCGCACCTTGGTCTCGGCCTCGGAGCGGGCCTGCTTGGCGAGGCCTTCGGTGTATTCCTGCAGCTCGATCTTGGCGACTTCGAAATCGAGTTCTGCGGCCTGGAGATTGGCCTTATTGGTGGCTTCCTGAATATCCTTGGCTTCCTGGGATTGAGACAGCGCCGCCTCGGCGTTCTGGAGATCGAGCACGCTCAGGTCCCACTTCTCGCGGATGTTGGATGAATCGAGCACGACCAGGGTCTTGCCCTTGTGGACGAACTCGCCCTCCTTGATCAGCTCGACGATGGTGTTGATTCCCTCGACCTTGTTGACGACTTCAATGTTGTTGACGGCCTGGAGCTCGCCATCTTTGTTCAGGCGCACGTCGAGGTCCGCGATCAGCGCGGGCTGAAACGTTCCCACCAGTGCCGAGGACTGGCTGGTGTGGAAAAACGTATCCCTGAAGTAATACGCGGCTCCGGCTAAAAGCGCAACCAGACCCAGGACAATAACCGGCAGCGGCAGCCGCCGGCTCGAAGGGAGATCGCTTGGTACGCTGACTACGCTCATAAACTCGTTTCGCCTGACGTGATCCGCCTATGCCCAACGGCCCGGGGATTTTGTCCTCCACCCGCCCGGCAACCCGGTCAGGGATTCTATCATACTACCGTGTTTCGGGCAGCATGTTCGACCCGGGTTTTTCACCCAGGCGGTCCAATGCCTGTCCGACCGCCCCGGCGGAGGGGTCCAGACGCATGGTTCCGCTGTTTCTGAGAAATCGCAGGACTTGTATCTGTTGAGCGGCGCGGGCGTTTTCATAAAGGTCGCGGGCACGCAGAAGCGAGCTCTGGGCTTCGACCAGATCGCGGGTGCTGTTGGATTTCCCGCTCCGCAAGAGTTCGTAAGCGTTCTCGCGGCGCTTCTGGGCGAGGTCAATACCCTGCCGCTGGATCTGGAGGGAAAGTTGCGACTGCCGCAGCAGGCGGATCGATTCGCGGACGTCGGAGACGATCGTATCGCGCACGTTCTCCAGATTGCGCTGCGAGCGCCGCACCAGGATCAGCGCGGTCCGGTAGGTATTGCGCTCGGCGACGCGGTCGATGGGCAGATCCAGATCCATCCGCGCGGAATAGGTTTGCGAGCGCTGGTCGAAATGGGAGGCCGGGTTTTTGTCGGCTTCATTTCCGATCGAAGCCTGCCCGGAAATCGTCAGATCCGGCAGAAGCCCGTTGCGGGCGTTCTCGACGCGGCGGCGGGTGTCTTCGACCTGGTCCCGGGCAGTCTGTAAATCCAGGCGATACTTCAGGGCCAGCTCGACGGCTTTGTCTTCGTTGATATCCTTGGGCAGATCGACATCGAGCTCCACGGGCACGACTTCCAGCGTCTGATCCGTCGCCATTCCAAGAAGGAGTTTGAAATCATCGAGCGCGCTGAAGTAGGTTTCCTGGGCATTAATCAGGTCATTCTCGGCCGACAACTGCTCCTGAAGCGAACGCTGTAAATCCAGGAAGGCAACCCGGCCCGAAGCGTAGAGGGCGCGGGAGCGCTCGGTCAGGGTGATGTAGGTCTGGTAGTTCAGCCGGCGATCCAGCACGGCCTGCTGGAGGTTGATCAGGCGGAAATACTGCGTGGCGACGTTGATGACGAAATCGCGACGGAAGTTCTCGAAGGTGCGGACCTGATAGACCATCTCGCGCTCGCCGGCGATGAGGGGTTCGAGGTTGACCATCCCCGCG
>JBBRTW010000413.1:0-6620 GCA_038244055.1 Tepidisphaerales bacterium | reverse complement strand
CGGGCAGGCCCGCGCGCTCTCGATCACCAGACGAACCTTCTGCGCCGTCACCGGCTCGAATCGATCCAGCTTTTTCCGGCCGATCGTCGTGCCGCGCTGAATCGTTTTCCATTTATCCCCATCGGGAACCTCCAGCCGCCAGGCCGACACGCGCTGGCCCAGCGCGATATTCTCCTTCAGGCAGGCGATGTTGAACTTCACCGGCTTGCCCAGGTCCAGCTCGATCCAGCATTCCTTGGTGACCGCATCATCGGTGGCCCAGTAGGTCTGCGCCTTGCCATCGACCGCATTGCCCGGCCCATACGCCGCATCGCCGCCGCGCGTGTTGCTGGCGCTCGCCGTCGCGCCGGCCGCGAGATTGGTCTTGAAAATCTCATCGAGCGCCGCCCGAAATTCTTTGAGCCGCTTCACATCGCCATCGGCCAACAATCCCTTGTCGTTGGGCGGAACGTTCAGCAGCATCAAACTGTTCCGGCCCACGCTCTTGAAATAAATCTCCACCAGTTGATCCACCGTCTTGAGCTTCGCATCCTCGGCCGCATGCCAGAACCACCCCGGCCGGATCGATACATCGCACTCGCCCGGCCGCCAGACCGTGCCGGTTTCATCGCCATGCTGCAGCGCCTCATGCACGCCCTTGCCGTTGAACCCCGCATACGGCACGCGCTTGGGATCGACCATCGACCAGCACGGATCGCCCGCGAAGCCATGCTCGTTGCCGATCCAGCGGATATCCGGCCCGGCATCGGAGAACTGCACCACCTCCGGCATCAGCTCGCGGATCACCGCCCGATATCCCTCCCAGTCATACACCTGCTTCTTGCCGTTGGGCCCTTCGCCATTGGCCCCATCGAACCACATCTCGGCGATCGGCCCGTACTGCGTCAGCAGCTCGCGCAACTGGCCCTTGTAATATTCATCGTATTTAGGTGAATCACCATACACCGGCTGATTGCGATCCCACGGCGAGAGATAGAGGCCCACTTTCATCCCCTGGCCTCGCACCGCATCGACGAATTCCTTCACCACATCCCCCTTCCCCTCCTTCCACGGGCTGCTGCGCACGCAATGGTCCGTCAGCTTCGTCGGCCAGAGGCAGAATCCATCGTGATGCTTGGCCGTCAGGATCATCATCGTGAACCCCGCCTCCTTCGCCGCCTTCGCCCATTGCCGCGCATCGAGCTGCGTGGGATTGAATATCTTCTCCGCTTCCTTCCCATCGCCCCATTCCCGGCCGGTGAACGTGTTGACGGTGAAGTGAACGAACATCGTCAGCTCCCCCTCCTGCCACCTAAGCTGACTGGCCGAGGGAAGCGGTCCAATCGGCTTGGGCGCTTCCGCGCCATAAACCGCCGAAGCCAGAACACCAATGCACACGCCCAGGACCAACCACGCGATGCACTTCATGAATTCCTCCGCTGGAGCAGAATGCCCAAATCGCAGTGCGATTATCGATAATCGCCGCATCAAACCGGCGATCATACCATAGCCGCGCGGCCGAGGACCCACACGCTCGCATCCGCCGGCGCACGCCATTCAGCATTGGCAACCTCCGCTATCCGCGACCGGGTCTGATTTTGTTGTCGCGCTCTTGCAATCGTGACGAACTTTATTGAATGGCCACTACATCCGCTCTCCTCCAACCGCTCGAATCCCGCACGCTTCTCTCCGCCGGCCCCGATCCCATTGCCCTCACCTTCGGCGGGCAGGAGATCACCGCCACCGCAGCCTCCGCCGATGGCCGGACTGGCCACCTCCTTCTTGCGGGCACCCTCGCCACCGGCAACGATTTCGCTCCCGGCCCGGCCGTGCTTTACATGAGCCCCATTGGCTCGGACTGGTCGCCTTTCATCGCCCGCTACACGCCCGATGGCCAGCCCCTCTGGGTGCAGACCATTCCGATCGACCGCGCCTTCGCCGATGGCGGGGCGATCTTCCCGCGCATTTCCGCGTTGGCCGCCGGGCCCGATGGCTCGGTCTATGCGGCCGGACGATTCTCCGGCTCCATCGATTTCGACCGCAGCACGGACCGCGATAGCCGCGGCCTGCCCGACCACACTCTCACCACCGCCCCCGCCGCCGATGGCGACCGCGCCCACGCCACCGATGTCTTTCTCATCAAGTACGACCGCGCCGGCAAATATCTCTGGGGCATGCTCATCAATAACGTCACCACCGGCGTCGAAAATGTCACCGGCCTGGCCGTCGACCGCTTCGGCTCGGCCTATGTCGCCGGAACATCCCACGCCATCGATCCCGCCACCGGCGCGGCCGCGCCCGACACTTCCTTTATCGCCAGGATTTCCACCGCCGGCCAACTCGCCTGGAACACCCCTCTGCCCGCCGGCATTTCCACCGTCGCCATCGACCACCACGACTCGCCCTGGGCCGCCGTCGGCGGACAGGCCCTGCGCCTCTATCAGTTCAACGCGCGCGGCCGGGTCATCAACCAGATCGGCGCGGCCGCCGCCGACAATTCCAACGGCCACGGCATTGGATCCATCACCGCCCGCTCCATCGCCTTCGACGCCCACGATAACCTCATCCTTGCCGGCGACTTCACGCGCACCTTCGACCTCGCGCCCGGGAAAGCCAAGTCGCTATTCGGCGATAAACGCTACGATCGCATGGGCTGGTCCAACATCTTCCTCTCCAAAATCCGACCCGCCGGCGATCTCGTCTTCGCCTTCGCCATCGGCGGCATCGAAGCCGACAAAGCCGCCGGCGCGGGCATCGACCGCGCCACCGGCGACATCCTGCTGTCCGGCGTTTACTCCGGAAAAGTCGATTTCGACCCCTCCCGCAGCGCCGCCGCCACGCTCGATGCGGGCTACGACAGTGTCGATGGGGACTACCCCTCCGACATCTTCACCGCCCGCTACACGCCCACCGGCCGATTCCTCCACGTCAAAGACCACACCACGCTCGATTACGACACGCCCGCGGGCTTTGCGATCACGCCGACTTTTGCGTTCACCGCTTCATCAAACTACGACCAGAAGCACGACCGCCGCTACATCAATTTGTTCGAACTTCAAACGTGACGATTCCAGCACCAATGCGGCGTGACACTCCGCGCAGAAGTCTTGAGGGCCAGCCCTATTTCTCGGCCAGTTTCTTCAATGCCGTGCGGGCGCTGGCGCGGACCTGGTCGTCGGGATCATCCTGCGCCGCTTGTAGGGCGGCGCGCGCTGAGGCCGAAGCAGTGGGGGCGATGGTGGGAGCCAGTGCGCGAAGGACTCGGGCAGCGCTGCGGCGGTCGGCGAGAGGGCGGCCGGGGTCGAGCATCCGGATGGCGTGCGCGATGGCGGAAGGGCCTAGATTTTGAAGCGTCTTGGCCGCGATTTCGGGGACGTACTTTTCTTTGTCGTCGAGCAAAGGCGCGAGTGCGGGAACGGCAATGCTGCCGGGGGCGTTGACCCAATCGCAAACGGTGGCGGCGGCGAAGCGGACTTCTCCTCCCGGGTCGGCGGCGGCGCTGGCCAGCAGTGCCAGCGCGGCGGGACTGGCGGGCGGGCCGAGAATGCCGATCGCGTTGATGGCATCGCGGCGGACGGCGGATTCTTTCGACTTCAATCGCAAGCGGATTTCGGCCAGCCAGATTTCACCCGATGGGTCGATGCGCCAGATGGCGGCCGCCGATTCGCAGCCGATCAGGTCGCCGGCGTTCTCGTAGCCGAGCGTGAAGCGATCGAGCAGCGCGGGAATGGCGGAGGCGGCTGATGGTCCGAGTTGGCCGAGTGAGATCGCGGCCTGGCGGCGGACGAAGGCATCTTTGTCTTTCTTCAAAACGACGACCAATGCGGGGAGGGATTGGTCGATGGCCCGCGGTATGGAAGCCAGCGAGCGCGCGGCGTGAAGGCGATTGAGTGGAATAGGATCGCCGCTGAGGATGGCGAGGATTTCGGAGAGCGGTTTTCCATCCGAGATCGATCGGGTTGTCGCGGGAGTCGAGCGGATGATTGCGGGTGTGGAGGGATGGGTTGCGGATTGCGAGGCTGAGGGGCGCGCCGCGGCCGGGGGCGTCTCTGTGGGCCGGGCTTGGGGATCGAGCGCTTCGATTCGTCGATGGGGCTGGCGCAGAGAGGCGGTGAACCACTTGATCTGCGCGTCCTTGGGTTTGATGTGACAAGGAACGGTCACTTCAAGCCCATCAAGAAGCGTCTTGCAGGAATCGATGAGTTGGGGAAGGTCGCCGCTGAAGGCGCAGCGGAAGTCGAAATAGGCCGAGGTGTAGGCGATGCGCCACCAGCCGGTGTCACGTTCGTATGTGGTGACGTACCAGGCGCCGTTGATGAAGGCCAGACCTCGGCCGTAGGGATCGGGGCCCATCAGCAGAACGCGCCGGCCGGTCTCGATGCCGGAAAGCTCGGCGGGGATTTTGCCGCCCGTGCGGAGAATGTGTTTCTGCTCCTGCGATGGCTTGCCCTGGATGGTCTCGACCAGTTCATATCGAACCGCGCCCTTCTCCAGATCGGCGCGTTCGATCCGGTAGACGCCGGAGGTGCGGAACTCGAGAAGCAGGCGCGGCAGCGTCAGGCGCTCGGCCGGCATGTCGATGTAGGCCTGGGCGGGGTGAGATGCGTGAATGAGCAGGAGCGCGACCGGGAGAATGAAAAGGCGACGGGGCATCTGGAGGGTGGTACAGGGAACGGGGGGATGTGTTATTGATTGCCGGAGCTACGAAACGGGCGGAATGCGATTGAAGCGGGAGGGTTGAAGGACGACCGGGTACAGGGCCACCGGCCGGCCAAAAGGTACACCGGACAACGGCCGATAGTGAGATAGGTCATCTTTCATGGGTTCTTTGATTGAACTTGTACGTCCGATAATTCCGAATAAAGTAGGCGGTGAGCCGATGCAACCGCCTATCTTTGTATGAAGCGAGCCCGGGGAGGGAGCACGATGCTTCTGGGTTTGCCCGCTTACCGGACGTGGTCAGTGTTCTTTCCGCACGGATGCGGAATAGACCGACCAACGAATTGTTCGGGCGCAGCTTCTTTCGTATTCAGGAGTTAACGCAATGTGCGGAATCGTAGCCTACGTCGGTCGTAAGATTGCCCAGCCTCTCTTGATCGAGGGTCTCAAGCGCCTCGAGTACCGGGGGTATGACTCGGCCGGGATCGCCGTTATTGATGAGGCCGGTAAGCTGCATATCCGCCGGGCGGTGGGGCGGATCAGCGTATTGGAAAATGCGGTGCAGCAGATTCCGCTGCCAGCCGCCCATCTGGGGATGGCCCACACCCGCTGGGCGACCCATGGCGCGCCCACCGAAGTGAATGCCCACCCGCACACCGATGATGGCGGCAAGATCGCGGTGGTTCACAATGGGATCATCGAGAATTACGTCGCGCTGAAGAAATTTCTCACCGACAAGGGGCACACCTTCGTCAGCCAGACCGATACCGAAGTTCTGGCGATGCTGATCGGGGACTTGTACACGGAGATCAAAGCCCACAATCACATCCCGGCCGGCACCAGCGTGCTTCAGAAGGCCGTGCAGGCGGCGCTGCATGAGGTCGAAGGCACCTACGGCATCGCCGTCGTCTGCAAGGATGAACCCGACACGATGGTGGTGGCGCGGAAGGGATCGCCCCTGATCATCGGCGTCGGCAAGGATGAATATGTGGTCGCCTCCGATGCCTCGGCCATTGTCGAGCACACGACCCAGGTGATCTATCTCGATGACAATGAAATGGCCGTACTCAAGCCCGATAGCTTCCGCACGATGACGATCGACGATGTGGATGTGTCACCCGTCGTCAAGCAGCTCGAGAACAAGCTCGAAGAGTACGAACTCGGCGACTACGAGCATTACATGCTCAAGGAGATCTTCGAGCAGCCCAACGCGATCCGCAACTGCCTGCGCGGGCGGGTCGAGCAGCGCGAGGGGCGGATCGTCCTGGGCGGGCTGGCGGATCACGCGCGGGAACTGGTGAAGGCCAAGCGGTTTATTCTCACGGGCCAGGGGACGGCCTGGCATGCGGGGCTGGTGGGGGATTATCTCTTCGAAGACAACGCCAAGGTGGTCACCGAATGCACCTACGCCAGCGAGTTTCGCTACCGCAATCCGATCGTGGAGGAGAACACGGTGCTCGTGGCGATCAGCCAGTCGGGCGAGACGGCGGACACGCTGGCGGCGCTGCGCGAGGCCAAGGAGAAGGGCGCGCTGGCGCTGGGCGTGGTCAATGTGGTCGGCAGCACGATCGCCCGCGAAACCGATGGCGGCATCTATCTGCACGCGGGCCCGGAAATCGGTGTGGCTTCAACCAAGGCGTTCACCTGCCAGTGCGTGACACTGACGATGCTGAGCCTGTTCATCGGCCGGCGCAAGTACATGAGCCAGGCGCACCATCACGAGTACATCGATGGCCTGGTCGCCATCCCCGAGCAGATGGAGAAGGTGCTGCAGCAGTCGGATGTGGTCAAGGAGATCGCAGCGCGCTTCTGCGAGCGGGAAAACTGGCTGTTCCTGGGGCGCGGCTATCACTATCCGATCGCCCTGGAAGGCGCGCTCAAGCTCAAGGAAATCTCCTATATCCATGCCGAGGGATACCCGGCGGGCGAACTCAAGCACGGCCCGCTGGCGCTGGTCGACCGCGAGATGCCGGTAATTTCCG
>JBBRTW010000412.1:0-6621 GCA_038244055.1 Tepidisphaerales bacterium | reverse complement strand
CGGTTGATGCGATCGAGGATGGGTTGGGGATAATTCATGGGTGTGGGAGTGAGTGTCATTCTGAGGTACTCCGTAGAATCTGGCGGCGAGAGTTGGGGAGGGTTCACTGCGATTTACGGGCCTCACTGTTCAGGCAAGATGCTTCGCAAGCTCAGCATGACGGATTGGCTCAGCATGACGGTCTCTGTGCATGACATTCCAATTGCTATTCTCGCGTAATGACTTCGTCCAAATTCAAAATCACGCTCGCCGTCGTCGTATACGCGGCCAATTCCGATGGATCGAGCTTGGAATCGAGTTTGGCATCGCCCTGCGCGATCAGCTTCTTCGCCGCTTCAGGATCGGCCTTGTATTTCGCCAGCCGATGCTCCAGTCCCTGCTTGAGGATGGTGACTTCCTTCTCGGTCGGCGGGCGGGCGAGGGCGCGCTGAAAGGCGTAGGCGATGCGCGCGTCAGCCGATGCGCCGCCTTCGTTGATCATCCTCTGGGCCAGCACCCGCGCCGGCTCGAGGTAGGTGACATCGTTCATGAGGGCCAGCGCCTGCAGCGGTGTATCCGTGCGGGAGCGTTTGACCGTGCAGGTTTCCCGGCCGGGCATGTCGAAGACAGTCATTCCCGGCGGCGCGGAGGTGCGCTTCCAGATCGTGTAAAGGCTGCGGCGATGGAGGCCCTCGCCGATGTCATGCTTGTAATTACGCAGGTTGCCATAGACGTTGATTTCGTCCCAGATGCCATCGGGCTGATAGGGGCGGACCGATGGCCCGCCGATCTTGTCGATCAGCAATCCGGCGATCGACATCGCCTGGTCGCGGATCATCTCAGCCTGCAATCGGAAGCGCGGGCCGCGCGCGATCAGGCGGTTCTCGGCGTCCTTCTCCAATAATTCTGGCGTCACCTTGGCGCTTTGCCGATAGGCGGCCGACATGACCATTTCCTTCTGGATCTTCTTCATGTCCCAGCCGGTGCGGACGAACTCGGTCGCCAGCCAGTCGAGCAGTTCCGGGTGGCTCGGCCAATCCGCCTGCGAGCCGAAATTCTCGGTCGTCTTTACGATGCCAGTGCCGAAGAACATTTCCCAGAATCGATTGACCGCCACGCGCGAGGTCAGCGGGTTGTCGGCTTTGACCATCCACATCGCCAGGCCCAGCCGATTCATCGGCGCGCCGGGCGGCAGATCGCCGAAGAGTCTGGGCAGGCCCATCTCGACTTTCTCGCCGGGTTTGTCGTATTGACCGCGGATGAGGATGCGGGTCTCGCGCGGCTTATCCATCTCCTTCATGATCATCGCGGTGGGGATGGATGATTCGTAGGCGGCTTTGTCCGCTTTCGCCCGCGCCAGCACGCGGTCGGAATCGGTCAGGTCGCCGGCATAATGTTCGCGGAAATAAGTCGAGAGATCGTTGCGTTGTTTTTCGTTGCGCTTGTCGGCCGGTGTGTTCAGGATCGCCACCACGGAAGCAGGCGTGCCGGCGGCTTCGTGCGGCGCGGAGGAGTCCGTAGTCGATAGACGGAAGCGTCCCAGCGCGTGTTTCGGGAAACGCGATTTGAACTCCATCGTGACGGTCACCATCATCGGCTTGGCGGAGGCGATGGGCTTGTCGAAGGCGAAGATCGCCTGATGGGATACGCCGCCATTGGGATGGATGGCCCAGCCGGTGCCGATTTTGTCGGTGTCGAAGGCGTTGGCGACTGGGTATTTTTCCTGGCTGAAGTCGGCTGACCCCGAGGCGATCTTCGCGGGCTTTCCATCGATCGAAACCGCGAAATCGGTCATGACGAAGTTGCCATTGGCCGACCGGCCGGGCCCTTTGCCCGGCAGCGCATCATCGGAGAGCGCTTCGAGACGAATGGCCGAGAGCGAACCCGGCTCGGCCTTGAAGCTGACCGTGTACTCGTCGGACGGCGGGTCGGTGGAGGCGTTCTTCTTGGTGACGAAGATCGATTTATCCGTCCGCTTGGTGAGTTGCGAACCGGGCCCGGATTTCAGGCCCGTCAGATCGGCGGTGGTCCAGCCGACACCGGGCTTGCGGGAATCGGGGCTGGATTCCCAGCGGGCCAGAAGCTCGGGGAGTTTCTGTTCCTTCTCGCGCACCCCGCGCTCGGCGGCTGCGATTTGCCCATCGAGTTCTTTCAGCCTCACCAGATCTTCCGGCCGCGGCGCGGGCATGGATGGCTCGTGATTTCCCGCCTTTTCAGCGCCTTTGCCACTTTCGGCATTGTTGTTGAAGATCGCGAAGAGCTGGTAAAACTCCTTCTGCGTGATCGGATCATATTTGTGGTCGTGGCAGCGGGCGCAGCCGAGGGTCAGCCCGAGCCAGACCATGCCCGTGGTGTCCACCCGGTCGATCACATACTCGGTGCGCCATTCCTCGGGGATGGTGCCGCCCTCGGTGTTCATGCGGTGGTTGCGGTGGAATCCGGTGGCCAGCTTTTGCTCGAGCGTGGCATTGGGGCGCAGGTCGCCGGCGAGTTGATCGATTGTAAATTGATCGAACGGCTGATTCTTATTGAAGGCCTCGATGACCCACTCCCGCCAGCGCCACTGGTAGCGTTCCCAGTCGGCTTGGTAGCCATGCGAATCGGCGTAGCGCGCCCCATCGAGCCAGTTCATCGCCATGCGCTCCCCATAGCGCGGCGAGGCGAGAAGGCGATCGACGACTTTCTCGTAAGCGGTCGGCGAAGTGTCGGCGATAAACGCGGCGGTTTCCTCGGGCGTGGGCGGCAGGCCGGTGAGGTCGAGAGTGACCCGCCGAATGAGCGTATGTTTGTCGGCCTCCGCCGTGGGGGATAAGCCGGCCGATTCGAGCTTGGCGAGAATGAAGGCGTCGATCTCATTGCGTCCCCACGCTTTATTTTTCAATTCCGGCAGCGCGGGGCGGACCGGCGGCGTGAACGCCCAGTGGCCTTGATAGGGCGCGCCCTGCTCGATCCATTTCTTCACTATCGCGACCTGCTCGGGCGAGATGATCTTGCCGATCTTGGCGGGGGGCATGCGGTCATCTTCATCGGTGGTGGTCAGGCGGCGAATGATCTCGCTCTTGGCCGGGTCGCCGGGGACGATGGCCACCTTGCCGGATTTGGCGGGTTTGAAGGCCTGATCCTTGAGGTCCAATCGGAGCCCCGATTTGCGCTTGGCATCATCCGGGCCGTGGCAGGTGAAGCAGGTATCGGAGAAGATCGGCCGGATATCGCGATTGAAATCGACCTTGGGTTCAGTGGCGCGGGCGGGGCTGGCGAAGGAAACCAGCGCAATCACAACGGCCGCGTATCCGCAGCCGAAGTGTCGAGCGGCCGCAATGCTTTGTGGTGCGAGCGTCGCGCCGGCCTTCCCATTCCTCGGTCCCAGATTGATCTCGCGATTCTTCAGCATATGCAGAGTCCAGATTAAGGCGAAAAAAGACCGTGGCGACCCGATCAGAGGTACGATGGGGGCCGCCACTTGTTTCTACCGCTCCACGGGCACAATTGTTATCTCCGCCACCTCGGCCGGGCAACAAATTCTCACGGGGATTCCCGCGAATCCCATCCCGCGTGAAACGATAAACCATGTGTTTTCGATACGATGAACGCCCTTGCAGAGATTTTTCGCAAGCCGGTCATGGGTCAGCAATGCCCGCCCGCCGGGGAGGCAAATTTGTCCGCCATGCGTGTGGCCCGCAAGAAATAGATCGGGCTGGAGCGGTTTGACCCGGCGGATGTGGTCCGGGTAATGGCTGAGGACGATGCGAAGCGTATCCGGCGATTTCGGGGGCTGGCGGGCGATGAAGGCATCATCGAGATCGTGCCGGGCCAGACCCGGCAGGCCGATGAGTTCGATCTGCGCGCTTTGGGCGGATAAGACGGCCCGGCCGCCATCGATCAAATGCAGTCCGGCATCATCGATGGAGGGGATGGAAACGGCCGGGTCATGATTGCCCAGGATCGCCCACGTCCCCAGGCGCGATTGGAGACGGGGGAAGAGCCGGCGCAGGTGGGGCAATGCGGGGCGATGATCGAGTTTGTCATCGATGAAATCCCCGGTGAAGAGAATCAGATCGGGCGGCGCGGATTCCAGCCGGCGGATCAGTTCATCGTAGGCCGGCGACCAGTAGGAGCGGATGTGCAGGTCGGAGAGGTGGAGAATGCGCAGGCCCGCGAGCGCGGGAGCCAGATCGGGGATCGGCAGGCGGATGGAAGTGAATTCAAAACCATGCGGCCCGCGAAAAGTGAACCACGGCCCGCGGCGGTCGCGGGAAATGTGGGGTGTAAGCGTGGTCGCATCGGGGAGCGGCACGCGGACATTGTTCCAGATGGAGAAAGATTTGCCACAGGAATTGCGGGTGATGATCAATCCGGAATCGTCGACTCGCCCGTGATCTCCGGCGCGTAGACCGCGATTCGATCCACCACATCGCGGATGTCCTCGTAGGGTGTGCCGATTTCGGTCAGCGTATCCAGCAGGTGATGAACGTAGGTGGAGAACTGCGATCCGCCGATGTTCAAGCGGGCGTGTACGTGATTGACCGGCCGGCCGGTGTAAGTCTGCGGGCCATCCAGGGCAGCGCGGAAGAATTCCCGCTGCATCATGCGAATCTTTTCGACCGAGACATTCGCGAAAAACGGGCCCAATTCAGGATCGGCCACGACTTTGTCGTAAAAGCGATCGATGAGTTTTGCGACACCGGCGTCTCCCCCGATGCGGTCGAAAAGGGTGGTTCCCATAGGTTCTCCTGGACCGGGATGATACTCGACAAGCCGTGAAATCGCGCCTGCGCCCGGACTTGAAGACAGAATGAGTCCGAAATGGCGTGAAGTTGCAAGCCGCCGCCCGCTTCGAGGTTGCAGATGGCCCGGGGTTCCAGGGCAATTGCATGTCAATCCTATCGCATCGATTTCGGATTGTGGATTTCGGATTTCGGATTGCGGATTGAAGACCGCAATTCAATCCGCAATCCGAAATCCGCAATTGCTGCCCATCTCATGCCCTATGCGATTGCCCTGCCGGGGTTCGTGCGGAAACCCGCCCCCTTTGCGGCGGCGCTGCGGATCGCTACAATCCCGGCCCGTTGTTTCGGGGCCATCGTTCAACGGTAGGACGGCGGGTTTGCATCTCGCAGATCGGGGTTCGATTCCCCGTGGCTCCACTTCGTCGCGGCCATGTCGAAGCCGCGCAGCTCGGTTTCCTCCCTCTCATCGTCTCATTGTCTCATTGTCTCATTGTCTCCCCTCCCCTCCTCCCCTCCCCTAAAACTCCCCACTCTCCGGCCACGCCACCTGCGTGATGACCCACCCCGGCTGCCGCGTGATCTGCCAGGTCGATCCCGGGTTGAGGGATACCGTCAGCCCGAACGACAGCGTCCGCGCATCGGCCTGGTAGGCGTAGGTGGCAACGGTGCCATCGAACAGCATCGCATCATCGGGCGTGGGTGTGCCTTCGACGAGGGTGACCGCGCGGTCGAAGGTGAGTGTGCAGGAGGAGCCGCTGAAGTTGGTGGAGATCACGCTCGGGGGTGGGGGCGGCGTGTAGGGGCCGGGGAAGTCGGCGCAGTCTCCCGCGCCGGCGTTGGGATAGTTGCCTGTGATGGGGTCGTACAATGAAGAATACCCTCCCGTCCAGCGCCAGCGAGAATGGGCCGGCACCGCATCGCTCAATGTAATCCGGCATTTGATCGGCGCGATCATGTCCGCCTCGATGATGGTCAATGGCGCTCCGTTATCGGGAACGATCAAGGGGAGCGTCAGCCCCGCCAGCACGCAGGGCCGGTCCATGAGGGGAAATTCAAAAGGGACAGGATTCGATTTGATAAGCCGCGCCCTCCCCGCCCCCAATGTGAGGGATGGGCCGGTGCACAAACCATCCCCTCCCTTGCCGCAAGTTTTCTCCCTCCAATGGCGAATCGACTCCAATGAACAATGAGCAATGTCGAAAGGCCAATGAGCGACATCCCCATTCGACATTGACTCTTTGGAATTGGATCCGCCATTCCGACGTCGTCATTCGTCAGTCATCGCTCCGCATTCATCATTCATCATTCATCTCCCCTCTCACATCATTTTCTCATGGATCAATTTCCCCCCGCGCGGTAAACTACACGCCATCTTCGCCGGTATTCTTTCACGTCTCCCGCCGGCGATCGAGAATTCACATCTGCCCGGTCCGGCCAGCAGGCCAGAGGACGACATGCAGACGCACATATTTCCACCGCTCCCCGAGATCGGCCGCTCCGAGGCGTATTACGCCAAGGTGATCCACCACGCCGACAAGCATGGGGATACTTTTACGCACGAGGCCTACAAAGTCGGGCAGTATGTGACCCTGGCGACCGATCCGCGCCTGCCGTGGGAGAAGAAGCTCCGCTATTTCCAGCATGCCCTCAAGCGCCACTGCGTTCCGCCCCCGCTGCCCGATGATGCGGTGTGGATGTTCTTCCGAAACCTGGCCGACCTGGTGCGCCATTACGCCGGGCATGAGGCTTTGCGCCTGGCCTGCATCGAGGATGACCTCTACGCCTCGCGCCTGGCGATGGGGCAGTACCGGGAGAAAATCGCCATCGACGCGGCCGAGTTTTTCGCGAACCTGATCCCCGAAGGCCACTGCCCGGACTGGTTCAACGATGATGATTTCCGGCAGTTGATGATGAT
>JBBRTW010000411.1:0-6656 GCA_038244055.1 Tepidisphaerales bacterium | reverse complement strand
CTTTTACCTTCGCATCCCGCCGTCCCAAACGAGCATCGCCCCCGCCACTCGGCGTCAGCCTCTCCGCGCCCCCTCTTCCAACTTCCCGCTTCCAACTTCCAACTTCTCGCTTCTCGCTTCCCGCTTCTAACTTCTAACTTCTAACTTCAAACGTCTCCCCTCCACCCTCCCAAAACAAGAAAGGCCGCTCCCTCCAGGGGCGGCCTTCTCAGCATCCTTGCACAGTGCGATCTCTTCTCTTTTCAAATTTCAAATTTCAAATTTCAAATCTGAAATTCAAAATCTCAAATCTGAAATTCAATATTTCAAATCTCGCCGATCAATACACCACCGCCATCGCATCCTCGATCGCCTCAATCACCTGCTTCACATGGAACGGCTTCTTGAGGAATCCATCGAACCCCTGGGCCATCAATCCCTTGGCCTCCTCATCCATCATCTTGCCGCTCATCGCCACCACCTTGGTGAGCTGCAGATCGGGGTTGGCCTTGACGGCCTTGCAGACTTCCTTGCCGTCGATATCCGACAGGTGCATGTCCAGCAGGATCACGTGCGGGCGATACTTCTCCGCGATGATCCCCGCCGCGAATCCGCCCTTGGCGATTTCCACCTCGTACTTTGCCTCGTCCTCGAGAATCTTCTCGAGCACCTCGACGATATCCTGCTCGTCATCGACGATCAGGATGCGGGTCGTGCCGGTCATCAGTCCATTGAGCGGCATGTTGTGCTGCTTCATGAAGCGGATGAGCTGATTGACCGGGATGCGCCGGTCCTTCGAGCCCGGGATGCGATAGCCGCGCAATGCGCCCGAGTCGAACCACTTGCTGACCGTCCGCGGGGCCACGTTGCAGATCTTGGCCACTTCGCCGGTCGTCAGCACGTCTTTGACCTTGTTGCTGGTCGTGTTCATGGCATTTCTCTCCTCTAATGCGCTCGCGATAGGAGGCACGGCCGACCGTGCCGCCTCTATCGTCCCTGCGCCCTCTCCTGTCAGCGCCCGGCAACTCCGGCAAGCGCGACTGACAGCAAGCTTATCGTCAAAACGGCTGCGTGCTTTGATCTGTCTGCGCAGATTTTGCCGACCCCTCCGCAAGCGCCGATTCACCCGGTTTTATGGGGCACAAACCGTTATCAAGCCCCTCGCGCAAACGTTCCCGGACCAGGATTGCAATAGTTGATGCGCATCGATGGTACAGTCGCCCTGGCCGGTGTAAGGCAATTTGTTGGTGCGGTCGTCATTTGCGGATTGGGGGACAATGATGAATGCGGAATGATGAATGATGAATAAAACGATCAATCCGGCATTCATCCTTCATCCTTCATCATTCATCATTGACAATCGACAATGGACAATTGACAACACTCCCGATGCACATCCTCTACGTTCATCAGAATTTCCCCGCCCAGTTCGGCCACATCGCCCGCCACCTCGTCAAATCGCGCGGCTGGAAATGCACCTTCATCAGCGAAACCCCGGCCGGCATCGTCGACGGCATCGAGAAGGTCCAATACAAAATCGCCGGCGGCGCGACCAAGACCACGCACTTCTGCTCGCGCACCTTCGAAAACGCCGTCTGGCATACCGATGCGGTTTTCAACGCCCTCAAGAACAGGCCGGATATCCAGCCCGATCTGATCGTCGGCCACAGCGGTTTCGGCAGCACGCTCTTCCTCCCCGAACTCTATCCCGATACGCCCCTGATCAACTTTTTCGAGTACTACTACAACCCCCACGATCCCGACAGCGACATGGATTTTCGCCAGGATCTCGCCTGGGATGTGCCCCAGGTGAAGTACCTGCGCAGCCGCTGCCGCAACGCGATGATCCTCCTCGATCTCCACGCTTCCGACTCGGCCTACACGCCTACCCACTTCCAGAAATCCCGCTTCCCCGCCCAGCACCTCGATAAACTTCAAGTGATCTTCGATGGCGTCGATCGCGACACCTACCATGGCTTCAACGAAGAGCTGCGCCCCGCGCTCTCCTCCCGCGCCACCCGCACCATCGCCGGCGTCGAGGTCGACCCCGAGACGCGCATCGTCACCTATTGCAGCCGCGGCTTCGAATCCATGCGCGGCTTCGATCTGTTCCTGAAGGGCGCGAAGAAAATCTACACGCGCTTCCCCGATGTGAAATTCTTCATCGTCGGCTCCGACCGCATCGCCTACGGCGGCGATGAAACCTACATCGCCCCTTTCAAATCCTTCAAGGATTGGACTCTCGCCCAGGATGAGTACGACCTCTCGAAATTCATCTTCACCGGCCGGCTCCCCCAGCCCGAGCTCGGCAAACTCCTCGCCACCGGCGATCTCCACATCTATCTCACTGTTCCCTTCGTCCTGTCGTGGAGCATGATGGATGCCCTCTCCTGCGGCGCGGTCGTTCTGGCCTCGGGGACGGCGCCGGTGCAGGAAATGATCCGCCATGGTGAGAACGGCCTGCTCTTCAACTTCTTCGACACCGATGAACTGGCCGACAAGGCCATCGAAGTCTTGAAAGACCCCGCCGCCTTCCGCCCGCTCGGCCGAGCCGCCGAGCAGATCATCGCCCGTGATTTCAGCCTCGATGCCGTCCTGCCTCCCATGCTCAAAATGTACGATGATGCCGTCGCCCGCCGCGCAGCCATGCCCAAAGCCATCCGCAAGCGCCCCGCCGCATCTTCAGCGGGCGCGCCCAAACCGCCAGCATCAGACATGTCCGCAAAAAAATCCCCATTCGCTTGGTAAGCAGCGCGTCCCGCGGAAGGGGATGAAACGAAAAACCGCGTTTTCAATGCAAAAACGCGGTCGGATCAGTGGAGCCGCGGGGAATCGAACCCCGATTTGCTGAATGCGATTCAGCCGTCATGCCGTTAGACCACGGCCCCGGGAAAGTCCAGCGAATTGTATCGGCCAAGCCCCTCCCGTCAAGGCAGGGTGTTCTCCAGCGCCCAAATCCCGCCGCGGTGAACGGTCTGTCCACTGGGCGCGGTTCCACGGGAAGGGAAAACCCCATGCAACTTTCAGTTTTCACCAACGGCGCTTGCACGATCCGTTGAAATCATACTTATTCTATGCGATTATATTATAATTGAGTAATCCGCTTTGACAAAACGAAAAGTTTGAACCTACTGTGATATAACAACTGGTTGCCGACAGCAAGATGGAGAGCATAGTTTATGGTTAAGCGTCCTATTCGGGTTTTGGAACAGGATCTGGAGCAACTCACCTCTCTTTTTCGGCTTCTTTCTGATAAGACGCGGTTGAACATCCTCCTGCTTCTGGCCCAGGGGGAGCGCAATGTCTCCTCCCTCTGCCAGGAACTCGACCTGCCCCAGCCCACGGTGAGCCATCACCTTGGTCTGCTGCGCATGAGCAACTTGATCGGCAATCGCCGCGATGGCAAGCAGGTCTACTACGGCATTAACGGCCGGTTCGAGACCCCCGCCGAAAATGCCCTGCAATTCGCGGTCGAGAACTACCAGGTTCAGTTGGCCCCGCGCGGAACCAACGGGCATTCCCAGGATTGATCTCCATCTCACGCGAGACTGAGCAGGGGGGCATCGGGACGAACCATGTGCTGGGAAGGTCGCCGAGTACGGCGGCCAGTGCCGCCGGTCCGATGCGGCTCGCCTTCGCCCCGCCCGATTTTCCGAGCCGGTTCAGCCCGCCTGTGCATTGGCCCGCTCCTTTGGTAGATTCCCCGCCATGCTGAACCGACTCGCGCCTGCGGTCTGCGTCATTTTCTTCGCGGTGGTGGCTCTCGCTGAGCCGGCCGCGCCCCCTCCCCGCGATACGCCCCATGGCATTCGCGGCCCCGATGCCACCACTCAGGCGACCACCCAGCCCGCCAAACCGGCCACCCCACCCGTCCAGCCCATCGCCGAGAAACTTTCGATCTCCGAGCACGAATTGAAAATCGTCGGGGATGAAGTCCTCAAGTACAAAGCCACCGCCGGCACCATGCCCCTCAAGGATGAAGCCGGCAAGGCCCGGGCCAATTTCTTCTTCGTCGCCTACGAAAAGACGGGCGCGGATGCGGAAAAACGCCCGATCATGTTCATCTTCAACGGCGGCCCCGGCGCGGCCGCCATTTGGCTGCATCTGGGCACGGCCGGCCCGAAGCATGTCCAGATCGGCGCGGAAGGCTACCCCGCCGCACCGCCTTACAAACTGATCGACAACCCCACCACCTGGCTGGCGGCCGCCGATCTGGTCTTCATCGATCCCGTCGGCACTGGCTTTTCCCGCCCGGCCGAGGGTGCCAAGGGTGAGGAATTTTACGGCGTCCAGCAGGACATCGATTCGGTCTCCGAGTTCATCCGCCTCTACCTGACCAAGTCCGGCCGCTGGGGTTCGCCCAAGTTCATCGCCGGCGAATCCTACGGCACCACCCGCTGCGCCCTGCTGGCCGAGCATTTGCAGGATCGCTTCGGGATCTCCCTCAACGGCGTGATCCTGATTTCGACCGTCCTCAGTTTCCAGACCATCTCTCCCAGCGCCGCCAACGAGCTGCCCTATTCGCTCTACCTCCCCACCTACACCGCGGCGGCGTTTTATCACAAGAAGCTCCCAGCCGACTTGCAAGCCGATTTCGACAAAACCCGCAAAGAGGTCGAAGCATTCACAACCAATACCTACGGCCCGGCCCTTCTCAAAGGCTCATCCCTGACCGGCGAGGAGCGAACCGCCATCGTCAAATCCCTCGCCCGCTTCACCGGCTTGAGCGAGACCCTGATCGACAAGAACAACCTTCGCGTTGACCCCTCCGAATTCGAGAAGGAACTGCTGTCGAGCAACAAGCAACTCATCGGGCGATTCGATGGCCGGATGGTGGGCGATTCGGTCGATCCGGCCGCCAACTACGCCGAGTACGATCCCTCTCTCTCGCTATATGTCGGCGTCTACAGCGGAACCTTCAACCGCTACATCCGCGAGGATCTGAAATTCGAATCGGATCTGACCTACGAATTTCTCTCCGGCCGGGTGCATCCCTGGAACTGGGGCGGGCGCGGCGGCAATGGCGGGTGGCTTTATGTGGCCGACAATCTCAAGCGCGCCATGACCAAGAACCCGAACCTGAAATTGCTCGTCTGCTCCGGCTACTACGATCTAGCCACGCCTTATTTCGCGACCGACTACACGGTTCATCACATGGGCCTCCCCGCCAAGATCGAAAAGAACGTCAAGCAAACCTACTATGAAGGCGGCCACATGATGTACCACCATGGCCCATCTCTTGAGAAGTTGAATACTGATGTGAAGACGTTCGTCGAAGGTAAATGACAGGGTCAGGAGCCGGCCACCAGAAAACTCAACCAAGCGGCCAACCGTCCACGGCTCCTGACCGTTTCTCGCGAATCCAACGATATTTTGAAAGACCAAACGACCATGAGCTCCCCCAACCGCGTTGAAAAAGTAGTCATCATCGGCTCCGGCCCGGCGGGGTGGACGGCCGCCATCTATGCCGCCCGCGCCAACCTCCAGCCGCTGGTCTATGAAGGCGCCATCAGCGAGGAAAACCGCCTGCGCGGCACGCTCCCCCTGGGCCAGTTGAACCTGACGACTGAAGTCGAGAATTACCCGGGCTTCCCCACCGGGATCACCGGTCCGGAGCTGATGATCAAGTGCCGCGAACAGGCCGAGCGGTTCGGCGCACGCATCATCACCGAAGACATCGCGGATGTGGATTTCTCCACGACGCCCTTCACGCTTAAAGACAGCCTCGGCCAGACGATTCAATCGCACACGGTCATCATCGCCACCGGTGCCAGTGCCAATTACCTGGGCCTGCCGAGCGAGGAAAAACTGAAAAACGGCGGCGTCTCGGCCTGCGCGGTCTGCGATGGCGGGCTGCCGCGCTACCGCAATCAGCCGCTGGTCGTCGTCGGCGGCGGCGACACCGCCTGCGAAGAGGCGACTTACCTCACCAAGTTTTCCCCGCGCGTTTACCTGGTCCATCGACGCAATGCCCTGCGCGCCAGCCAGGTGATGTCGGACCGGACGCTCGCCAATGCCCGCATCACACCCGTCTGGGATTCGGCCGTCGATGAAGTCCTCGGAGACGATTCGCGGGGCGTGACCGGCGTGCGGGTCAAGAACCTCAAGAGCGGCGACACGAAGACGCTGGAAGTCTCCGGCATGTTCGTCGCCATCGGCCACACGCCCAACACGAAATTCCTGCGCGGGCAGATCGCCACCGATGAGAAAGGGTACATCAAACTGGCCGATCCTTTCCGCACGACGACCAATGTCGAAGGCGTCTTCGCGGCCGGCGATGTGGCGGATAGCACCTATCGCCAGGCGATCACCGCCGCCGGGATGGGCTGCAAGGCCGCCCTCGATGCCGAGCGCTGGCTGGCGGCCAAGGGAGTGCATTAGTAGGGTGGGCATTGCCCACCGTCGATCTCTCTTCGCACCGGAGGTGCGCCGGAATGTAGCAACGGGTGGAGCATCGGCGCAGCGCAGCCAGCCGATGCGGAACCCGTTGAACGGGGACGCGGCGACTTCATTATTCCCCTCCTTTTCCGCCCCGGAGGCGTGTAACTCCCGTTTTCGGCACTTATGCCGCCCGTTGGCTCCAGAATTCGGCCCAAAGTCCGCTGTAGTCGAGGCACCGCAGTGCCGTAATGTTCTCCGCATGCTCGGGTGTCCAGCGGGCGCTGTTGAGTTTGAGG
>JBBRTW010000410.1:0-6658 GCA_038244055.1 Tepidisphaerales bacterium | reverse complement strand
TCTCGCGGT
Source organism: Tepidisphaerales bacterium (assembly GCA_038244055.1). GTDB lineage: Bacteria > Planctomycetota > Phycisphaerae > Tepidisphaerales > Tepidisphaeraceae > DASPKW01. The sequence continues at coordinate 6,649 of JBBRTW010000410.1, read as the reverse complement.
CCTTGTCGACGTGAAGGACCATGACCTCGATCTGGTCGTCGATGCGGACCATGTCGCTGGGGTGGTTGATGCGGCCCCAGGACATGTCGGTGATGTGCAGCAGGCCGTCGATGCCGCCGAGGTCGATGAACGCGCCGAAGTCGGCGATGTTCTTGACGGTGCCCTTGATGATCGAGCCGATTTGAAGCTCTTCCATCGTCTTTTTCTTGAGCATGTCGCGCTGCTGCTCGATGAGCTTGCGGCGGGAGATGACGATGTTGCGGCGCTCTTCATCGATCTTGAGGATGACCGCATCGATGGAGCGGCCGATCCAGTCGGAGATTTCGCCCGGACGGCGGATGTCCACCTGCGAGGCGGGGAGGAAGACGGGCACGCCGATGTCGACGAGCAATCCGCCCTTGATTTTCTTGGTGACCTTGCCGGAAACCGGGTCGCCCTCCTTCTTGGAGGACATGATCTGTTCCCAGTTGATGATGCGGTCGGCCTTGCGCTTGGAGATGCGCACCTGGCCGGTGTCGCCTTCGACGTCTTCGAGGAAGACCTGGACCACATCGCCGATCTTGACGGTGGTGGGATCGTCGAATTCGCCGGCCTCGAGGATGCCCTCGGACTTCAGGCCAAGTTCGACGATGAAATCGTTGCCGTTCTTCTGGGAGACCTTGCCCTTGATGATGTTTCCGGGCGTGAGGTCCTGGGCTTCTTCCTTGCCGACGAACCTCTCGAGGTCCTGCGACGGATCGAAGCCAAGTGCGGTGGCAACGGCGGAATCGACATCGTCGTCCATGTTGCCGAGCGAGTTGATGAGATTGTAATCGACCATACGTGCTGTTGGGGGCGGCGCGGTCAGGCGTGCCCTGTCCTTATGTTGCAGCGTGGTCCGTTTGAAGTAAGAACGCCGGTGTCCACGCTACGCCGGCGGTCCGTAACCAGAGGTTGGTGAGCCCACAGCGCGGAACATCCGCGCCGGGGAAGAGGAAGATTGTAACCATAGCCACAAGGCTTGTCACCGGCGCTTCGTAACAATTTGCTGCTTGTGGCGGAAGGAGGTGCTCAATGCGCCTCGGCCTGGAGTGGCCCGGCCAGTTGCCGCATGAAGAACAGGCTCCCGGGCATGGTCGGCATCCAGGTGCTGGGGAGCCAGGGGGTCGCGGCGTGACCGAGCGTGATGCAGAGGGAGCAGCTTTGCCAACTGGCGCCGCGGTCGGGGTAGACGCCGTCAGCGCCGCCGATGCAGTAGTCGCTTTGCAGGAAAAGCCCCGGGCCGATGGTGTTGGCGAAGCAGGGGATTTGAGTGAATCGGCTCATGAAAGAGTGCAGCGAATTTTGCTCGATCGTCAGGGGATGAAGGGCAACGCCCAGCCCGTGGGTCTGCTTCTTCCAAGCGGCCGGGGTTTTGAATTTCCCGGCCAGTTGCGGCTCCCAGAAGGCGATGTGACAAACCCGGCCGATGCCGTAAACGGTGACGAGCTTCGCGCCCTCCTTTTTCAGTTGCGCGATCTTGGCGGCGTAGGTGGGCAGGTTTTTCTTTGTCGCGAAGTTCCGCTGTTCGGTAGGGACGGTTAATTCGCCGAGCGGGTTGAATAGCGCTTCCTTCATCGCGTGTTCGAAGCCGCCGGCCTGATTGCCCGGCATGGTGTTGCCGGATTTGTCGGCCCACTCATCCATGTTGAAGGTGGTGACGTGATCGCAGACAGTGCTGGAGATGGTCAGGCGCTCGACGACGGTCTTGTACATGCCCATCGGCCCGACCGGGAGGATAATCGCCAGTTTGCGGCCCTGCCGGCGCGTGCCTTCGATCTCATCGGCGATGGCATCCCCCATCATCTGATCCATCTGGGCGACCGATTCAACCGGAACGGGCTTGAACTCCCTGCTCCAGCCCTTCTTGGGGGCGAGGAGCTGCTCGAGATTCAGGCCGCAACAGCGGTCGATTTTCTTGAGATCCCAGCCCCTGGGATAGAACTTTTCCAGCAGGGACCCCTTGATGGTGGTGAGCATGTTGATGGGTTTGGCCACTGAATTCTCCGTTTCCTTGAAATGGAAACGTAACCGGAGGAGTGCGGCTCGCCAAGGGGCGTTATGGGGGCGATCTGCTTGCCTGGGGAAAGAGGCTGCGGCCCCGAAAGAGATCGATTCCTCCCCGCCGAATCTCCCGGCATGACTCGCGACCCAGAGCAGACTCACCATTATAACAAAGACAACCACGATGATGCGAAGCGCGAATCGCCTGAGTGCATTATCCCGAACCGCGCCCCATAGCTCGACGTTCCGATGTTGAGTCCGCTCGCGACAAGGCGTCCCAGACTATTTTAGCCGCTGGGCTTGCCCAGCGCGTCCGGCGGCGTCGATGTCATCAATCCCAGCAACATCCGCCGCCGGAAGCGCCGATAGCGGAAACGCCCGCCCACATTCCGGACAAACGCCCGATTGGTTCCCGGTAAGGTTGTAATGGCATGAAGGACACCGCGCGGCGGCCAGCAGGCGGACGCTTCGTCGACGGCGATAAAGCGCGACTAATGTCCCCGGAGATGTCAGCACCCGAAGGTCCTGCGCGCAGACGATGATGAAGAGGGCGAGCCACAGGTGCCAGAACGGAAGAACCCAAACGGTCTCTGCGGTGTAGCTCGAATTGGAGGACAGCATGTGATTTGTCCGATGCGATCGATCCCAGACTTCGGACGTCTCCCCGCGGCTGATGATCTCCCCTTTCCCACCGATCCACTCAATCCATGCGGGGCGGATTTCCCCTACATCGAGTTTACTGAAGTATTCCGAGGAGTCTACCAGTCTGGGCATGGAGGGCATCCAGAGCAGTCGGCCGCTCCGTGTCGCGAATCCGTTGCTGGTATTCAGACTCGAGGTTTCGATGCGCTCAGTGCCATAAGGAATCCGTCGGCCGCTTTGTCGGCTGGCCACGGTCACGCCGCCGCCGATAGGCGAGAATTCGCTCAGAATCCACAGGAGACTGATCGCGATGAAGAGCAGGACAAAGAGGATTCGGAGACCGATGCGCACGATCGCATTGTAATCCCGGCGGTCATCGCACAATATTGTTCCTGACAATCAAAGGGCGCAAATACTCCCGCCTTACGCCCCCTTCACCCTCATCACCTGCGATTCCGTCCTCAAAATAATCCCCCCCTCCACCACCGCGTAAGACGCCAGCGTCCTCTCCTTCACATCATTCTCCCCCAGCGCCTCGAACGTCTTGCCCGCTTTGATCACCGTCCCCACGCCATTCTCGCTCTGGAAATAAACCCTTCCCTCGGCCGACACCGGCGAGGCGCTGTAGTTCCCATCCAGCCGATGCGTCCAATGCACGTTCCCGCTTTTCGCATCGGCGCAGGTCGCCATCCCGTTGTCCGAAACAAAATAAATCTGATCTCCGACCACCACCGCCGATGGCGTCAGCGGCGCGTTCTTCGTCTGCTTCCACGCCACATGCGAGCTGGTCACATCCCCCTTCGCACCCTCCGGCCTGATCGCGTAAAGCACCGGCCGATCGAATCCCGATGACATAAAAATCAGCCCATGCGCATACACCGGCCGCGGCACCACCGAATATCCCTGCCCATACTCCACCCGCCAGATTTCCTTCCCGCCATCGGGCGTGTAGCCCGCGACGTAACCGCTGGCCGGGCTGATGAGCTGCGCCTGCCCTCCGACCTCGATCAGCAGGGGGGTGCTGAAGGAAAATTTCCGCGCGGCGCTCCCCTGCCGCGGAGTCTTCCAGATCACCTTGCCGCTCTGCGGATCGAGACATGCCAGGAACGGATCCCGCTCCGCATCCGCACTGAAGACCAAACCGCGCTCGGTCAGCAGGGGCGAACTACCGTTGCCATGCGTCGGTGAATAGGAGAGCTCCGTCTGCCGCCAGAGAATCTTCCCCGAAGTATCCAGCCCGGCCGTCCCCATGTGCCCGAAATGCACGAACACCCGATCCCCGCGCACGATCGGTGTCGGGCTGGCCAGAGTATTCTTCCGATGCATCGCCCGCGCCGCCCCGGGGTCGGGCTTGAACAGATCGATGCCCCAGAGAATTTTCCCCGTCTCCGCATCCAGACAGGCCGCGCCGAGCGTGATGGAATTGCCACTGGCGCTGGCGGAGGTGACGTAGATCTTGCCGCCGGAAACAACCGGTGAGGACCACCCCTGCCCCGGGATCTTGGTCCGCCAGGCGATGTTCTCGGTCGCCGACCATTTGATCGGCACGTTCTTCGCCGCCGACAACCCCATGCACCCCGCCCCGCGAAACTCCGGCCAATCCGCAGCCACCCCCTGTGCCGCCGGCGCTGCCGGTGTCGTCGGCGCTGCCCAAGCCTCCCGTACTGGCAGCATCGCCGCCAGAGCCACTGACAAAGTCTGCCGACGGGTCAATCGAGGGATGTGTGTCGTTGTCATCATGTGCATGTTCTCATGGGCCGCGCGTTCTCATCCCCTGTTTTATGGCCGCGGGAGTTTACCACGACATTTCCCCCGGCCAAGCAAAATCACCGAGTTCAACATGATGGGCCTATCGGACTAATTCGCTGTGTCGGCCGGCATGCCCAATCGGCCTATTCATTGGAGAATGTCATCATGAGGTACTCCGAAGGATTTTGCCTCGAATGATTGGCCGATTCGACAAGATTGCGGGCCGCATCGAGTCGGCATGATCCTTCGGGTCGCCTAACTCCCCTCAGGATGACACCGGCGCGGCAATGTTTCCGCAGAGTAGTTCTTCGTGCCCTTCGTGTCTTTCATGGTTTATTTTCCGGGACTCCGCATGAATGTTCATCGAGCGACGGCCGTCTTCGCGATTCTGTTGATGATTGCCTCCGCATCCCGCGCCGCCGAAGCCCAGGTCATCCTCGGCCACGCCAATAACGATGGCCGACTCCTTCTCGGCGAACTCGCCTGCACCGCCTGCCACGCCCCCGCCAAAGCCGCCGACCTCCTCACCTCCCGTCGCGGCATCCCCCTCAACACCGTCGGCCAGCGCGTCCTCCCCGCCGCCATCACTTCCCTCATCACCGACCCACAGACATCCAAGCCCGGCACGCCCATGCCCGATCTTCTGGCCGCCCTACTCCCCGCCGAAAAATCCGCCGCCGCCGAAAACCTCACCCACTACCTCATCTCCCTCTCCGGCCCGATGCAATCCACCCCGCGCGGCGTCAGCGAAATCGCCATCAAACGCGGCCAGGACCTCTACCACACCATCGGCTGCATCGCCTGCCATGCTCCCATGATTGCCCCCCCGGCCGGCGAAGATGAAGAACCCAAAGACCCCACCAAGCGCCCCATCCCCAAGCTGGAGACGCCCTCCGTTCCCCTGGGCGATCTGGCCGCCAAATACACTGTTGAGAGCCTCGCCGATTTCCTTCGCGATCCCCTGAAAACCCGCCCCGCCGGCCGAATGCCTTCGATGAATCTCTCGGCCTCCGAGTCCGCCGATCTGGCCGCGTATCTGCTGCGCGATCAACTCGATAAGAAGACCCCGCTCGCCGCCCGCGGCCTGCGCTTTGCCTACTTCGAGGCCGAGTTCAAAGCCCTCGGCAACGCCGTCAAAGGCAAATCTCACGATGAAGGCACCTCTCTCGAAATCGGCCTCGGCCCCGCCAAACGCACCGATCATTTCGCGCTTAAATTCACCGGCGATCTCGAAGCCCCGGCCGATGGAAAATATTCTTTCCATTTCGAAGCCGATGACAGTGTCGAGATGAAGATCAACAACAAGATCGTCCCCCTCCCCAAGCCCGACCCGAAGAAAAGGCCCAACACGGCCGAGGGATCGGTCACGCTCAAGAAGGGCAAACACGCCATCGAGATCATCTACAAGCAGAACGACAACGAGAAGATTCTCACCGCGACATGGATGCCCCCCGGCGAGACCGCGTATGCTCCCATCCCCGAATCCGCCCTCTCCCACGCCGGCTTCAAAATGACCCCCAAAACGGCAACCGCATTCATCGTCGATGCCGCCAAAGCCGCCGCCGGCAAAGAGCTCTTCGCCAAAATCGGCTGCGCTTCCTGCCACGACACCGGCGACAAAACGGCTCCCCCAACAACCCTCGCCGCCAAACCCCTCCTCGATCTGAATCCCAACGCCAAGAATACCTGTCTCGATGAATCCCCATCCCCCGGCCGACCCGCTTACGCCCTCTCCCCCAAACAACGCGCTGCCCTTCGAACCGCGCTGGTCGATCTCAAATCCGCCAGCCCCCTCGATGTCAAAACCATCGTCGCTCAAACCCTCTCCGCCCTCAACTGCCTCGCCTGCCACAGCCGCGATGGCGCGGGCGGCCCGGAAGTTACCCGCGCGCTCTACTTCACACCCGTTGAGGAGATGGACCTGGGCGATGAAGGCCGGCTCCCCCCGCATTTGAACGAAGCCGGCGCGAAACTGAAAACCGCCGCCCTCGGACAGATCCTCGTGACCGGCCTGCGCGTCCGCCCCTACATGTCCACGCGCATGCCCTCCTTCGGCAAAGACAACATCAGCCATCTCCCCGCCGCACTGGCCGCTGCCGATGCCCCCAAAGTCCCCGCGCATACGCCGCTCGCCACCACGCCACAACTCATCGATGAAGGCCGCCGCCTCGTCGGCGTCAATGGCTTGGGCTGTGTTCAATGCCATTCCTGGGGAACTCTCAAATCGCTCGGCCTC
>JBBRTW010000409.1:0-6695 GCA_038244055.1 Tepidisphaerales bacterium | reverse complement strand
GACGGGGCGGGGAGCGGTGATTGTGATAAGCGATGCGAAGGTTGAGGATGCGGGGAATGGCGGTCGTGGCGGCGCGGAGAATGGCAGCGGGGGCGGTGGCGGGGAACGCAACGCGGTTGGCGCGGGCGGCGCGGATGGCGGCAATGGTTCGGGCGGCGGTATCATCTGGGTGCGCCCCGCTGCGATTGTGAATAATGCCGGCATCGATGCCCTGTCAGCGCGGGGGCGGCAGGTGATGGTTTCGATTCGATCTACCAGCGCGGCGCGGCGGATGGTTCGCGTTTTATCGGCCGGCAGGGTCGTGGAGCGCGAGGTGGAGATGAAAGGCGGTCAGTCCACGAAGGCGTTTTTCGATCTGGCGGAGATTGGCGATCGCGTCGAAGCGCGGCTGGTTGGGTCCGATGGATTCAATGGAGATGATGCTGCCTGGCTGGCGCGGCGGCGGGTGTGGATGGCGGTGGAGGAGCGAAGCGGATTGCCCGAGGAGGTTCGAAGGATGCTCGGCGTGTATCGGCGGCATCGGCCGGTCGGTGAGGGATTGGCCGATGGAGCGGCGCAGGGGGCAGGGCCGGGTGAGCGGCGGGCGGCAGGGTCGGGCGAGCGGTCGGGGTCGGGCGGGGCGTCGGCGTCGGTGGAAGGCGCGGCTGCGATCGCGGTGGGGCGCGAGGCGGACCTCCGGAGCAGCGAGCCGGCGGTGGCCCTGGGGGAAATGAGCGGCATCGAAGCGCCGGCCGGCGAAATGCGGGCGGAAAATCACCCGGCCATCGCGGGCGCTGCGGCCATGTCGGATTGGAATGCGATCGGCAAAGGCGCGGTCATCGCCAAATGGGCCGGTGAGGGTTGGAAGGCGGTCGCGTGGGCGGGCGGCCGGCCGATCGTGGGCGTGCGCGAGTCCGATGGCGTTCGCCAGGCGTGGGTGGGTTTTGAATCGCGGGCATTTTCGCGCTCGGCCGGGTTCGTGGTGTTTTGGACGGGATTGCTGGACTGGGTGGGCGGGGGCGGTGAAGAACTGGCGGCCGGGGATTTGGGCCAGTGGCGCGAGGGTTGGAAGCGGATCGAGCCGGCGGAAATTCCGGCGGATGTGGAGGAGCGATATTGGCCGGGCGTTTTTGAGGCGGAGGGGAAGAAGGTGGCGCTGAACGCGGGTGCTGGCGCGGCTGCGATGAGCCATGCCGCCGAAATTGACGACTGGCGGGCGCGGCTGGATTCGATTCCGCGCACGGGCGGCGCGGGATGGGAGGCCGGGCCGTGGCTTTGCATCGTGGCGCTGGCGCTGCTGGCATGGGCGGCATGGGTGTGGGAGCGCCGCGGGAAAATCGCCGCGCCGGCCAAGGTCGGGCATGTTGAGGCGGAGACGGATCAGGTGATGGAGGGTGTTTTCGAGGCCGATGGCCATGTGCATCGGCATCGGCGGGTGGTGAGGCGGGGGGAGTGAGGGGGGATCATGGAAAATGTAAAATGGCTCTGCTGAAGTCCTTCCCAGCCGTGAACCCCCGTACCCTGGATGCGCCCCCCTCCATCCGGCGGCCATTGACCATGGACAATTGACCACAAACACAAAAAAGAAACCTTCCGCCGTGGCAGGGAAGGTTTCTCAGTTGTTTCGAGGCCGTGATTTGGAGCCAGGCCTAAAACGGTTGTGTGGTGACTGTTGATCTGGCCAAGTGCGTCGGGGCCATTTGGTTGGAGCCACGATCCCGACGCGAAGCTCTCGTGGAGCTTACTTCTTCTTGGTCGTCTTCTTGGTCGTCTTCTTGGACGACTTCTTAGCGGCTTTCTTCATTGCCATTGCGCTTAGTCACCTCCTTTCTCATCCATGAGTTTATAAATCGGAAAAAAATGAGTCAACGCTTTTTTGCGCGTGGCTTCATTTTTTTGCCGCGCCCGTTGCCGGGGGCCGGAGGCGCGCAGGCGCGCGCGGATGCGGTGGAGCAAGGGTCAAAGCGATATCGGCGCGGCGCGATTTCGCTCGAAGAAGGGCCGAAAAAATTCTTCCGGGGATTGTTGAATTATTCTACTTCAATCGGAATGGATGTTGTTTTCGGAGCGATGCGCGCGGGTTTCGAGGGGCGCGCGGGAAAGTTTTTCTGCTCCGGTCCCCTCTCCTGTGCTCGGGAGAGGGATAGGGTGAGGGGCTTGGGCGGATGGGAAAACCATCTCGTTTTCCGCGGTGTGCGGATTCGATTTGCGGCGCGGGACTTCCGGTCCGCATCCATTTCCATCCCTCTCACGGCGCAGCCTGGAAAGGCCGCACCACAAAAGACCCTCACCCCCGCCCTCTCCCGAGTACAGGAGAGGGAGTTGCCACTGGGCAGGTCCGAGATCGGGAGATCCATCTTGTCGCCCCGCCCTCCATCCGTATCATTCCACTCCATGAAGCCGCTTAAACGCCCGCAGGTCATTATCATTCGCGATGGGTGGGGCAAAAACCCCTATCCGCAGTGGAATTCCGCCAATGCCGTCTACCTCGCCAGGCATCCCGTGGCCGACAAGCTCATGGCCGAGTATCCCAATGTGCTGATCCACACCAGCGGGTTCGACGTCGGCCTGCCCGAAGGGACGATGGGGAATTCAGAGGTGGGGCATCAGAACATCGGGGCCGGCCGGATCGTCGATCAGGAATCGGTGGCCATCACCAAGCAGTGCCGCAACGGGGAGATCTTCGAGAACGGCGTCCTCAACGCGGCCATGACCAACGCCCTGGAGAATCGGACATCGCTCCACCTCTTCGGCATCGTTTCCGATGCGGGGGTGCATGGGCTGCTCGAGCATCTGTTTGGAATCCTCGCCCTGGCCAAACGGCGCGGATTGGATCGCGTGTATCTGCATGCCTTTACGGATGGCCGGGATACTTCGCCCAATTCCGGGCTGGGGTATGTGCAGCAGATCGAAGCGAAGATGCGCGAGATCGGCGTGGGGCAGGTGGCGACCGTTTCTGGACGTTATTGGGCCATGGATCGGGACAACCGCTGGGATCGCGTGGAGAAGGCGTACCTGGCGATGACGGCGGCGCAGGGGCCGAAGTTCACCTCCGCCGAGCAGGCGATCAAGCACTACTACGACAACCCCCTCTCTTCCAACATGAGCGGGGATGAGTTCGTGCCCCCCTCGGTCATCACCAAGCCCGATGGATCGCCGATCGCCCAGGTGCGGGCCAATGACTCGGTGATTTTCTACAACTATCGCGGCGACCGCCCGCGCGAGATCACCAAGGCGTTCGTTTACGATACGTTTCCGTTCGAGGAGAAGGCCAAGGGGACCGCGCCGGCCGCGACTTATGGATTTACCCGCGGGCCGAAGATCCCGCTCTATTTCGCGACAATGACGGCCTACGAAACCAGCCTGCCGGTGCATGTGGCCTATCCCAAGCCGCCCAAGATGGTGAACACGCTCGGAGAGTACGTTTCCAACCTGGGGCTCAAGCAGTTCCGGTCGGCCGAGACGGAGAAGTTCCCGCATGTGACGTTCTTCTTCAACGACTACCGCGAGGAGCCGTTCCCCGGTGAGGATCGGCAGATCGTCCCCTCGCCCAAGTTCCTGGCCGATGGCACGCCTCTCAAGACTTACGACCAGATGCCCGAGATGAGCGCGTACGGCGTCTGCGCCGAAGTGGTCAAGCGCGTGGATTCGGGGCTGTACGACCTGGTGGTGGTCAACTTTGCCAATGGGGACATGGTCGGCCATACCGGTTCGCTGCCGGCCACGATCAAGGCGGTCGAGCATGTGGATATCTGCTGTGGCCGGGTGCTGGAAGCGGTGCGGCGACAGAATGGCGTGGCGATTGTCCTGGCGGATCACGGCAACTGCGAGCAGATGATCGACCCGGCCACGGGCGGCCCGCACACCGCGCACACGACTTATGATGTCGAGTTGATCGTGATGGACGACCGCTTCAAGGGGAAGAAACTGGTCGAAGGCGGCCGCCTGGCGGATGTAGCGCCAACCGCCCTGCACATGATGGGGCTGGATATCCCGACGGAGATGAATGGGAAGCCGTTGATCCGTTCGGAGTAAGCAAACAGCCAACGCCCCTCCGCGCCCTGGGTAAAAAAAACTGGGTGCCACGGCCATGCGCCAAGCGACGTTCGAAAACGAACCGCGCAATCCCACGTGTCTTTTTGGGGGAGTGGTGCAATCCCCCCAGCGGAACGGCCAAGCGATGGCCCTGATTGTATTCGAGTGGTGGGGGGGGGCGCTTGGCCGTGGCACCCAGGATTGCTGCATCCAGCGCCGTGGCACCATGATTGCAGGTCAATCGCGAAATTATCGGACCCAAAGAAAAATCCGCGATGCAGATTTGCGTCAGCTCGGAATGAATTGGATGTCATGGTGTCAGCCGTCGGATGCCAGTCCGGCGGGTGAGTGCGAGTCGGCGCGAACGGATCGATGGGCATGCTGAAGCGTGAACGTCCGGGCGGCCGGGAGAGTTTCTCGAGGAGGAGAGCATCATGAATCAGTCCTTTAACAATCGTTTTGAGTCGGCTGCGAATGCGGATGTGGTCGCGGTGGAGTTGGCCGACACGCTGCTGGAGCGGGCCCAGGCGGTGGTGGAGAAGTTGAGCCGCCTGCTGGAGAGCCGCTCGGCGAATCTGTCGCGGCCGGTGAATGATGAATTGCTTTCGGATCTGCTGGCGGTGATGCCGGGCCGGTCCAACAGGGCGGGGATTGAGTTCCGCGGGCAATGCTCGCTGTAGTCGGGTGCAATGCCCGACCAGGCGGGGCGGAGTGAATGGCTCCGACCTGGCGCCAGTCGCCGGCAAATTTGTGCCGCCTTACCAAACCCACCCCCCCGATCGGCCGATGAAACGGTGGTCGGGGGGCGTAGAACAAGAACCCAGGCCCGCGGAGTGGGTGCCGCGGGCCTGCGGTGTTTTTTTGAAGCGGAGGGTATAGGGTGCAGGGTGTAGGGTGTAGGAACAAGATGCGAGGGGCGCACCCACCATTCGTGGGGAAGCGCACTCACTGCTTCTTCTATTTTCTATCCTCTATCCTCTATCCTCGATTTCTTCTTAGTGCCCTTCGTGTCCTTCGTGGTTATGAGTCTGGTGATTAAGCCCGCCGTCCGCGCGGTCGATGGCTGAAGTATGCCTCCCTTGTTTTCCCAGGCGGATTCGTTTGTCGCGGCCGAGATCGCCTACAAATATCGCCTTTCCATTGACTACGATCATCAAATGGGCCACATCGCGCGCTGCCCGGAGATGCCGGGGGTGGTTTGCAACGGGCAGACGGTCATCGCGGCCGTGCAGTGCATGAGGCAGAGGCTGTCGCAGCATGTGCTGGCCTCGATGTCGCTGGGGATCGCCGCGCCCGCGCCGCTGTCGGATGGGGAAGGGCCGCTGGGGTCCTGGGAACGGGACCTGGAATTGCTGGAAACCGCGCGGAGCCGCCTGCCGGTGGCGGATCCGATCTTGCAGCGGGTGGCGCAGTCGACCGCCAGCAGGTATCGCGTGATGATCGAGGCGGACGATGGGGATTTCGTGGCCATGGCGGCCGAGTTTCCCGATCTGGTCGCGCGGGCCGGAAGCATCGAGGAAGCGATCAAGCGGGTGCAGGGAATGGTGGCGAAGAAACTGGGCGAGTTGCTCGCCGGCAATGAGCTTCCGCCCGAGCCGATGCAGGATGTGGAGAAAAGGCAGATGAAAAGGGCGCCCGCGCCGGGGGAGAGGGCGCGGCGGGCGTCGTAGCGTCATTCGGAGTGGCATCGAGGGAGCCATTCACGGGTCGTTCTGAGTGCCATCGAGGGAGCCATTCCCGGGTCATTCTGAGGGAGCTTCAGGCGACCGAAGAATCTTGCCCCATCGTATTGGCCCGTTCGCCTGGTGTTTTGGCCGCGACGCATCTGCCGGATTCTTCGGTCGTCTATACTCGCTCAGAATGACGGGGTCGGCATCTGGAATGACAGGTCGGCACCGCTTCGCGATTACCGGTCGGCACTTCCTCGATTGCCGCGCCAAGGCGCACCTTTCAAATCGTCCGGTACAATCAGGCCGGCATGATCCCGGAGACAACCAGCAATGAGATTCGGCTCCCGCGGTTTGCGGTGTGGACGGGGCTGATCGTCGTATTTTTCGCGGCCATCGCGCCGACCCTGACGCAGCTCGAGTTTTCCGGGGGGCTGGAGAATCTGAATATCGCAACCGCCCTGGAACTGCGCAGGGATCATCCCGATTCGTGGCTGGTGCCGACACTCGAGGCCAAGCCGCGTTTGAAAAAGCCGCCGCTGACGGCGTGGATCACGGCGCTGGCGATTCGCCCGGAAACGGTGCGGGATCTGTCGAATCCCGATCCGGCCGTGCATGAGGCTGCGTGGCTGAAACTGGCGTGGGAGGCGCGGTGGCCATCGCTGCTGGCGGCGTGCCTGATGCTCATCGCGACTTACGAACTGGGGCGGGCGGTGGCGGACCCCACGACGGGGCTGGTGGCGGGGGTCGCCTGCGGGACGACGCTGATGTTCCAGCGCTTCTCGCGGATGGCCATGATCGACATTCCCCTGGGTCTGTGGGTGACGGTGGCCAATGTTTTCCTTGCGGCCGCGGCGCTGCATGGACGGCGCTGGGTGGGGTGCATCGGGGCGGGGGCGGCGGCGACGGAATCGGCGGATTCAGCGGCGAACCGAGCATCCTGCGCCTCTTCAACAATCAGCTGGGTGGCCAGATCGCGTGGTTGCTGCCGCTGGCCGTTGCTGGCTTCATCGT